>JBDNHZ010000092.1:0-4225 GCA_041688515.1 Verrucomicrobiota bacterium
ACCGCGGGCACATGGTCGCTTGCCGGCGGACAGGTGGCGGGGTCCGCCACGACTGCAACCTTCACAGGGGGCACGCTGTCTGGGACCGGTGGGTTCGGCCTGCCGTTCGTGAACACCGGCGCCACAGTCGCCCCGGGCGCCAGCCCGGGCGTGCTCCAGTTTCCCAGCTATAACCAGACGGCTGGCACCCTCTTCGTCGAGGTCGGCCGCGGCATTCCTGGCACCAACTCCGATCTCATCCGCGTCACCGGCGCGGCCACCATCGGTGGCAAGATCAAGGTCAAGCTCCTCCCGGGTGTTGGCACCAATGACCAGTACACGGTCCTCACCACGACCGCCCGAACCGGCACGTTCGCCAGCATCGAACAGCCCGCCAACGGCGTTGTGGAAGCTGCCTACTCCACCACCAACGTGGTCTTGAACCTGAAGGAACTCTTCGAAGGTTCGGCACCCACTGTCACCGCCCAACCCATCGACCTGACCCTGAACGCCGGCGCTTCCGGATCGTTGGCTGCATTCGTGACCGGCTCCGATCCCATCAGCTTCCGCTGGCAAAAGGACGGGACTGATATCGGAGCTGTGACCTCGACCAACCTCCCGGTGGGCCCGGTGACTGTCCTCGACGCGGCCGGGTACCGTCTAATCGCCGAGAACGACTTCGGTGCCACCACGTCGCGCGTTGCCCGCCTCAACGTCCGGCCCGCGCTCGCTTCCAATCCCGGTGAGGTTCTCCCGATTGCCCGCTGGCATCTCGATGAACCCGCCGGTTCGGCGGTGGTACTCGACGTCACCTCCAATCGTTACGACGGCACCAACTCGCCGGCGGGCACTACCTCCGTTGCCGAAGGCCGTGCCGGTCGTGCCCTCCAGTTGAACCGCACCAATGGCGGCCTGGTGAACATGGGCCCCGTGCTGTCGCTGACGACCAACGACTTCACCGTGGTCGCCTGGGTCCGGGCCGATCCCGGCGCCAATGGGTTCGCATCGTTCCTGTCGAGGCACACGCTGACCACGGACAACGGTTACGCCCTCAACCTGAATGCCTCGGGAGCCAGCGGCCTCGCACGCAAGGCTTCCTGGTACGCCACCGCCCCGGCCGGCACCGGACGCGAGCCCCGCTCGACCACCAACGTCGATGACGGCCAGTGGCATCAGATCGTCGCCACCCATCGTGCCGATGGCTCGGGCGATGCGATCTATGTCGATGGATCACCTGTCGAGCATACCACCACCGGCAGCACCCTCCTGCCCAACACCGCCTTCTTCATTCTGGGCGGTGTCACCTCCGCTGGTACGCCCACTTCGACCTACGCCGGCAGCCTCGATGAGATCGCCATCTTCGATCGCATCCTCTCCGATGCCCAGGTCGACTATCTCTTCGACAATCCGGCCGCAGACGCCATCCCCGAAATCAGCGCTCCGGCGATCGTTGGAAATCCGATCAATCAATTCGTCGCCCCGGGATCGAACGCGACCTTCGCAGTCGACGTGAGCGGCACGGCGCCGTTGGCATTCCAGTGGACGCGCGACGGCGTGAACCTGTCAGGTGCCACAGCCGCCACGCTCGCGTTGACCAACGTCCAGTGCGATGTCGACACCGGCTACTATGCGGTCCGGATCTCGAACAGCTACGGATCCGTGACCTCGGCACCGGTGATCGTCGGATTGAATCTGCCGTTGTTCGAACCCGGCAGCTTCCGCGCCTGGTACGCCTGTTCCGGTCGCAACCCGACGAACGCCGATCCGGACTGGGACTACCTCCGGGTCAGCGCGAGCAAGGACACCTATTACACCAACGGCGCGTGGTTCATCGACACCGCTTCGGCAGGTGAAAACCTCTACTGGCGGAAGGCCGGTGTGGCCGCCCGCTTTCCTTCCAATGGCGTGATCGAGTTCCGCATGAAGATGGGTCCTGGCACTTCTTCGAGCACTGCCCAGGGCTGGGTGACCGTGGCCGTCTCCCGCGGTGACGGTCGGTTGGGCACCCTTCACTTCAACGCCACCCAAGTGTGGTTCAATACTGCCGACCTCACGCCGGCCACGAAGGTCACCACGCCGGTGACCGACGACTTCCACACCTACCGACTCTAGTTCGTCGGCACGCCGGGTGCCGACAACGCCATCCGACTCTTCAAGGAGGGAGTCCTGCTGACCACGGGAACGATGTACGCCGATGCGACCCGCACCGAACCGTCACTCAGTTTCGGTGAAGGCAGCGTGCTCGCGACCGGCACGAGCGAATGGCTCTCGTTCCGGCACACTTCCACCGCCGGTCCTTCGCTGGCCATCAGCGATCAACCCAACGCCCAGTCCCAACCCTTCGCCGGTGCCGCCGCCTTTGAGGTTGCTGCCTCCGGCCAGGGCCCCATCCGCTACCAGTGGCGCAAGAACAGCGCCGAGATCCCCGGTGCCACCAACGCGACCTTCACGCTCCCCTCCCTCGTCCTCGGCGACGCCGGCACCTACTCGGTGGTGGTCAGCGACGACTACGATTCCCTCCCCAGTGCCAACGCGATCCTGGCCGTCGTCCGCCCGGCGGCCGCCACCGTCACTTGGACCAACCTCGCCGGTGGCAGTTGGAACGTTCCGGCCAACTGGTCGCCGAATCTCGTTCCCGATGCGACGGACACCGCCCTGATCTCCCTGCCAGGCACGTACACCGTCACCAACATCGCCAACGCCCGCGTCCTTCACCTGACGCTCAGCGCCGAAGCCAACGCGTCGGGAGCCACCCTGACCGGGGGGAACCTAGTGTTTGCCGGAAGCGTCACGGTGGGGAATGCCGGCACGCTCCGGAACCTCACGCTGGGCGGCGGCACCACCGGCACGGTCAACCTCCGGAACGGTGGACGCCTCACCTACACCACCCCGCAGGTTCTCGGTGCCATCACCACGAATCACGGGGTCATTGAACTCACCGAGTCGGTCACGCTTAACCAACCGCTCAGCAACGAACCGGACGGCCAGATCAACCTGGATGGCGTCGGGCGGTTCACCGGTGGTTCGCCCCTGATCAATCGGGGCCTGATCCGCTCCACCACCACCCAGAGCGATGTCATCGGGATCAACACGCCGTTCATCACGACGGGCCTCCTGGACATCCCCTCGGGCAACACGGTCATTGCCCGCGCCGGCGCCTCGAACGACATCGGCGGATCGGTGCAGATCGGCACCAACGCCATCCTCACCCTCGGCCCGGGGGACCATCGTTTCACCGCCTCCGGCCCCGCGACGCCATCCGGGCGCATCGAGATCGATTCGCTGATCGGCATCTACAACCCGCCTTTCAACGTGGGCTATCTGGGCCTCACCCGGGTTTACCTCGGCATGGCCACGAACTGGTGGACCACGCTGAACTCCCGGCGATCGGTGAGCTCAATCGGCGGAGTCGATACCCTGGTCTATCTCGCGCCCAACCCCGTTCTGGGAGGCACCAACCTTCACGCCGGCGGCACCCTCGTCATTCCTGACGGCAGCACCGCCCGCTTCGAGCGGCACGTCTGGTCCGGCGGAATCCTCGACGGCACCAACGCCACGCTTCAGATCACGCCCAACTCCGCCTGGTCCGCCGGCCGCCTGAGCGCCGGCGTCAACGCCCGGGTGGCCGCGGGAATCACCTGGCGGCACACCACCGGGGTCCGCGAGATCGCCAGCACCGTGGAAAACTTCGGGGACGTGCAGGTGGAATCCGGCCTTACCAGCCTTCTGGATCCCGCCCGCTGGAACAATCGGCCGGGCTCGATCCTCCGTCTCGCCGGCGCCTGGTTTGGCTCTAGCGCCATCAACACCGGCTTCCTGAACGAAGGACTGCTGACCGGCTACGGAAATCTGGAGGTCGCCGTCACCAACAACGGCGTCCTGCGCCCCGGCAATCCGATCGGTGCCTTCATCCTCCGGTCCTTGATCCAGGGGACGACCGGCCGCATCGAACTCGAACTCGCCGCCGGCAACCCCGGTCTCCAGTACGATCAGGTGACCGTCACGGGCACCGCCCAACTCGACGGCACGCTCGCCCTGAGCCTGACCGACGGTTACACGCCCACCCTGGCCGACGTGTTCGCCATCCTTCCCCACGGTTCCCGCTCCGGCGTTTTTGCCACGATCGAGAACCCCTCCCTGGCGACGCTCGTCCCCAGCTACGCACCTACCCGGGTCCAGTTGAACGTGTCCGAAGTGTTCACCCCAGCCCCGTTGATCACCCGTCAACCGTTCAGCCAGACGGTCC
>JBDNHZ010000093.1:0-4121 GCA_041688515.1 Verrucomicrobiota bacterium
GTTCAACGACGCCCCGATCGCGATCACACTTTGCAAAGTGTGATCGCCCTTCCCGGGGCCGCGGGCGTCCTCGCCCGCCCCTTTCCTTCTCGCCCTCCCCGGGCTCAACGCTGATGGGGCGCACCGCCTCGAATCGGGGGGGAGCGTGGGGAAGCGCGGGGGGCGGGCGGACGGTCCGTTCCTGCGTTCAACGACGCCCCGATCGCGATCACACTTTGCAAAGTGTGATCGCCTTTCCGGATCGCGTGATGCCGACGGAGCAGCGTCCAGATGCGCCCGTCCAGCGGTCCATCTGGGCCCGTGCCCTCTCACCCTTTTTTAATGCAATCGCGGTGAAAGGAACCAGTCCTGCTAGACCCCTGATCATCCAATGAACTCCCAAAGCCAACCCTCGCGTTCCTTGACCGCGATTCTCTTCATGGCCTTGCTTTCCGCACCCGTCGCGGCCCAGTTCGCGATCCGCCCTGCCGGCCTCGGCACCCCGGAGGAGCCCTACCGGATCCGACAACTGGGCGAACTGGTCTGGGCGCAGGACCCTCCAAGGATCTCCATCCATTACCGCCTGGAAAACGACATCGACGCGGCCGAGACCGAGAACTGGGCCGGTGGCTTCAAGCCGATCGCCAACCCAAGGGCTCCGTTTCTTGGAACCTTTGTCGGTGCCGAGAAACTGTTCCTCAAGTTCTCGGATGTCGACCGTCCCTCCCCGTCCCAGCTCTTTGTGTTCATCGAGGAGAATGCGGACTCCCTCAATGACCCGGCCTTGTCCAATTCCCAGCTTGACCACAGATGGATCGATCTCCCCGGGGCGTATCATCCCACCACCGAAACCAATCGCGCCAGCAACCTCGCCTTCGCCGATGGACATGTGGAGAGCCACGCCTGGTCGGAGTCGGTGCTCGGCGAACGACCGGACTTCAACTACAGTTCACCGACCGTTCGGAGTGGCGAGCCCGACAGGGCTTGGCTGCTCGACCGCACCTCCTACATCCGGAGCGCCGTCCGGTAAGGTCGCCGTCTAACTTCCCGCCCGTACAAACCGCCGGCCCGGCAACTGCCGGATCAATCGTTTCAACTCGAGGCTGAACAGCGCCACGTTCACCGCCGAAGCCGGCAGGCCCGATTCCCGAACGATTTCATCGGCCTCCAGTTCCCCGGCCTCCAACGCTTTCACCACCGCTTCTTCACCTTCCGATAGTGCCAGTGCCGGCCCCGAGCCGGCACCGGAGGCCGCAGGACGATTGGGTGGAGGGAAGAGGTACTCGAACTCCGGCAGCACATCGTCCAGGCCTTCGCACAGCTTCGCGCCCTTCTTGATCAGATCGTGGCATCCCTTGCTCCGCGGGGAATCGATCCGACCCGGCACCGCAAACACCTGACGCCCGTAGTCCACGGCGAAGTTGGCGGTGATCATCGCGCCACTGGTGAGGTTGGCTTCCACCACGATGGTTCCCAAAGTCATCCCGGCGACGATCCGGTTGCGGACGGGGAAGGATTGTTTGTCGGCGGGCCGATTGAAGGGGAACTGGGTCATCACCGCGCCCGTGGCCGCGATGCGCTCGAACAACTCCCGGTTCTCCGGCGGGAACACCAAGTTGATTCCCGTTCCCAGCACCGCCACCGTGCGTCCACCGGCCGCCAACGCCCCCTGATGCGCCGACGTGTCGATCCCGCGCGCCCCACCACTGACCACGGTCACGCCGGTATAGGCCAACTGATAGGCGAACCGACGCGCGATCTCATTGCCATAGGCCGTGGTCTGGCGGGATCCGACGATCGCCAACGCATTTCGATCGGCCGGCTTCAGCGATCCCTTCAGGTAAAGAACGATGGGCGGATCGTAGATCTCCCGGAGCATCGGCGGATACTCGTCATCCTCCATGCACAGGATCCGGCAGCCGAACTCCTCGATCCGACGCAATTCCCCGGGGAGATCAACCGTGGTTTCCCAGGCAGCGATGGCCTCCGCCACATCGGGCCCGATCCCGTGGACCCGCTGCAATTGGTGGGCACTGGCCCGGAGGATCGAGATGGGGTCACCGAAGAAGGCGAGCAACTGACGAAGTCGGACGGGGCCGAGATGCTCGATGAGATTGAGCGCGATATAGGCGTGTCTGGGTTCCACCCGTGGGAAATAGCAGCCGGGATCCGCGGACACAAATCGGGCTTCTCGCCCCCGATCGGAATGAGGCTCGTCGCCGATCTGGAGGGACGAGTTCCGCGCTGGAGGGACGAGCTCCGCGAGTCCGTAACCCTGGCGGTCGCGGACTCGCAGAGCTCGTCCCTCCAACGTCGTCCCTCCAACGTCGTCCCTCCAACGTCGTCCCTCGTTGCCTCCGTAGCAGGCGACGTGAGGAGACTCTGATTTCCTCTCCTACACGCTCCATCCGCGGCGATACTCGCGCGTCCAGAGTTTCTTCTGCTTCCGATTGGCCGACTTCAACTGCCCTGTGGCGGGATCGACGTCGACCACGCCGCTGGTCCGCCAGGCGATGTTGCCGAGGTGACAGAGATGGACACTCTTCACGCCCTCGGCGACCGGCGCATGGAGCGGCGCGTTCCCCCGGATGCCCTCGATGAAATTGGCGAAGTGCGGCACGTCACTGGTTCTGCCGGTGACCTCGCGGATCTCTTTCCCGGCGGGATCGACGATGCGGAATCCGCCGCTGGCATCCACCGCCAGCGTTCCGGCATCGCCGTAGAAGGTGACGAAGTGCGCGCCGTCTACCTTGCGGGGGTGGCAACTGGATCCATCCCAGCCGATGCCGCAGGTCTTGAACTCGAAGTGAGCGGTCAGGGTGTCGGGCGTCTCCTGATCGTCCTGGAAGTGGTATCGTCCCCCATTGGCGGTGACGCGTTGCGGATACTCCACGCCGAGTCCCCAGCGGGCGATGTCGAGGGCGTGGGGACCGTTGTTGGCGAGTTCGCCGCCGCCCCAGTGCCACCGCCAGTGCCAGTTGTAATGGACGAGGTTATCGACGTAGGGCCGTTCCGGGATCGGTCCCTGCCAGAGTTCATAGTTCAACCAGGCAGGCACCGGAACCGACTTGCCGCGGCCGATGCTTTCACGGGCGTTGTCGTAACGGCATCGGGCCATGCGGACAGGCCCGATGACCCCGGCACGCAACTCGCCGATGGCCTGACGCACGGTCTCGGTGCTGCGCCGCTGGGTTCCCATCTGGACCAGACGCCGCGTCGCCGCCGCGACGGCCACCATGCGCTCGCCCTCGTGGGCGTTGTGACTGCCGGGTTTCTCGACGTACACGTGCTTGCCGGCACGGCAGGCGAGGATCGTCGCCGGCGCATGCCAGAAGTTGGGCGTAGCAATGCTGACCGCGTCGATCTCGCGGTCTTCGAGCAACCGCCGCAGGTCCACCACCCCGGCCGGGCGGACACCGGTCTTCTCTTCCACTTTCTTCGCCGCGGCATCCCGGCGGCGTTCGTCGACATCACACACCGCCGCGACAACCGCGCCCGGCACCTGGAGGAGGGCGGTGACATGATCCATGCCGCGACCGAGGCCGATGACGCCCAAGCGGACGCGATTCGAAGGAGCGGTGCCCTGGGCGAAGGCCGGGGCAACGCCGGCCGCCAAGGCAAGGCCAAGGAGACCGGTGCCGTGAAGGAACTGACGGCGCGGCAAGGTCCCGGGGGTTTGAGCGGGGTTGGACATGCCTCCAGACACACCGATCCGGCTGGCGAATCAAGTCCTGAGAATCTTCAACCCCGGTAGACAAATGCCCGGGGCCGGTGCGTCCTACACCGGAAGCCTGCATGCACGACCTGGAACAGATCCTCGAAGAACACGGCGATGCCCTGTTCTCGTTCCTGCTCCAGATTTCGCGCTCGGAGCCCGACGCCCGCGATGGGTTCCAGGATCTCTGGCGCCGGCTGCTCGAAAATCCGCGAATGCTCGACGGCGTGCAGGATCATCGAGGGTTCCTTTTGCACCACGCCCGAAATCGGTTCATCGACCTGACCCGACGTCGGGATTCCCGAGAGCGCGCCCATCACCGCGCCCTGGCGGAAGCGGTCGGCCTTTTCGAGAAGACCGGCTACCCGGATGAAGCCGCCTTCCGCCAGGCACTGGACTCCGCGCTCGGAGAACTGCCGGACGAACA
>JBDNHZ010000003.1:0-5704 GCA_041688515.1 Verrucomicrobiota bacterium
CTGGGGCAGGACGGCCACGCGGGCGTCTGCTCCCAGACGTCCCAGTTCCTCGCGGACCAGGGCACCGATGTCGTCGCAGGGATCCAGATGGGCGGCGCGGAGGGTCTCGTGCGGGATGGATGAGTACACGCGCACCCGGGCTCGACGCTGGATCAGAGCCTGGATCTGGGCCTGCCACTGTTCCGAACGGACGAAGCCCGGAGTGGCCAGCAAGGTCAGGATTTCCTCGGGGGAATGGGCTTCGCGAAGGAACCGGTCCAGCGGGCTTCCGGCGGGAACGCCTTCCCGGCACTCCGCCGCGAGGATGAGCAGGCCGCCTTCCTTCAGAATCCGCGCGCCGGCGCTCATGCC
Source organism: Verrucomicrobiota bacterium (assembly GCA_041688515.1). GTDB lineage: Bacteria > Verrucomicrobiota > Verrucomicrobiia > Limisphaerales > UBA9464 > UBA6176. Next base: position 352 of record JBDNHZ010000003.1, read on the forward strand.
TTTCACACCCTGGTACAGGTTCTGGTCGAGGGGATATCCGGAGTTGGTGGTGACCACGATGTCGAACGGTGCTTCCACCTGCTGCATGGCGGAGGTCCGGACGAACTCACGTCCCTGTCGGTGGGCGGCCAGAAGGTCGCCGGCGAACACGCCCGTGATCTGGCGTTCCTCGTTCAGGGTGACATTCAGGAGGAAGGTCGGCCCAGCCCGCAGGGCGATGTCCCGCAATTCTTCCCAGAGCGGGTTTCCCTCGCAGACCCCGAACGTCGCCCGCGGATCGCCGATGTTTTCCGCACCGTGATTGCTCATGACGGTCTCGACGTGGGCTACGCCGGGCATGATGCCCTTGGGACCACCGCTGAATCCCGCGAAGAAATGCGGCTCGATGAACCCCGTCACGATGCGGAGATCCGCCTCGACGCAGTGGCGGTTGATCCAGGCCGGCGTTCCCGACCGGGTGTTGCCGAGGGCGACACAGGATTCGTGGCTGTCCGGTTCATGGTTGAGCACCCGGTACTGGGCGACAACCCCCGGGGTCAGCATCTTCTCCAACTCGGCCTGGGTATTCGGCCGGTGGGTGCCGAGTTGGTTCAGCAGGAGGATCTGCTCCCGTCGCACGCCTCGGGCGTGCAAATACTCGAGGAGCCAGGGGATGATCCGATGATTGGGCGTCGCCCTGGTAATGTCAGTGAAGAGGATGGTGATTCGCATGCCCGGCTGGAGGGCCTCCGAGAGGGCCGGAGCCCCGATGGGTGCCTCCAGCGCGGCAATGAGCGCGGCATTCTCATCCGGCAATCCGGCCCTGTGCGCCGGTTGGATGACTTGGGTGCGTCCGGCAGGGAAATCGACGTCCAGAACGCCTTGTCCGTATGCGAGGGAAACCTTCATGTGACGGGGCAGAGGATAGGCGGGAGGGATGCGGCAGGGCGAAGCAAAATCCGGTGGAGGTGACGAGTCTGAGTCGGGCTGGGAAACGTGCGCGAGTCGAGTCGCGTTCGAATGGAAGTCGGAGTCTCCTGACGTCGACGCCTACGTAGGCGACGAGGTCACGAGGCTCATTCTTCGCCGGAGGGGAACGTGCGCGGGTCGAGTCGCGTTCGAATGGAAGTCAGAGTCTCCTCACGTCGACGCCTACATAGGCGACGAGGTCACGAGGCTCATTCTGGTCGGGCGGGGAACGTTCACGGACTCGCGGAGCTCGCCCCTCCGGAGAACAGAGTCTCCTGACGTCGACGCCTGCGTAGGCGACGAGGTCACGAGGCTCATTCTGGTCGGGCGGGGAACGTTCACGGACTCACGGAGCTCACCCCTCCGGAGAACAGAGTCTCCTGACGTCGTCTCCTACGGGTAGGCGACGGGGTCACGAGGCTCATTCTTCGCCGGAGGGGAACGCCCGTGGACTCGAGGAGCTCCGCGGTCCTTCAGGCCGGCGACGGCTGGGGAGATCCCAGTCCGGGCAACTTCGGCGGGAGCGGTTTGATCACCTCGGGAAGCGGGGTTCCCGCCGGGGCACCGCTGGGAGGATCAATGTTCGTCGGGTTCACCGTCGGCGGGGTGAGGGTACCGGTCCGGATGATCTCCTCCACCTGTGAACCTTCGAGGGTCTCGAACTCGAGCAGGGCCTTGGCCACCAGATCGACCTTGTCCTTGTAGCTGTCGAGGATGCCCTTGGCCCGGACGTACGCTTCGTCGATGACCCGCTTCACCTCGGCGTCAATTTCCTGGGCGGTCTTCTCGGAGTATTCCTTGCCGCGCATCATGTCGCGCCCGAGGAACACGTACTCCCGGGCTTCCCCATAGAGGACCATGCCCAGTTTCTCCGACATGCCGTAGTACATCACCATGGCCTTGGCCGTCTGGGTGGCGGCCTGGATGTCCCCGGCAGCACCCGAGGACACGTCGTTTGAGACGTACTCCTCGGCGATCCGACCGGCGACCGCGACGCACAGATCATCGAGCATCTGCTTGCGCGACTGGGAAAGGATATCCTGACGCGGAAGCATCATGGTCAGGCCGAGAGCGCCGCCGCGGGGGATGATGGTGACCTTGTGGAGCGGATGGGTGTACTTGAGCAACACGTTGACCACGGCATGGCCGGCTTCGTGCCAGGCCGTATTGCGCTTCTCGTCTTCGGTCATCGCCAGACTGCGGCGTTCGCGGCCCCAGCGGACCTTATCTCTCGCCTCTTCCAGCTCGTGCATGCCGATTGATTTCTTGCCCAACCGTGCGGAGAGCAGGGCAGCCTCGTTGAGCAAGTTGGCCAATTCGGCCCCGGAGAACCCCGGGGTACCCCGGGCGATCACAGAGAGGTCGATGTTTCCGTCGAGCTTCACGTTCTTGGCGTGGACCTTGAGGATCGCCTCGCGGCCGCGGACATCAGGGAGGTTGACCGTGACCTGGCGGTCGAACCGACCGGGACGGAGCAGGGCTGGGTCCAGGACGTCGGGACGGTTGGTGGCGGCGATGATGATGATGCCTTCGGTCGTATCGAAGCCGTCCATCTCGACCAGAAGCGCGTTCAGGGTCTGCTCGCGTTCGTCGTTTCCCCCGCCGAGTCCGTGCCCGCGACTGCGACCCACGGCATCGATTTCATCGATGAAAATGAGGCAGGGGGTGTTCTTGCGCGCCTGCTCGAACATGTCGCGGACTCGAGAAGCCCCGACACCGACGAACATCTCGACGAAATCTGATCCGCTGATACTGAAAAACGAGGCGTCGGCTTCGCCAGCGATGGCTTTGGCGAGCAGGGTCTTGCCAGTGCCAGGAGCGCCGACCATGAGCACGCCCTTGGGAATGCGACCGCCCAGCTTCTGGAACTTCTTGGGGTCCTTCAGGAACTCGACCAGTTCCGAGACCTCTTCCTTGGCTTCGTCGACGCCGGCGACGTCCTTGAAGGTGGTCTTGTTCCGTTCCTTGCTCAGCAGTCGGGCCTTGGATTTGCCGAAGCTGAGAGCGCCCTTGCCGGCGTTGCGAATCTGGCGGATGAAGAAAAAGTAGATCAGGAAGCCGATGACCAGAATCGGGACCAACTGGATCAGCACCGAGAGCCACACGTTGGTGCTGGCAGTGCCCTTGAAAGCCCCGCTGTTGAGGAGGAGATCTTCGGTGTCCTCGGTGAGGCGGGTGCGGACGATGAAGCCGACCATGTTGGTCTTGCCCTCTTCCACCTTCACGTACTTGCCCGTGACCTCGCGCAGGTACTGGGAGTCGGAGGAGTAGTTGATCCGGCCGTTCTCAATCTTGCCCAAACGCGCGAGCGACAAGAGTTGGGAGTGGCTGATTTCTTCCGGTTGCGGTCCCCGGTTGCGGGTGGCGAGCACCAGCACCGGCACGAGCGCCGAAAGTAGAATCATGAGGATCCACGTACGCGCTGGCATACGTGGTTCGTTTTGGCGCTTGTCGCCTGAGGGGAAGGAGTCGTCGGACATGGCCCTTAAGTGAGCCGCACCGTAACACCCGGCCATGCCCGGCGCAACGGCGAGAGCAGGAAGGATTTTTTGCGGCCGGACAGGGGGCAATCGCCGGGATTCCTCTGATTCAGCGTTGAGCCACACGGAGGGTCCCACCAGCCTGTCCGCCATGTCCGTTGATTGGGAACCGTGCAAACTCGAAGTCCTGTGGCGGACGCTGTGGAGGGCGTTGGAGTCGGCACCGGCTTCCCCTGGGCATCCGTGGCGGACGCCCGTCCTCGCGACTGCAGGCGACGAGGGCGGGGCACGGGTGATTGTCCTGCGCGATGCCGTCCGCGAGGAGCGGAGTCTGACGTTCCATAGCGACCTCCGATCGCCCAAGATCGAAGCCCTCCGCCGATCGCCCCGGGTGGCATGGGTCTTCTACTCGCCGGAATGGCAGGTCCAGGTTCGGGTTCGGGCACGCGCCTTCCTCCATGTCGCGGACCCGGTAGCGGCAGCGCACTGGGTGCGGGTTCCTCCTGCGGCCCGCGCCAATTACAGCGGCGACCTTCCTCCCGGTGCCTCGCGGGCCCACCCATTCGCGGGGGAATACCTCGAACGGACCGGTGAAGCCCATTTCGTCGTGGTCGAGACCCATGCGGAGGCGGTGGATTGGCTGTGGTTGCCCCCGGGTGCCCCGCTTAGGGCGGGTTGGGATTGGGATGGGGAAGGGTGGCGGGGCGGTTGGCTCACGCCTTGAAGGGGGCGTGGTTTCGGGAGCGCGGACCGCATCGGATTTACGGACGCCCGAGATAGGCCTCAGCCAGTGCCTCACCCAGAAGGAGCGTGCCGCGCGTTCCGAAGTGCAGGCGTTCGTGCGGAAGTTGAGCCGTCGGAACGACGAAGATCCCGGCATCGGAACGCGCCAGCGTCCTGAGGGTGTCGTTGACCGCTTCGATGTTCTTCCAGAGAGAGCGCGGGTGTTGCTCGGAGAGGAACCACGGCAATCCGGGCGCATGGAAGTCCAGTCGCACCTGGGCAATCAGTTGCCGCATCCAGTCGGCATGTTTCCGGAGATAGGGCTCAAAGCAGGTGTCGTTCTCGCCGGTGTGCCAGAAGACTCCCGCGAGCGTGCACTCGTATCCCTGCCGGGTCAGGTCATCGATGGACGTGCGGATGAAGCTCGCGAACCGGGGATAGAGGTTCCGCCGGGCCTCGGGTGAACCCTGCGGAAACCAGTCCGGCCCCTGCGCACCGCTGTGGGTGAACTTGACGACGGCGACGCTCTCGTTGCTCCCCAGCTTTTGCCGGAGGCGGGCTCCGAAGCTGAGTTCCGGCCCAAAATTTCCAAGGTGTCCGACGGGTCCCAACGGTTCCCAGCCCTTCGACTCCCGGACGCCGCCGCCCAGCGAGTATCGGAACGGAATTCCGCCCTGGGGCTTCGCGAGCGATTCATATCCGGGCACGCGAGGGATCTGCGACACGAAGGCGTCTTCCCCTTCCATGTTTCGCTGACCGGCCAGCACGAAGAGTTGGACGCGCTTCGACTTTGAGAGAGGAAGCCCGGCTGGAAACCCGTTCGCGGTCGCGGCACGGGCAATCTCCATGGACTCCAGGAAGGCGTTGGCGAACGCGCCACCCATCTGAAGTTGGCCCTGGGTCCCGAAATGATAATGCGGTTGACCGTTGCCCATGACCTCGAAGGCGAGATGGGACGTCGGTACCCAGCGAAGCAGGGGATCCGACCGGAGCACCTGATCCTGCTGCCGACGCAGGACGTCGAGGTGGCCGCGATGATCCATGCCCCAGATGCCCTTCTCGCTGATCTCACCCAGGAACCACTTCAATTCCGGGGCGTTCAGGTCTTTCCGGAACCGGGCAATCAGCCGGGTCAGACCCGCCGCGTAGTTGGTGTTCAACCGGCGATCAAGCATGTCGTTCTCGCCCTGATGCCACATCAC
>JBDNHZ010000094.1:0-11859 GCA_041688515.1 Verrucomicrobiota bacterium
GTACCGGCTGCGGGTGACGTTGGCACCGGCCCCGTGGCAGATGGAAGGGGAAGGGAACAACGCGGTGGGCCAGGCGAACGAGCCGACCTTCACCCGGACGGCGACGAACCAGTGGGCGAGCGTTCTTGGCTCTATCCGCTTCGGGGATCCGGGCGATGTGTTCCGCTTCGGCAACGTGACTGCCGGGACAGAGCTCCGGTTGGCTTATGGCAAGCCGGGAAGCAGCGGCATCAGTGCGGTGCTGGAGGTGGTCAACAGCGCAGGAACCGCGGTTGCCTCCGGGTTGCCGGGTGTCAGCCCGCTGGACTATACCGTGCCGGCCGGACAGTCGGGCGCCTACTTCGCGGTCATTCGATCCGGTCCGGACGGCGGGACCGGGCTGATGGCACAGTATCTCCTGCGGCTCGAAATTCGGGATCAGGTGCCGCCCGTGATCCTCGCGGACACCCTCCCCGCCGAGGGCAGTGGGTTGCCGGGATTGTTTGACCGATTCACCCTCAGTTTCTCGGAAGATCTGTTGGCGACGACGGTCAATGCGCCGGACAGCTACGAATTGCGCGGAAGCGGAGCCGACAACCAGTTCGATACCACGGACGATGTCCTTTGGGCGGTCGCGGTGAGTCCCGCCTACGACTCGGGATTGACGGCGACGTACCGGGTGGTGGGCGGGGCGTTGCAGCCCGGGCGGTACCGTTTCACCGTGCGCAACGCCGTGCAGGATCGTGCAGGAAATGGATTTGGGACGGCCTTTACCCGGCAATTTTCCGTGACTCAGGCGCCGGGATTCGCCACCGAAATCGAGCCCAACGGCACCGGTTCGACCGCCACGGCGCTGCCGATGGTCAGCACCCAAGGGAACCTGTTCACCGGGGGTGGACGCGGTTACCTGCTCGATGGAAACGACCAGGACTACTGGAGTTTCACTGCCGAGGCGGGGGACGTGGTGGTGCTGGCGGCGGAGACGCCCGGCAATCCCGCCAACACCGGGCTCTACTACCAACTGGTGAATCCGGCGGGCGCCCAATTGTTCTTCGACAATGCGGCGAACAACGGGCTGCTCCAGACCGCGCCCATGACCCTGACCGTGGCAGGGATCCACACCGTTCGGATCTCGCAGTGGCACGGGTATTACGGCGAGCGCCGGCTCCGGGTGTCGCTCTACCGGGGCGGCCTGGCGGTCGAAGTCGAGCCGAACAACACCCTCGCGACGGCGATCCCCGTCAGCTACACGGCCAATGGCTCCCAGAACACCGCGGTCATCGCGGGAAGCAGCCAGGTCGAAAGTGACCTCGACTACTTCAACCTGGGCGTGGTGCAGGCGGGCAAGACGATCTTCCTTCGCACCCGTCAGCCGGTGGACAGCCCGCTCATCCCAGTCGTCAGCCTCTACAATGCGGCCAACACCTACCAACCCGAGGCTGGCAGCGGACGTCCGTCGGACGGGGTGGCCGAGGTGCGCATCACCCAGACCGGAGTCTACTACGCTCTGGTCCGTGCGGGCAGCGGCACCGCCGGTCTGATGAGTGAATACCTCCTGGACGTGCTGGTGGTTCCCACCGCAGACGTGGTCATTCCGAATCTTCAGGTGACGGTGTTGCAAGTCCCGATCACCACCGGTCTGCGGAGCGGCGGGTCGTTGACCTATACGTTTACGGTCGCGAACGTCGGCACGCTGGCCACGCCCGTGGGTATCTGGTTTGACCGTGCGGTGCTCTCGACGGATCCGGTGATGGATTCCAACGACCTGCCACTGGACCTGCAGCAGCACACCGGAGTGCTCGCTCCGGGTGCGTCCTATCGCCGGACCAATACCGTCATCCTCCCAGACGGGATCAGCGGGAGCTTCCATCTCATCGTCAAGACGGACTTCACGGATACGGTCAACGAGTTCCTGCTGGAAGGGGACAATGAGACGGCAACGGAAAATCCGTTGGCCATCCAACGCGCGGATTATCCCGACCTCGTCATTGAAGGTCTCCAGCTCACGGGACCTGCCGGGCAGAACTACTCGGTGAACTGGTCCACTTTCAACCGCGGCACGGCCTCCACCCCGGCCCGCTTCAAGGAGCGGGTGCGGGTGCGTCACCTGACCACCGCCACCACGCTCCTGGAACGGATCTTCACCAACGCCAGTCCGCTGGCGGTCAATGCCTCGATCCCGCGGCAGGTTCAATTCGCCGCCAATCAGCCGGGTCAGTATCTGGTGGAGATCGCGACGGACATCGACCAGGAGATCTACGAGTACGACGCCGTCAGTCATGCCAGCGCCGAGAACAACGCGGTGACCACCGGCTTTGGGATCACCGCGGTGTTCACCGTGGGGGTCAACGCCAGTCCCGCCAGCGCGGGCTCCGTGACCGGTGGCGGGACCTATCCACAGGGCTCATCCGTGACCGTTACCGCCGTCCCCATCACCACTCAGGCACCGTTCCAATTCCTCCATTGGAGCGAAGGCGGAGTCGTCCGCAGTTCGAATCCCAGTTACACCTTCACCGCCAACGCCAGCGCCAATCTGGTGGCCGTGTTCGGACTCCCCATCTACGCGCTGTCGGCTTCCAACCAACCGCCGTCCGCCGGAGCGGTCCTCGGGACGGGCTCCTATCCTTGGGGCAGCACCAATGCCCTCAGCGCCCAGCCTGTCTTCGGCTATCGCTTCAGTCATTGGACGGAGAACGGCATCACCCTGGGCAACGCGCCGGTGCTCAACGTGCCGGTGTACGGCGATCGCCTGATCGTGGCGCACTACACAGAAGCCCATCTCGTCCACGTCGTCACCACCGCCACGCTTCCTGTCGGTCTGGCCACCGTCACCGGTGCCGGCCGCTACAACAACGGGCAGAGTGCGACCATTGCCGCACCCGCGACGGTGACCAACGCCCCGCCGAACTACTACGCCTTCCAGCGGTTCACGGTCAATGGGGCTCCCGCCGGGGGCAGTGCGAGTTTCAGCAAGACTTTCGCCACGACCGACGCGACCAATCTCAACTACGTCGCGGAATATACGTTGGTAGACCGGACTCCGCCGGTGCTGGGACCGGTGTCGATCGCGGGTGGGGTGACCACCGCCACGCTGGTGTGGCCAACAGCGAGCCTTCCAGTGCCCGGGTGGCCTATGGCCTCACCACCGCTTACGGCGCCACCAGCAGCGTCGCCACGCTTCGCCTCCAGCATACCTTCGTGCTGTCCGGTTTGACCCCGGCCACCCCCTACCACGCCCGGGTCTTCATCACGGATGCCAACGGCAACCCCACGACTTCGGCTGACCTGAGCTTCAGTACTCTCGCGCCGCCGGACCTGGTCGTGGGCGCCGTCTCCGTGCCCGCCTCTGCCCAGGCGGGAACCCTCATCTCCCTGAGCTATGTCATTACCAACATCGGCCCGGGCGTCGCGGTCGGTAGCTGGCAGAACGCGGTGCTGATCTCGACCAACGCCAGCGGGGCGGGGGCCCTGATTCTGGGTGCGCTCAACTTCACCACCCCTCCTTCCGGCATCGCGCCGGGTGCTTCTCTCGCCGTGACCCAGCAGATCATCGTGCCCTCGGTGGGAACCGGGCCGCGTACCTTTGGCGTGCGGCTCGACAGCGGGAATCAGGTCTTCGAGTTGAACGAGGCGAACAACACCGCCTTCGCCGCCGCTCCCCTGACCATCGTGGCCACCGACCTCCGGGTGGCGAGGGTCAGCGCTCCCGCCGCCGCCCAGTTCGGCCAGACGGTGTCGGTGGACTATGTCATCACCAACGCCGGCACCGCCCCGGCCGTGGTGCCGTGGACGGATCGACTCTCGCTGGGAACCCTCACGAACACCCCGGCTGCGCTCCTGGCGTCTGCCGATGCCCGCTCTGTGCCCCTGCCGCCCGGCGGCAGTTACACCAACACGCTGACGGTGACCCTGCCGCTCGCCGGCAGTTCCACCCCCGGACCTCATTTCATCGTCGTGGCTGCCGACGTCGCCAATGACGTGCCGGAGTCGGATGAAGCCAACAACCTCCGTTCCGCTGCCATTGCCCTCTCCCTGCCGCCGCTTCCGGATCTGACAGCGGCGGATCTCCTCGCGCCGACGACCTCCCAGCCCGGCGATACGGTCGCCTTGGTCTATCGGGTGACCAACCAAGGCACGGCGACGTCCGGCCCCGTGTGGTCGGAGACTCTGCTGCTCGGCACCAGCGCCGCTGGCGTCGGCGGGACCGAACTGGCCACCGTGCGATTCACCAACAGCCTGCCCGCGGGCAGTTCGTTGATGCGCACGCAGTCGGTGGTAGTGCCGGCGGGCGGGTTGGTGGGTGCCCTCTGGTTCGCCGTCCAGGTGGACAGCCGGAACGAGGTGATCGAAGGCAACGAGAACAACAACCTCCGGGTCGCGACCCAGGGCACGCTGGTCCCGGCCGTCCTGACGCTGGCACTTTCCGCCACCCAGATCCCCGAGGGGGCATCGCAACCAATCGTCGCCACGGTGACGCGCAATGGCAGTCGTGCGGTCGCCCTGACCGTGACCCTTCTCAACAGTCATCCCGCCGAACTGTCGATGCCGGCGCAGGTGATCATTCCAGCCGGCGTCGCCTCCGCGACGTTCAACCTCCAGGCCCTGCTTGATGGAACGGTGGACGGGCCCAAGGCCGTGACCGTGGGGGCCACCGCGCAGGGTTTCGGCCCGGCTTCCGCCGGCGTGACCGTGCTGGATGTGGATCTGCCGCGGCTTAACCTGGTTCTCGTCCGGGAATTCGTCCGGGAAGGACAGTCCATGTCGGTGATCGTGAACCGCGATACCACGGCGGGGGCACTCGCGGTGACGTTGACCGGTTCCACTCCGACGCAGTTGGCACTGCCGGGCGGAGTGACAATTCCCGATGGTCAGACCGGGGTCTCCTTCACGGTGCAGGCGCTGGATGACTCGGCGGTGGAGTCGCGCCAGACCGTGCAACTGTCCGCTTCGGCCAACGGCTACCGCGGCGCGACCGCCCTCCTCGACATCGAGGATGATGACTGGCCGGTCCTGACACTGGCTTTTGCTCCGGCCTCCTTCAGCGAGGGCGCCGGGCCGCAGGCCAGCGTGGGGACGCTCACCCGGCAATCCGTGTCGCCGCGGGGATTGGCGGTGGAACTGGAAAGCAGCGACACCAACTCCGTTCTCGTGCCCCGGGCGGTCCTGATCCCCGCGGGTGAGACTTCGGTCAGGTTCCCCGTGAGTGCGGTGGACAATCTGCAGGTGGACGGCTCGCGTCCGGTGGAGGTCCGCTCCTGGTTCCGCGCCTCGGGAACGACCACGCGCCTGGGTCAGAGCGGTGCGGCCACGGTCACGGTGACCGATGACGATGGCCCGACCCTGCGGTTGAGCGCGGATCGCAGTGTGCTGCCGGAGGGGCTCGCTTCGGCCGGCACCGGCACCGTCACGCGCAATACGGGGACCAATGGCACGCTGGTGGTGACACTGGTTTCCGGCGACACCAACGAACTGCGTCTGCCGGTGACCGTCACCATTCCAGCGGGTGCGATTTTCGCCAACTTCCCGTTGACCACCGTCGAGGACGGCGAGACCGACGGGAACCAGCGGGTCACCATGACCGCCAGTGCCACGGACTATACTTCGGGCCGCTTGGACCTGACGGTGACCGACGTCAATCTGCCGGATCTGGTGGTCACCTCGGTGACCGTGCCGGGGGTGGCCCAGACCGAGAGCTTCGTGGATGTGGGCTACCAGATCCGCAACCAGGGCGTGGCGGCATCGCCCTCGAACTCCGTGCTCCAGCGGGTCTATCTTTCGACCGATTCCCTGGTCGGGGATGACGTGCTCCAGGGTCAGTTCGCCTTCAATGGCTCGCTGCCAGTGGGTGCCCAGTTCAGTCAGACGCTGCCGATCCGCCTGCCACAGGCCTCGGGAGAGTACTGGATCGTGGTGGTCACCGACGCCGGCGACGGGGTGGTCGAACTGCTCGAGGACAACAACGTCCGGGTGTCCACAACGCCCATCCGCGTCGCCCCCGCCTATACCGCCACGGTCTCAACCACACTGGAAGCCGCCCCTTCCGGCACGCCCGTTCCCTTGACGGGTCAGGCGGTCCGGCCCGGTGGGCAGGCCGCGGGGTCGTCGCTGGTGAGCATCCACATCCGGGTGAAGGACACGGTGCGCACCATCGCGGCCATCACCGACAGTCAGGGTCGCTTCAATGCGGTCTGGCAGCCGTTGCCGGGCGAGGCCGGCTTGTACGGGATTTCCGCCGGGCACCCGGGCGAACCGGCACCGACAGCGCAGGACCACTTCCGTCTGCTCGGCTTGCGGGCCGCACCGGCCCAACCGTCGGTGCGCCTGAGCGAGGGCAGCAGTGTGGGTGGGAACCTTCGGCTCGAGAATCTCAGCGACGTGCCTCTCACGGGACTGCGGGCGGAGGTGTTGAACCGTCCGCCCAACGTGAGCGCCACGATCACTTTGGAATCCGACACGCTCGCGGGGCAGGGGACGTTGCAACTGGGCTACGGCATTTCTGCGACGGATGCCTCGTTCACGGGGGGCTTCATCCAGGTGCGGGTGACCAGCGTCGAGGGCGCGGAGTTGCTGATCCCGGTGCGGGTGGACATTGATGCCTTGGTGCCGCGCCTGGTGGCGCTTCCGGGTCGTCTGGCGGGCGGCATGCAGCGGGGGGTTTCCCGGACGGTTTCCTTCACCGTGCTGAACAACGGCGGCCTGGCCACGGGCCCGGTCAACGTCTCCCTTCCGCCGCTCCCCTGGATGAGTCTGGTGTCACCGAACCCAATTCCCTCGCTCGCACCCGGTGCCAGCAATGTTGTCACCATCCAGCTCAACCCGCCGGCGGACATGCCGCTGACGACGCACAACGGCAACCTGGCCTTGAACGCCACGGGCGTGGGGATTTCCGTGCCCTTCTCCTTCCGCTCGCTCTCCGACGCCAAGGGCGCGCTGGCGGTCACGGCGGTGGACGAATTCACCTATTACGCCGCCGGGGCACCCCCGGTGACCAATGCGACCGTCCGGGTTCGCGACGCACTCACCCAGACGGTGGTCACCAACGGCGTGACCGATGCCCTGGGCCGGTTCGTGGTGCCCGAGTTGATGGAGGGTTACTACGATCTGGAACTCGACGCCGTGCAGCACAACGGACATCGGACCACGATCCTGATCGAGCCGGGCATTACCAACTCGGTCTCGGCGTTCCTCTCCTATCAGGCTGTCCGCTACAATTGGACGGTCGAACGGATCGAGATCGAGGATCACTATAAAATCACCATCGAGACCACTTTCGAGACAACGGTGCCAGCTCCGGTGGTGACGGTTGAACCCGCGGTACTGGACGTGAGCGACCTGCTCATCGTGGGCCAGACCAAGCAGGTGAACATGACCTTCCGCAACCGCGGGCTCATCCGGGCCGACGACATGCGGCTGCGCTTTGATTCCCACCCATTCTATTCGATTGAACCGCTGATCAATGACCTCGGTTCACTGCCGGCCCAGGCTTCCCTGACCATCCCGGTCACCCTGCGGCGCATCGGAGACTTCGGTTCAGGATCCACCCTGGTCCGCGGCGCGAGTGGTGTGCCCTGCGGCATGGGCGGGGACACCAGTTGGTCGTTTGAGTGCGGCCCGTTAAAAATCGGCGGCGGCGCACCGGTGGGGGTGAGTGGCGTCTCCGGCGATTGCGGTCGCGGGGGACCTGGTGGGAGTGGTCCCGGCGGGGGTGGCAATTGGAGCGGTTGGGGGGGTCCCGGCGGCGGTGGACCTGGCGGGAGCGTCAACACCAGCTACAGCGCGCCTTCGATCGGCATCAAGGTCGGCTGTGATCCCACCTGTCTGCTGCTGGCGGCGGCCGGGTGTATCCCTGGACCGATCGGATGCTTCGCCAGCGGGTTCTCCTGCGGAATGTCACTGGCGGATGGCGTGGATGCCATCGACGTCGTGGACTGTGGCGTCGGGGCCGCCGGCTGTCTCATTCCGGGCGCCGGCATTCCTGCCTGCATCTACTCGATCACCCGGTGCTTCATCACCCCGGTTGCCGGTGCTCCCAACGTTCTCATCAGTGGAGCGGACAATGATCCCATTGAGTTCTACCGGGTCGGCGTGCGGGCGCAGTTGGATGCCTTCAACCTGATCACCGGTGCTCCGGATGGCGTGTGGCTGAATCCCTCTGCGGACAGTGCCTCCGGGGATTGGTACGCGCGGTTCCAGGCTGCCTGTGCCATTGGCTCGGACGGTTCCCGCACGATCACCGCCGCAGAACGGGCGGCCCTGCTGGCCGGTGTTCAGCCTCCGGGCGTGGCAGGGTCGGAAGTCGTTCGTCTGATCAACCGTTGGAATCGCACGCTGGAAATGCTCGCGCTGGGAATTGTTCGTCCCTCGGAGGCACCGGCGGGTTCGAACCTCGACTTCATCGATGTCGTGGAACTGCGGGATAAGTTGGTGCTCGCCGCCGCCTATCACGAGCAAGCGGTCGCGGCCGGCTTCACCGATCCCATCAACGCCATCGTCGAGACCTACCGCATCCGTTCCCAGGAGGGCGAGTCGGGCGGCGTGTGCGCGAAGGTAAAGATCAAGATCGATCAGCAGGCGGTGATCAGCCGCGAGGCGTTCCGTGCCACTCTTGAAATCGACAATGCCACGGCCAACTCGCTCGATGACATCCGCGTCGTGGTCCATGTGACCGACGGTCAGGGCAACGACGCCGATTCCCTCTTCGGGCTGCGCCCACCGGAATTGACCGGACTGACGGATGTGGATGGCAATGGCCGCGTCGTCGGCGGTGCCCAGGGCACGGCTCGATGGGTCCTGGTGCCGACGGTGGATGCGGCTCCGCTGGAGCCGACCATTTACTATGTCGGCGGGGTGTTCCGCTATCGGCTCAACGGCCTCTTGGTCACCGTGCCCCTGGCTCCGGTGCCCATCACCGTCAACCCCACGGCGCGGCTGACCCTGGACTACTTCCATCAGCGCGATGTGTACTCGGATGACCCGTTCACCGATCGGGTGGAGCCGAGCATTCCCTTCAATCTCGCCATCATGGTGCGCAATCGCGGTGCGGGCGCGGCGAAGAACTTCCACATCACCTCCGCCCAACCGGAGATCGTGGAGAATGACAAGGGTCTCCTGATCGACTTCCGCATCATCGCGACCGAGGTCGCCGGTCAGAACCTGACCCCGTCGTTGACCGCGAATTTCGGCACCATTGATCCCGGGGAAATCAGCATCGGACGCTGGCTGCTGACCTCGACGCTTCAAGGGTTGTTCATCGACTACAAAGCGACGTTCGAGCACCTGGACGGGCAGGGGAATCCGAGGCTCTCGTTGATCGACGAGGTTCGGATCCATGAAATGATCCGGCTCGTGCAGGCAGGCGGAAGTTTCGAAGACGGCAAGCCCGACTTCCTGGTGAACAACATCCCCGACCTGCGCGATCTGCCGGACACGCTCTGGCTGAGTGACGGATCCAGCAACCGCGTCGAGGTCGTGACCAACGCGGTCGTCGCCGGCACGCTCTCCCCCGCGAATCTGCAGGTGCAACTGACCGCGGCGATGCCCCCGGGATGGACCTATCTCCGGGTGCCGGATCCGGCGAAGGGAAACTACCGACTCGCCAGCATCCGTCGCTCGGATGGCTTCATGGTCAGCGTGGAAACCAACGCATGGGTGACGGATCGCACCTTCATCGGCCTGGGCCGACGGCCCGCGCTGGAGAATGTCCTCCATCTCCTCGACCACAACAGCACCGGCCTGTACACGCTCATCTATGAGGTGTTGCCGGTGTCCGACGCCCAGCCACCCACCAGCAGAGTGGCTGCCCTCCCTGCCGCCGGTCATGCCTCCTTCGCCGTCCAGTGGTCGGGCGAAGACAATCCCGGCGGCAGCGGCATCGTCAGCTACGACGTGTTCTACAGCCAGGACGGCGGCCCGTTCGTGCGCTGGCTCACCGCCACGCCCTCGGACGGATCGATCTTCCAGGGTTCGCTGGGCCGGAGTTACGCCTTCTACAGCGTGGCCGTGGATCGCGCGGGGAACCGCGAGATCGCGCCCGGTGCGCCGCAGGCCCAGACGACCGTCTCGCTGCAGAATCGTCCGCCGGTGTTTACGTTCCAGCCGGACGTGACGCTGACGGAAGGGGAGACGCTTGCCCTCACCCTCAACGCAACGGATCCCGACGGCGATGCATTGACCTACCAACTGGAAGCGGGTGCGCCTCCGGGTGCGGTGCTCAACCCCGCCAGCGGTCAGTTGAGCTGGGTGACCGCCGAGCTGCAGGGACCCGGTACCAACCGGTTCACGCTCCTTGCACGGGACAGCGGACTGCCCTCCCTCACCTCCACCCAGACCTTCCGGGTGTTCGTGCTGGAATCCAACCTGCCGCCCGTGCTCGCGCCCATCCCCGACTTCTCGATGGGGGAAGGCCGCCTGCTCAGCATCACGAACATCGCCTCGGATCCGGATCTGCCGGCGCAGAAGCTCACCTTCAGTCTGGGGGCGGGTGCCCCGACCGGAGCGACGATCCAGCCGGACTCCGGTGTGTTCACCTGGCGTCCCGGTGATTTCCAGGGCGGCACGAACTACGTGCTGAGGGTGATCGTGCGGGATGATGCCATCCCCAGTCTCACGGCCACCCAGACCTTCACCGTGGCGGTGCTCGATACGCGGGTGGACTTCCAACTGTTCCCCGGGACTGCCGCCGTGCTTCCCGGCAACGCGGGCTCCCTGCCCCTGCAGTTGAATTCCGGAGCCACCCTCGAGCAGGTGGTCTTCTCCCTCGTCACCTCGGGCGACCGGCTCACCGACCTGGTTCTGACGGATCTGGCGGCGCAGGTGGGTGCCGCCGATCTGGTGTCGCTGGGCGGTGGCCGTTATCAGGCCCGGTTCACCAGTCGGCCCGGCCTGTGGTTGCAGGGCAATTTCCCGCTCGGCCGCCTCGGCTTCCGTGTGACGCCCGGTGCCCACTCCGAAGTGGCGAAGGTGCGGGGCGAATCCGTCACCGGCCTGCGCATTGACGGACTCACGGTGTCGGGCCAGGGCGGCGTAGGCCGGGTGTTCATCGTCGGGACGGAACCGATGCTCGACATCCGGTATCTGGGGCCGCAGGTGGGCCTCACCCTGTACGCGCTGCCCGGCAAGCCATGGACGATCCAGAAGTCTGGGGCGCTGAGCGCTCCCGGATCCTGGAGCCTCCTCACCACGGTCACTCCCACGGCATTGCGCACTGATCTGCCGCCGCAGGACGCCACCGCACCGGTCGAATTCTTCCGGGCGCTGAGCGGTGCGGATCCCTCACTGCTGAGCATTCGAACGGAGGGCGGCCAGGTGGTGCTGGAGTGGTCGCTCGATTGCGTGGGCTGCGTGCTCCTGCAATCGCCCGTCCTCGGCGCGGATGCCGTCTGGACGCCGACCGTCGGACAGCCCCAGGTCGTCGGTGAACGCTTTCAGGTGACGTTGCCTGTTGGCGTCCAGACGCTCTTCCTCCGGTTGCAGTAGGCGCCTTGACCTGTCGCCGCCCGCCATCGCCCCTGGAGGGACGAGCTCCGCGAGTCCGCAACCGTACCAAGGATGGCCGCGGAGAAGCGGAGATCGGACAAGGCAGGCCTTTGAAGGACGTAGGGAACGGAACTGACGTGGGGCGCGGGAGCGTCCTGGAGTGCGCGTGGCGTACGCCACCGCTTTGGTCGCGGGATGAGGGACTCCGGCACGACGTCCGACCGGTCCCGCACGCTCACCTGGGAAGTGCGGGGCGGGAATGGATTCACCGCAGCGATCGCAGGGACCGCAGAGTTCCGCAGAGCAGGACCGGTACGAGGGCTCTGCGTTCTCCGCGTTTCTGCGGTCAATCTCTGGGCCGTCGGCAGGGGAACTGGCCGAAAAGAACGAAAGCAGACGAAAGAA
>JBDNHZ010000095.1:0-2345 GCA_041688515.1 Verrucomicrobiota bacterium
CTCGGGCACACTCGACTGCATCTGGAACGCCAGTTCGTAGGACTTGATCCGTGCACGCAGGTTCTGGTCCCCCGGATAATCAATTCCGGCCAGACGGTTCAACCGACCGAGCAAACCCAGGTTCGCAGACTGTTCTTCAGCAGTGAGGCTTCCCTCGGGCGGACGCAGGAACGGCAGCGGATTCTTCGGGTCGGTCCCCATGCGAATCCCGCTGTACTCAGGTCCGAGATAGGAGGCCCCGTGGGTATAGGCTCCCCCGCAGCAATCGCCAGTGGGCACTCCCAGGACCACGAACTCCGGCAGATTCTCGTTGAGCGTCCCCAGCCCATAGGACACCCACGCGCCGAGGGTCGGATGTTCCAACTCCCGCGGATGTCGTCCCGTCTGCCAGGTCAATTGCGCGCCGTGATCGTTGTGGATGGTCCACAGCGACCGGACCACGGCGAGTTCATCGGCGCATTCACCGACATTGCGGAACCAATCCCCGACCACCAGACCGCATTCGCCGTAGGCCTTGTACCCGGCCTGTAACGGCAGGATCACCTTGCGGTTGCCGTGGGCGGGATTCGCCCCGATGACATCCTTGCCTTCCGTGCCCAGGACCGAGGCATACGGCGTGTCGGAAATCGATTTCCCGGCAAACCGGTTGAGCTCGGGCTTCACGTCGAAGCTCTCCATGTGACTCACCCCGCCGCACAGAAAGATCCAGATCACCGAGCGCGCCCGCGGCGGCAGATGCGGTTCCCCGGTCGGCGGCGACCACGCGGCTTCGCCTCCTTCGGCCCGGGCAATTCCATCGCGGAACAACAGCGCGCCCAACGCCATCCCGGTGAACCCCATGCCCGTGTCGGCGAGAAAGGATCTCCGGCTGACGCCGGGGCAACTGGGGGAAGGCGTCGGGTTCATCGGATGGTCACAAAATCACTGTGGTTGAAGAGGACGAGCACGAGGTTTTCGACCGCGCGTTGACGGGCCTTTTCAGATGCGCTTGCCGAGACGGGCTGCGGCGGATTCAGGAAACCGAGACACTCGCGTTCCTCGGCCGGGGTGGGACGCCGCCCGAGGACGCGTGAGAAGGCGTCGGCGATGAGGCGCTCGGAAGGACCGCCCGACGCCGGAATCAATCGGGCGGCCAGTAGGCGTGCCTGTTCCAGGACAAGGCTGCTGTTGCCGAGCGCCAGGGCTTGCTGCGGGATCACACTCGGACGCCGCTGATAACATTCGGTGATTCCCGGTCCGTCAAAGATCTGGAGGAACTCCGCCTGTTTCTCCGACGCATGCCGCAGGTAGATCGAACGTCGTCGACTGGTCAGGGCCTCACGATGATCAATGTCCGGGCCGCCCCGCGAAAGATCGAGCGATCCCGCCACGTGCAGCAGATTGTCGCGGACCGCTTCCGCTTCCAATCGACGCGAGTTCATCCGCCAGATTCCCAGGTTGTCCGGGTCCCGCTCCAGATCGGCCGCATCGGACGTCGAGGCCATGCGATAGGCGCGACTGGTGACCACGAGCCGGTGCAGATGCCGGAAGGACCAGGCCGACGCAGGGATGCCGTCCGGGCCGGGAACCGTCGGCTCCATGAACTCCGCCGCCAACCAGTCGAGCAAGGCCGGATGGGTCGCCGGTCGGCCGTTCCGACCGAAGTCCGCGGACGACGGGACCAGGCCCTGTCCGAAGTGCCGCATCCAGACGTGGTTCACCGCGACACGGGCGGTGAGCGGGTTCGATCGCTCCGTGATCCACCGGGCGAATGCGGACCGCCTGCCGGTGCTGGTGGCGGGGAAGACTTCGGCTGGGCGCGGAACAAAGGCGGCATCGAGGGGATCCGTCAACCGGCCGACCGCCTTCGCCTGTTGTTGTTCCGCCTCGACGAGTTTCTGGCGTGCCTCGGCCAGCTTGTTTGTGGCGGCAGTTTCGAGCGTCAATTGGGCCTTGTGCCCCTGGAGTCGGGCCTGGGCGACGGACTCCGTCCGTTGCAACAGAGTGGCGTTGGTCGCCCGGCCGGCGGCCGTGGGAAGCCCTGCGTCCCGTGCGCCCTCGGCTTCGATCACGGCGACCAGCGTGGCGCGCTTTTTGTAGGCCAGATCCAGGGCGATGCGGGCTTCCTCGACCTTGCCGGGAGTGGCATTGGTGGCGGCCCGCGTCGTCTCCAGGAACTTCAACGCGCCGTCCACGGCTTGCCCCGAGGCCGTCAGGGTGTCGCGCAGGACAAAGTCCCGGTGATCCGGCCGACGGGCCCAGTCGGGAAGGTTCACCGAATGAACCGCCAAGTTGCCGCCAAGAAAAGCCGGCACCGCGGGAACGATCACTTCGTTGGTCAACGGATGACGTTCATCACCGCGCAC
>JBDNHZ010000096.1:0-15449 GCA_041688515.1 Verrucomicrobiota bacterium
GGGACGGGGCGCATCCGGACGCTGCCCTTTCTGGAGCTTCACGCGATCCGGGAAGGCGATCACACTTTGCAAAGTGTGATCGCGGTCCGGGCGTCGTAGAGCGCGGGAACGGACGGTCCGCTCGCACCCCACGCTCCCCCACGCTTGCCCACGCTTGCCCACGCTTGCCCACGCTTGCCCACGCTTGCCCACGCTTGCCCACGGTTCCCCTCCGATTCGAGGCGGTGTCCCCCAGGGACGGGGCGCATCCGGACGCTGTCCTTTCTGGAGCTTCACGCGATCCGGGAAGGCGATCACACTTTGCAAAGTGTGATCCCGATCGAGACCTCGTTGAACGCGGGAACGGACGGTCCGCCCGTTCCCCGCGTTTCACCTGCGGTTCGAGGCCCTGCCCCCATGTCCCTCTACGCTGGAGGCGTTTTAGCGACTAGCCCGGGGTGAGCGAAGCGATATCCCGGGTCATACGCCCCAAAATGGAATGTTACCTCGGAGGGGTTGCAGATGTGCAACCCCTCCGGCGTTGATCCTCCATTCCATCGCCATCCCCCGGGGTGGCGCTTCGCTGACCCCGGGCTCATCAATCCCATCCCTCCGGGATGAAGACCCCATCCCGGGACTGCGATCTCAGGATTTTCCCGGCAAGCCCGAGAATCCGCTTCGCGCATGGGGGCGATTCAGAATGCGCCCCCTCCAATGGGGCGTTGGAGAACGCGGTTGGTACCGGCGTCGGACCTGGGATAGGTTGGACGCGATGCGGTTGCTGGATCGATACCTGCTCCGGGAGTTGTTGGTGCCGCTGGGGTTTTGCCTCGGTGGTTTCTTTGTCTTCTGGCTCACCTTCGATCTGCTGGGACAGTTGTCGGGATTCCAGCAACGGGGACTCGGGATCGGTTCCATTGCCCTTTATTACTGGTACAGCATTCCGGAGTTGCTGGGCACGGTGTTGCCGGTGGGATTGCTGTTGGCGTTGCTGTACGCCCTCACCCAGCACACCCGAATCAACGAGATCACCGCCATCCGCGCCGCCGGGATCAGCCTGTGGCGCATCTGCCTGCCGTATCTGGTCCTGGGATTGTCCTGCGTGGCCGGGCTTCACCTGCTCAATGAGCATGTGGCTCCTGGATTCCGGGAGCAGCAGGAGGATCTCTTCCATCGCGCCTCGGGCAATACAGGTGCCAACCTCTGGAAGGAACGCATCGACATCGAAAACACGGCAGAACGCCGGGTCTGGAACATCGGGGCGTTCAACGTTGGCACCGGCGAGATGAAGTCGCCCCGAGTCCGCTTTCCCTTGCCCTCCGACTCCTTCCGGATTTTGACCGCCCGTACACTGGTCTGGACCAACGGTCGATGGGCGGCCTTCGGGGTGGTGGAAACCCAACATCGTTCCGCCGCCGACACCCAACCGGCCAGTCGCCCCATGGTGGGTCTCGATTTCCCCGCTCTGCCAGCACCCCCCGCAGTCGTGGAAAGATGGAAGGGGTCGGATCTGTTGGTGATGATCCCGACCCTGACCACCGTGACCAACGGCAATGTCCGCACCAACCTCATGGTGCCCATGCCCGTCACCTGGAGAACCAATCTCACTGCCGTCGGACCCGATGGTCTGGACTGGCGGATCGGGTCGATGGATCCCCGCCGGGGCGAACTGCGCGAGGTGCGGGTGCGGGTGCCTGCGGATCCTGGGGCGTGGCGCCTGCTCATTGGCGAGACCGGACGCTGGGCGGACGACGAGTGGGTGTTTGGGCGGGTGGCGGAGTATCTCTTTCGGGGAGCCACCGATGGGGATCCGGTGACGGTGCACCATGCTGAACTGGCGGTGAGCGAACTTTCCGAGTCACCGAGTGTGGTCCGGGCGGAGATCCGGGTGAATTCCCTGCGGCGGGGGAAGGCGATGAAGCGGGCGGAACTCACGCTGGCGGAGATCCGGGATTATCGGCGGTTGCATCCGGTCGTGCGGCCCGAGTTGAGGTCCACTCTCGATACCCAGTGGCATGCGCGCCTGGCGGCACCATGGACCTGTCTGGTGGTGGTGTTGATTGCCGTTCCCTTCAGCGTGGCACCTGGAAGACGAAACCTGTTCTACGGCGTGGCGGGAAGCATCGGGATCGCTTTCGCTTATTTCGTCCTGCAGAAGTTTGGCTTCGCCCTGGGCCAAAGCGGGCGGCTTCCCGGTTGGGTCGGAGCCTGGCTTCCCAACGCCGTGTTCTCGCTCATCGGAATCGTCCTGACCCATCGCGTCCCATGAACCTTTTGCCCGATGAAATCCGGGATCTCCGGCAACGACTGGCCCGGGCGGAGACGCTGGCGCGGGTGAGTCGGGTGATCCACTCGACCCTGGAGCCACGGGAGGGGCTGCAGCGGATTCTGGGGGAGGCAGTGCGCCTGGTCCGGGCTTCTTCGGGCTCGGTCTGCCTGGTGAATCCGACCAGCGGTTTCCTGGAGATCGAGGCGTCGGAAGGCTTGCCGGTTGAAGCCCGCGCCCTGCGCTTGCGGGTGGGCGAAGGCATCACCGGTTGGGTCGCGCGGACCGGACGGCCCGCACGGGTCGGCGAAGTTCAGGCCGACCGTCGCTACGTTCATCTCAAGGGCGGGGTGGTGTCGGAGTTGGCCATCCCGCTCCGCGTGGCGGGCGAGGTCCGGGGGGTACTCAACGTCGATTCGGACCGGACGGATGCCTTCTCTGCGGAAGATCAGGAATTGCTGGAAGACCTGGCCGCCCTCGCCGCCCAGTCGATCCAGAATTCGTGGGTGTTCGAGTCGGCCCGGCAGCGGGCGCGGTTGCTGGAATCCCTGGTCCGCGTAAGCCAGCGCATCAATTCCACCGTCAGTCTGGACGATGCCCTCGACGTGGTGACGCGTGAGGCCCGTGCCTTGATCGGGGTCCGGATGTGTTCGCTGATGATGGTCGATGATACCGGCGAATGGCTCGACATGCGCGCCTGCCACGGGGCAGGGGAACGGTATCGCACCAAGCCGCGTCTTCCGGTGTCGGACAGTCTGCTTGGGATCGTTGTCCGACGGCGCAAACCGATGCAGGTGGAGAATGTGCAGGT
The DNA here is from genome assembly GCA_041688515.1 of Verrucomicrobiota bacterium. Taxonomy (GTDB): domain Bacteria; phylum Verrucomicrobiota; class Verrucomicrobiia; order Limisphaerales; family UBA9464; genus UBA6176. Next base: position 3,057 of record JBDNHZ010000096.1, read on the forward strand.
CAGCGGGCGATATCAGAACGTGGCCATTGCCCGTGAGGAAGGCCTGGTTTCGTTGCTGGCGGTGCCCCTCCAGTTTGAACAGCGGGCCATCGGTGCCCTGGCGGTGTACACGGGCGAACCCCACCAGTTCTCGGACGAGGAAGTGCGGACCCTCTCGGCTTATGCGGAGCTTTCGGCCTTGGCGCTCGAAAAGACCCGGCTCTACGACCGCCTTGTCTCCACCGAAGAGGAACTCCGTCAGTCGGAACGTCTCAGCGCACTGGGTCTGCTCGCGGCCGAGGTGGCTCACGAAATCCGGAATCCGCTGACCGTGATGAAGATGCTCCATCACTCGCTCAACCTGCATTTCCCGGTCGGCGATCCACGGAGCACCGACGTGCGCATCATGGGCGAGAAGATGGATCACCTGAACCGGATCGTGGATCGGGTGCTGGATTTCGCCCGCACGGCTGAACCGGTCCGGACCGCGGTCGATGTGAACGGGTTGCTCCAGGATCTGGGGTTCCTCATGCGGGCCAAGCTCAAGCATGCCGGGGTGCGCCTGAGCTTGCGGTTGGACGCGGACCTTCCGCGGATCACCGGCGACGCCACCCAGTTGGAGCAGGCCTTCCTCAACCTCTCGCTCAACGCGGTCGATGCGATGTCGGGGGGTGGAGAACTCCTGATCCGGTCGCGTTCGTTACGCCCGCGCGAGGGCGGTTTACCGGATCGGTTGATCGTCCGTTTCCGCGACACCGGCGAGGGCATGTCCGCCGAGCAACAGTCGCGGCTGTTCACCTCTTTGCTCAGTTCCACCAAGCCTCAGGGCAACGGCCTCGGCCTCGCGATTGTGAAACGCGTGGTCGAAGCGCACCGGGGCGAGATCCGCGTGCACTCCACGCGTGGCCGGGGAACGGCGTTCACGCTGGTGCTGCCGTTCTGAGCTGCATCCGGGCAGTGCATCCAGGATGGGCTTCAGCGTTGGACGAGCACCATTGCCAGCACCCGCACCAGGAAGTCCACATGGCGCAGCATCCCCAGGTCGTTCGGATGAACGCCGTCCACTCAAGGGGCCACGGCCCGGGCGCACCGATTACCGCTGGAGGTTCCAGAACCGTTCCCACTTCCGAATACGGGACTCGATCTCCGTGGTGGAGTCAGCACTCAGCGGTTTCCAGGCTTTCAGATCCTCGAAAGAATTTGTTCCGGCGGAACCCACGACAGGCGGTTGCTCGTGGGCCAGCATCAGGAGGGTGTTCTGGGCCCGCGAGCGGACATCCACAGATCGGGCACGAAGCGAGTCGATCAGAAGACCTGGCACGGGGTTGGAAGGAGTTTGGGCCGAGGCTCCCCTCCGAAGCAGGAGGAGCCGGAAGGCTTCATCGGTGCGGGCCAACTCGATCCCTGGCCTTTGCAAGGCACGAACCAACGCGCTCTCAATCTCGAACTGGCCCGGATCCTGAGCCAGGCAAGCCGACTCGAGCAGGGCAACGGAACGATGCAGGTCCTGATGCCCAGTTCCTGGCTTGAAAAGCCTCCAGATGGCGTAATCGCTGGGGTAATGGATGAAGACGAGAGCGTAGGTCAATGCGAGGAGAACCACGCTGCCCGCGAGATAGACTGCCACCCAGCGGCGTGTTCGTCGGTACGGGGAAAGCGCGACGGCGGGCTGCCATTTCGACGTCACCGCGTCCAACGGCCGGAGACCATAAGCTGAACTGGTGGCATAGTCGTAGGCGATCTCAGCGCGCTCCTGCACGGTGGTTGTTTCAGCCATTTCCCGGTCCATTGCGTCCGGTGCTTCGGCATGGAGTCGGGCCACATCCAGGACCGCATCATGCCGGAGGGTGTCCGCGGTCATCGCGGTGAGGATCGAGCGGCGGAAGATCCGCTCCTCGACGGCGACAGACTCCGCGGTCCGCTTCACAAGACCGTCTGCTGCCTGATTCAGCCAATCGAACACCGCCAGGATCCCGCCTGCTGGCTTCAGACTGGTTCCGCCGGCGAGGATTGCGGGGTAAGCAAGGGAGACCAGCACGGCCGAGAACAAGGAGGTGTCGTGAATGGATCCCGTGCGATCCAGCAACCAGAAAAGAAGAAGCGGTAACGCGAGATAGATCCCGAATACCAACCACGTCCGGTAGAGCGACCACGCGTAAATCTGTTTCCCCTTCAGGACCTCTAGCCTCTTGTAAACTTGGAATCGCGCGCTTACCAGCGCCCCGAGGAAAACCAGCAGGTAGCCGTACCTGGAGTCCCAGTCGGGAGAAAACTCGATCATGGCAGTGATCAGGTTGGGATCATTCAGCCCGCTTGAGTTCCGCCTCCACGGCTGCGACTCCGGAAGGCAGTTGAACCACGTAGGCGTTGAGGGCCGCATCCTCGGATTCAAGAAAGCTTGAGCCCGACTGGAGCGTGACAAACTGATTTCGGGAGAGGGTCTCCAAGGTCTCCTTCAGCTCCTTGTTCGTCTTGATGCTGGCAAAGCGCTTCAGGTCACGGCCGCGCACGATTCCCTTGGCGTGGATGACCCTCAACGCCTGGACCTGTTCCGGGCTCAGAGGCTTGTTCATGGTTCCAAAATTGCCGTTCGGCTCCGACGATTGCAAGGACACGCACCGCCCCTCCAAAGTCGATGCCGGAGCCCGAAGATTCGATGAGCACGCGGGCCGTGGTTGGGTGTTGAATGCACCCATGATCACTTCCGGCATCCACGCGGGGACTCAAATTGGAGAATCCAATCGGCGGGTCGCGTGGGCGTGCTGCGCGACGGGAGTGCTGGTCGGATTGGTGATGGGACTCTGGTCCTTCGATGGCCCGATGCCGGTGCCCGGTTGGTTGGGCGAGTACGGATCCACTCCGCGGAGGCTGGCGCGATTGGGTCACATCGCCTTCATGGGACTGGGCATCCTCAATCTGTTGCTGGTGCAGGAACTGCGCGTGACCGGGTTGAGCAATCGCCTGGCCCGGGTCGCGTCCGGCACGATGAACTTCGGCAACATCGCGTTGCCCGTCGTCCTGCTGGGAGCGGCCGTCTGGCCTCCGCTGAAGTACCTGCTCTCGGTCCCGGCCAGCGCCGTGTTCGTTTCCCTGGTGCTGGCGGCTTTCGGTGCGGGTTTCAGGCGAAGAGGCGGACCGATCCCGGCGGCCACGAAAGGAGTCCGGTCATGACAACAGTGGGCGAACTCCTGACACGCTCGGCCCAGCGATTTCCCAACGCTCGCGCGGTTACCTGGACGCGCGCTCAGGGCGGCGGCGGCTTCACTTACGGCGAACTTCTCGCGGTTGCGCACCGGGGAGCAGAGGAGTTTTCACAGATGGGATGGCTGCCCGGCGAGCGCGTGCTTCTTTGTCTGGAGCCTTGTCCGGAATGGGTGGCCGGATTCTTCGCCCTCCTTGTGGCCGGACTGGTGGTGGTCCCGGTACCTGCCGAGACGCCGCCGGAGACGGTGGCTGGCATTGCCCGGTTTTGCGGGGCGACCGGTGCGCTCCTCGGGGCGAAGACGCGGGCGATGGAGGCGCTGCTTCCGGGTATTCGATGTCGGTTCGCGCCCGAGCTCTTTCAAAGTTCGACGGTCCCCTCGGTCCCGCCCCATGCGGGTTGGGAAGGTGGCGGCATTTCTGGGGCTGCGCCGGTTCTCGGGCGCGTGGCGGAGGCGAACTCGACCGAGGCGGGCGAGGACGCCCGCGGTCCCAGCGGGGTGGGTGCAGTTGGGTGGGATCCCGCCGGGGCCAGTCGAGCTCTGGCGGTGTTGGCCTTCACTTCGGGGAGCATCGCGCGTCCGCGGGCGGTGGAGCTCAGCCATGGCAACCTGCTTTCGGATCTGGCCGGACTGCTCGCGGTACGACGGACCGGTCCGGGCGACGCATTTCTGTCGATGCTTCCTCCGGCGCACCTGTTCGAAATGATGGCCGGGATCCTCGGGCCATTGGCGTGTGGTGCGCGTGTTCTTTTTCCTGGACCCTTGCTCCCAAACCGGATTGTCACGGCGCTCCGGGAGGAATCCATCACCCATGCCGTGTGCGTGCCGGCCTTGCTCGACGTTCTGCTCACCGAAATGGTCGGCGGATCCCGCGCGACGTCCGCGCAGTTGATTGGGGCACCCGACGATCTTCCGCGGTCGGTCCGCGCGCGGATGGGCGAGTCCTTGCGGACGGTGTTTGTCGGAGGAGCGGCCCTCTCGCCGGACTGGGTCGCCATCGCTGACTGCATCGGCCTGCGACTGGAGGTGGGTTACGGCCTGACCGAGGCCGCACCGGTGGTGAGCATGGGCTTGGTCGGTGACGGTCCTCCGGGCTCGGTGGGTCGCCCGCTTCCTGGGATTCAGGTGCGCATCGGGACCGGCGGCGAGATCCAGGTGAAAGGCGGCAACGTGATGCTCGGTTATCACCACGATCGAGAAGCCAATGCGGAGGCGTTTGAGGAGGGTTGGCTGCGGACCGGGGACCGTGGATCCCTCGATCCGGAGGGGTTCCTGTTCGTGACCGGACGGATCAAGGAAGCGGTGGTCTCGGCGAATGGGGAGACGTTTTATCCCGACGAAGCGGAACCCTGGTACGCCAGTCCCCTCTTCAAGGAACGGTGTGTGGCTCCCGTTCCGGGACCCGACGGCAATGATGCCGCAGTGCTTTTCGTGGTGCCGACTTCGTCGGAAGTTCCCGTGGAGAACTTGCAGGCCGTGTTCCGCGGACTCCGCGCGGCAGCACCCAGTCGTCTGCGGGTGGAACGACTCGTCCTGCTCGGATCTCCGCTCCCCAGGACCGCCACCGGCAAGATCCGGCGTCGGGTGCTGGGCGAGGCTTTCGGGAGTGGCTCGCCGGACGCTGGCAGCTTCCGCCCCTCACCGTTTCCGAAAGGCCGATGATGTTGATGGACCCCACGACGATGGAAAATGTGCTGCGGCAACTGCTCGCGGACCGGCTTCGACCGGAGTTGCCGTCCCTGGACCTCGACACCGATCTGGTGCGCGAACTCGGGCTCGACAGCCTGACCCGGCTTCAGTTGCTGGCTGCCGTGGAGGTGCGTTTCGGAATTCGGATTCCCGACCACCAGTTGGCCGGACTCCACACCTTGCGGCAGTTGATGTCGGTGATCGACGGCTTGAAGGCGGACGGTGGACAACCAAAGAGGGAGGCGTGACATGAAGATTGGATTGATTGCGATGAGCGGCGTGCGGGTGCGCACGCGGGAATTGGCGGAGTTGGGAGTGACGCTTCCTGGGTTCGTCAACCGGGGAAAAGTCATCGCCTCGTTGCCGAGTCTGGGCCTGCTGACCGTGGCGGCCCTGACGCCACGGGAGGTCGAAGTAGTCTATCGGGAGATCGACGAGGTCCGGGCCAGCGATGCGCTGGAGGCATTTGATCTGGTCGGCATCTCCTCGTTCACCGCCCAGATCGATGAAGCCTACGCCCTGGCCGACCGCTACCGGGCGGCGGGGACCCCGGTGGTGCTGGGCGGATTGCATGTCAGCCTGATGCCGGACGAAGCAGCGGCGCATGCGGACGCCCTCGTGCTGAACGGGGCCGAGGGTGCCTGGCCGCGCTTGGTGGAGGATTTTCAGAACGGTCGGATGCTTCCGCGTTACGTCGGGTTGAAGGCCGGAGTTTTTGACGCCCCACACTACGTGCAGCCCCGGTTCGATCTGCTCCGCGGACGGCCTTACAACCGCCTGACGGTCCAGACCTCCCGCGGTTGCCCGCTCAACTGCGAATTCTGTGCTGCCAGCATCCGCATCACCTCCGGATTCCAGCAGAAGCCCGTCGAGAGGGTGGTGTCGGAGTTGCGGGCGGCAATCGGTGTGACGGAACACCCGTTCTTCGAGTTGGCGGACGACAACACCTTCATCAACAAACGCTGGGGAAAGGAGTTCCTCCGGGCGATCTCGCCGCTCGGTTTGAGTTGGTTCACCGAGACGGACATCTCGGTGGCCGACGACGATGAATTGCTGGGCCTGCTGGCCGAGAGCGGTTGCCGACAGATTCTGGTCGGGCTGGAAAGTCCCACCGAGGAAGGGTTGAACGGGGTGGATCCCCACGACTGGAAGCGTCGTCGCTGCGGCCAGTACCTGGGGGCGATCGAGAAGATCCAGGCGAAGGGCATCACCGTGAACGGCTGCTTCATCCTCGGCTTGGACAGTCAGACTCCCGATGTCTTTCCTCAGGTGCGGGACTTCATCCGGCAATCCGGAGTATTGGAGGCTCAGATCACCGTGTTGACCCCGTTCCCCGGGACCCCGCTTTACCGGCGTTTGGAGTCCGAGGGACGGTTGTTGTCGGCGCGATATTGGGATCGGTGCACCCTGTTCGATGTGAACTTCCGTCCCCGGAACATGAGCGTCGATGAGCTGGAAGGGGGAATGCGCTGGCTCTTTTCGGAGGTCTACAACGAGTCCGAATATACCCGACGCCAGCGGCACTACATGGAATTGGTGAAGGCACGGATGCCGGCCTCGGAGGCAAGGTGAATCCCCCGATCCACGACCTGCCCACGGGTCAGGCGCGGACGCCGTGCCCGAGGTTCTGCAGGATCCGGGAAGTGGAGTGGGCGCGGTTGAGGGTGTAGAAGTGCACCCCAGGAGCGCCATTGCGGAGGAGGTCCTCGATCTGATGGGTGCAGTACTCGATGCCAAACTCCGTGACGGCAGCGTCGTCGTCGCCGAGGGCTTCAAGCCGTTCGAGGAAGGGGGTTGGCAGTCGTGCCCCGCACATTTCGACAAACTTCTTGGTCTGATTCCGCGAGACCACGGGCAGCAATCCTGGGATCAGCGGCACATCCACGCCCGCCACCCGCGTCAGGTGATCCCGGAAGGCGTAGTAATCGGAATTGTCGTAGAACAGTTGGGTGACGACGAAGTCCGCTCCGGCCCGGATCTTCTCCGCCAGATGGTTCCAGTCCGCCACCCGACCGGCCTTCTGGGCGATGTGGCCCTCGGGGAATCCGGCAGTGCCAATCGTCAAGCCGCCGCGTTGGCGGAGGTAGGCAACGAGTTCGCTGGAGTATTCAAAGCCGCCCTCGGTCTTGACGAACTCCCCCGTCCCGCCGGGGGGATCGCCGCGCAGGGCCAGAATGTTGTGGATGCCACGGCGCTCTGCGTCGTCGACCACTCCGGCAATCTCCGCCTGGGTCGCGTTGACGCAGGTGAGGTGCATCATGGCGGTGAGGTCGTGCTCCCTCTGGATGCGCTCGACGATGCCGAGGGTCTTTTCCCGGGTGCTGCCTCCGGCCCCGTAGGTCACCGAGCAGTAGCCGACGTCCAGTTTCGCGAGGGCTGGAAGCGTTTCGGCGAACAGCTTGCGTTCGCCTTCCTCGGTCTTGGGCGGGAAGAATTCGATGGAGAACGAGGGACGCCCGGCCTGGGCGTCGGCGACGTGGATGTCGTGGATCGAGCGGATCACTGTCGGCAAACAGTGTGCCGGACGCATGGACCGTGCAAGCGTTGGGGTGGTGTTGATCTGATTCATGGAGAGCATTGGAGTCATTTATGGATTGCGAACGACCCGCGGGCAGGAATTCGGTTGGCGTCCGAACGGCGGGCCGTGGTTGATTGGGGGCGGTCCGCGGGTTGAATCCGCGGCCTTGCTGACAGAACTGACCATGGCCACATCGCCTCTGACTTTGACCGAATTGAAGGAACTGACCTCCGGCCTCCATCGGCTCGCCCGAAATCTGTGGTGGAGCTGGGATCAGGATGCGCAGGACGTCTTTCACGACCTGTCTCCCCGCGCCTGGCAGAACCTGTACCACAATGCGGTGGCGATCCTGCACGAGGTCTCGGATTACGAATTGCGGATGCGGTTGCATGATCCTGCGTTCGCGGCCCGCGTCCGCAAGGTGTTGGGCAAGTTCGACGCTTACCTGAAACAACCGGATACCTGGGCGGCGGGGGAGGCTTCGGGGCTGAAGGATCGGCCGGTAGCCTATTTCAGCGCCGAGTTCGCCTTTCACGAGACGTTGCCCATCGCCGCCGGCGGCCTGGGCGCGCTCGCGGGCGATCACGCCAAGTCCGCCAGCGACCTGGGGCTCCCGTTCGTCGGGATCAGCCTTTTCTATCGCGAAGGCTATTTCCAGCAGGCCTTCAACCAGGACAACTGGCAGACCGAGTATTACACCCAGCTCAATCCGAAAAATCTTCCCCTCGAACCGGTGCTCAATGCCGCCGGGGAGAAGTTGGTGTGCTCGGTTCGCATGGCGTCCAGCACCGTCTTCTTTCAGGCTTGGCGGGTGAACATCGGTCGGGTGCCGGTGTATCTCCTCGATACCAACCGGCCGGAGAACGAGCCGCACTTCCGTGATCTCACCCTGCGGGTGTACGGCGGCGACAGCACGACGCGCATCCTCCAGGAGATCGTTCTGGGCATCGGCGGTGTCCGGCTCCTTCGGGCACTCGGGCACACGCCCAGCACGTTCCACATGAACGAAGGCCACGCGGCCTTCCTCACTCTTGAGCTGATCCGCGAGAAGCTCGCCGCCGGGCAATCGTTCGCCGCGGCCGCGGCGACGACCACCCGCGAGTGCCTGTTCACCACTCACACGCCCGTTGAGGCCGGCCACGACCGCTTCACCAGCGGATTGATGGCGTATGCCGCCCACGACCTCCTCGCCGACCTCAAGCTCACCCCCGAGCAGTTGATGGACCTGGGCCGGGTTGAGGCCGGCAACGCCAGTGAACCGTTCTGCATGACGGTCCTCGCCCTGCGCTACAGCCGGGCGGCCAACGGCGTGTCCGAATTGCACGGCGAGGTCAGCCGCGAGATGTGGCAGGAATTCTTCGGGGCCAAGACCAGCGCCGAGGTTCCCATCGGTCACGTGACCAATGGCGTCCATCTGGTCGGCTGGATGAAGGCCACCGTCCGACGTTTCTGGCAGGCCAAGTACCACCAACTGAACCCGGGCCGCACCGATCTCAACTGGGTCGCCGACGCCAACACGGTGGAGTTCTGGCGCAAGGCGTCGGATCCCGCCTGTGTCTCCGATTCCGAGTTGTGGGCGCTGCGCTACCGGCTTCGCCGGGAGTTGGTCGAGTTCGCCCGCCGCCGGCTCCTGCTCCAGGGACACACGATGAATCGCGAGGATTTCATCGCCTTCGACGGCTTCCTCAACCCCGACGCGTTGACCATCGGGTTTGCCCGGCGGTTCGCCACCTACAAGCGGGCACCGCTGATTTTCGATCAGTTCGAGAGCGTGGTGAAGCTGGTGCGAGACTCGGCCCGCCCGATCCAGTTCATCTTCGCCGGCAAGGCCCATCCGAAGGACGACTCCGGAAAGGCGTTCATCCAGAAGGTCATTCATCTGTCGAAGTTCTCCGAACTCAAGGGACACCTGGTGTTCATCGAGAACTACGACATCCACGTCGCCCGCATGATGGTGTCCGGTTGCGATATCTGGCTGAACAACCCGCGTCGTCCGCTCGAAGCCAGTGGCACCAGCGGCATGAAGACGACGCCGCACGGATGTCTCAACCTCAGCATCCTCGACGGTTGGTGGCGCGAGGGCTACGACGGGACCAATGGCTTCGCCATCGGACCTGACTCGCACCCGGCCAGCATCGAAGAGCAGGATCGGGTGGACTCGGTCAACCTCTACACCGCACTGACCGAGCAGGTGATCCCTCAGTTCTACAGTCGCGACGCCGATGGCATTCCCCGGCAATGGATCGCACGCATCCGTCGTTCGTTGGCCACGCTCGCCGCCGAGTACAGCACCTGGCGCATGGTCCAGGAGTACACCAAGAAGTATTACCTCCCGCCGGTACAGTAGGAGTTGAAGGCTGCCCGGCCTCTCCGGTGTCGTTGGGGAGGCGCGCCCGGATCAGGCGGCCGAACCCTCGTCGCAGGCTCAAGACGGACCCGGCAGTGACCGTGTCAGCGACCCGGGGACGCGGTCGGCCGTCGGAAGATCAGGATGTGTTGCCGGGGAAGTTCGCGTCCGGTGGACACCCATTCGAGATCGTGTAGGGCCATCTCCGAACGGACCTGGGCCTCGGTCATCTTGTGAAGTCGCTTGATGGGCACCCATCGGTCTTCCCCCCGGTACTCGACAAACACCAGGCGCCCGCCGGGCTTCAGGGCGGAGGCCATGCCGCGGGCCATTTCGTAGGGGAACTCGCATTCATGGTACACATCGACCAGGACGATCAGGTCGAGGGCGTTGGTGGGGAGATGCGGATCGCGCGGGGTGGAGAGGACGGGGACCACGTTGGTGAATCCGCGCGCCGTCATGTTGGTCCCGAGGATCAGCAACATCTCCGGTTGGATATCGGTAGCATACACCTTCCCAGTTGAACCCACGCGTTCAGCCATGCGCCAGGTCAGGTACCCGGACCCCGCACCCACATCGGCGACGACCGCGCCCGGCTTCAAGGCCAGCGCATCCAGCAACAGTCGCGGACGTTCTTCCTCTTCCCGTTCCGGGCGCTCCAGCCACGGCGCGCCGTGGTGGGTCATGTAATGGGCAATCTCGCGGCCCAGGAACCACTTTCCCATTCCGTCGGGCGATCCGGCACGTTCGGTATAAAGCGGATCGGGCGGCGGTGGGGCGGCGCTGACGCCCGGCTGGGCGATCCACAAGACGACCCACCAACCGAGGAGGATGCATGAGGCGTTTTTCATCGGCGCTTGGCGCAGGCTTCAACGAACGCTGCCAGCAGTCGACGTTGTTCCGCGTGTTTCGGTGCCAGACGTTCGGGGTGGAACTGAACCGAGAGGAACCAGGGCAGGAATCCCCGTGCATCGTCGGTCAACTCCGCGGCCTCGATGAGCCCGTCTGGGGCCACTGCCACCGGGCGAAGCTCCGGAGCGAGTTGATCGATGCCCTGGTGATGGGTGCTGTTCACACGGAGAGATTTTCTCCCCGTGACCTTCGCCAGCATCGATTTCGGGTCGAGGACCACCGGATGGACGGCGCTGTCCTTCCGATCGCAGGCGTTGTGGGGAACGTCCGAGGGATGCTCGGTTGCGAGATCGAGATGCAGGGTTCCCCCCAGCGCGACGTTGATCAGTTGATGTCCCCGGCAAATGGCCAGCAGCGGGCGCGGTTGGGTGAACACATGCTGGAGGACGAGCAATTCAAAGGCGTCCCGCGGGGTGTCGGAAGCGCCGCACAGCTTCTGCAGTTCCGGGCTGACTTCCGGCCGGTGCAGTTGGGGGGTGATGTCATCCCCGCCACTCAGCAACACCCCATCGCACCGCCCGATCGCGCCGCGTACCGCGTCGGCATCGGTGGTGCGCGGAAACACCCAGGGAAGTCCTCCAGCCTGGAAAATCGCTTCGCCGTAGCGAAGCGACAGACTGAGACTGGGATCCTCGAACTCCGCTCCTGCAGCCTGGCTGCTCGGGGTGATGAGGATCAGCGGGCGAACCTTCTGGCGTTGGGGGGGCATGGCGGGGGCAGGGGTGATTCAGGGTTCCTTGGAGGCACGGTGATGCTCCGGGAACAGTTCCCGGATCCGGTTCCGCACTTCGGCGATGTCGTTCGGCTTGTAGCGCCGGCGCACATGGCCGCGCTCCAAGCCGTCGAGCAACTCGAGCCAGTCGGAAAGCGGCGGGTCCGGCATCGGGACCCATTCAACGTCCCGACCACGGCGGCGCGGACGTTCGAAGAACGCCCAGCGATCGCCGATGTGCTGAGCGTAAACGTGACGTTTGAGGCCGTCTTCGCCTTCTGTCGTCCATCCGATGTCTGCCTTGGCTCCCATGGGAAATCTTTGGGTTCAGGTCGGGTCTTCGGGCAAATCGACGCAGGCGACCGCCATGGCGGCGATGCCTTCCTGACGTCCGATGAAACCCATCTTTTCGTTGGTGGTGGCCTTGATCCCGATCTTGCCCACGGCGATTCCGAGGGCCGCGGCGATGTGCTGTTTCATGGCCGTGATGTGCGGGTAGATCTTCGGTTGCTCCACGATCAGCGAGGCGTCCACGTTGACGATCCGACCGCCACGGGCCTGCACGCGCCGGGCGGCTTCCTCAACAAAGATCCGGCTCGGCGCATTGCGCCAGCGCTCATCGGTATTGGGGAAGAGATGACCGATGTCGACCTCACCCACTGCACCGAGAACCGCATCGGTGATGGCGTGCAACAAGGCATCGGCGTCGCTGTGACCATCGAGCCCGTGCGTGTGGGGAATCTCAACTCCCCCCAACACCAGGCGCCTTCCGGGAACCAACTCATGGACATCGTATCCGATGCCGACGTGTACCATGGAGGGAAGGTGGCGTTCCGCTGCGCGGGATGGAAGAGAAACAATGGTTCTGGTCGGGACGGGCGTCCATTCGTCCCGTAGCTGCCGACGTAAGGAGGCGGATGCGGATGTAGCTGCCGACGTAAGGAGGCGGATGCGGATGTAGCTGCCGACGTAAGGAGGCGGATGCGGATGTAGCTGCCGACGTAAGGAGGCGGATGCGGATGTAGCTGCCGAC
>JBDNHZ010000097.1:0-8313 GCA_041688515.1 Verrucomicrobiota bacterium
CACCGAGGTGCGCCGCAATCTGCTGGTGAATCAGGGCATGGTTCGCGGAGGCATATTGGCCCATCAGTTCCATGGCCGCCCAATACTCCTGTCCTTCGGGTGAATCGAGTCCCAGCCAGGCCAGTTGCTGGTACTCCCGCGGGAGTTCCGGGTGCATCGCCATCGCCAGCTTGCTGAAGTGATTGCACACGGCCGCCCCGGTTCCACGGCTTCCGCTGTGGGACAGCAAGGCGAGGTATTCCCCAGACGGGAGCGTCAGTCCGCCGGGGGAAGCCGTTCCCCCGGACGGCACGGTCAAGACGCCGAATTCAACGAAGTGATTCCCGCTTCCGCTCGTTCCGAGTTGTGCCCAGGCGCGATCCCGGTTGCTGCGCGTGGGTTTGCTGACGGTCCAGTCGGCGTCCAGGACGGCATGTTGCCGACGTTCCTTAAAGCTGGCACCCACTCCGAATCGGCACTCCGTCTCGATGGCGCGGATGAGCTCCTCCCGACGCTCAACCAGCGCCGAAACCGGCCAGTCCAGAACCGTGAGCTTCATCCGACAGGCAATATCCACGCCGACTGCGTAGGGAATGACCGCGCCTTCGGTGGCCAGGACGCCGCCGATGGGAAGCCCGTAGCCGACGTGGGCGTCAGGCATCAACGCACCGGCCACCGACACCGGCAACTGGCACGCGCGCGACATCTGGGCGAGAGCCTGGGGATCGAGATCGACTCCCCATTGCCGCCACCGGGCGTTGCCCGGAACGAAGGCCGTCGGGACGTCCAGAAGGGCCTGTGCGAATTCGCCGCGCAGTTCGTCGCCGAGAAATGCGGCGGGATCGCGGAAAACCGCATCCACTGCGGCCGGGATCTGCTGCTTGTCATTCCCCGCGATGCAATAGCGCGAGATGAAGCGGAAGGCGGCCCGGGTGGGTTCACCGGGAGGCACGCCGAGGCCTGCGAGTTGGCTTGAGTTCATGAGTGCTGCGTTTCGCTCTGTTCGACAGGACGGATTGCAGGCCGTGTGCCAGCCGATGGAACGAGGTGGAACCGCTGGAAATACGGGGTTATTCCATCATTCGAAAAGGATCCCTGCGTGGATCAGCTCGCGCATAAGCAAATGAATGCGCTTTACGGCGAGGGACGGGTGGCGTTGCTTTCTTGCGGTCGAAGGGGGCCTCCCGACGGCCCGAATATGAAAAAGACCGTCGTGCTGGGGATGCTGGGCAGTGTGCTGGATTCGGGGTTCCATCAGGAACGCTGGAACAAGTGGCGTCCGACGGTCTCGCTCTGCCAGCATCCAGAACTGGCGGTCCACCGCTTCGAGGTGCTCCATCAACCGGCACATCTGGACATTGCGCGCTGCGTGGCGGCCGACATCGAGCGTGTGTCTCCCGCGACGGGGGTTCGGTTGCACGTCAACGAGGTGAGCGACCCTTGGGACTTTGAAGAGGTGTTTGCCTCGCTCCACGAGTTTGCGCGGGGTTACCCATTCGATCCGGACCAGGAGGATTACCTCGTCCACATCACCACCGGGACCCACGTCCAGCAGATCTGCCTTTTCCTGCTGACTGAGAGCCGGCATTTCCCCGGTCGCCTGGTCCAGACCTCGCCCCGCGATCGGAAGTCAAAATCACCCGATGGCACCTATAGCGTCATCGATCTGGATCTTTCCCGTTACGACCGGATCGCCGCGCGCTTCCGCAAAGAAGCCACCGAAGCGCGCTCGTTCCTCAAGTCGGGCATTGAGACCCGGAACGCCGGCTTCAATCGCTTGATTGAACAGATTGAGCACGTGGGAGTGCAGTCGCGCGACCCGGTGCTGCTGATGGGACCGACCGGTGCGGGGAAGTCCCAGCTTGCCCGACGGCTCTATGAATTGAAGAAGTCTCGTCACCAGATCGCGGGAGCGTTTGTGGAGATCAACTGCGCGACGCTACGGGGCGACGCCGCCCTGAGCGCGCTCTTCGGGCATGTGAAAGGTGCCTTTACCGGGGCGCTGAAGGATCGGGCGGGATTGTTGCGCACGGCAGACGGTGGACTGCTGTTTCTCGATGAGGTGGGAGAACTGGGGTTGGACGAGCAGGCCCTCCTCCTTCGCGCCCTGGAAGAGAAGCGGTTCCTGCCTTTTGGAGGCGACCGCGAGGTGACCAGCGACTTTCAACTCGTGACCGGCACCAACCGGGATCTTCAGGAGCGGGTTCGCCAAGGAAGCTTTCGCGAGGATCTGTTGGCCCGGATGAACCTCTGGACATTCCGGCTGCCAGGACTCTGTGAACGCTCCGAGGACATTGCTCCGAATCTCGACTACGAACTGGAGCAGTTCGCCCGAAAACACGGATCACGGATCACCCTGAGCCGGGAGGTACGCGACGCGTTCATGAAATTTGCCCTTTCTCCCGAGGCTCGGTGGACGGCGAATTTCCGCGATCTCAATGCGGCCATCACGCGCATGGCCACGATGGCTGAAGGCGGCCGCATCACGGCCGCGGTCCTGGAGGACGAGTTGACCCGTCTCCGAGCGGCCTGGGCGCAACCGGTGGAGTCGGGCGATCGATCTGCCGTCCTCCTGGAGGTGCTCGGCGCGAAGCGGGCGGGGGAAATCGATCTCTTTGACCAGGTGCAACTCGCCTATGTCATCGGGGTCTGTCGCGAGTCGCGCACGCAGTCCGCCGCCGGCCGCACGCTCTTCCAGGTCTCGCGGCTCGGCCGGAAACAGACCAACGACGCCGATCGATTGAGCAAGTATCTCGCCCGCTTTGGGCTGAGTTGGTCGGAGTGCCGGGCGTAGGGGGGGGCACGCCGGTCGTCTTCCTCAGCCAGTTGGGAGAAAACAAGTTCACCGTGGAACTGCGTGCGTCGTGCGCGGTAGCCACCTATTGGGACGCCCTCTTCACGATGAACGAAGCCGCCAAAGCCGCGTTGGAACGGCATCAGATCGCCGGCCCCCTCCCCGCGATGCGCGTGCTTCAGGGCTGAGCGTTCTCCGTTCAGGGTGGGGGGCACCCGTTCCCTCACCCCCGGTAGACACACTTCGAAGTGCAGGTCTCGGCGATCACAATTTCCTTCAGGAGCGGGATGGAGGGCTTGAGGCGATCCCAGATCCAGACGGCGAGGGATTCGCTGGTGGGATTCTCCAACCCGGGAAGGTCGTTCAGGAGGTTGTGGTCGAGTTGATCGTAGAGCGGACGGAACGCCGCCTTGATGTCCGCGTAGTCCATGACCCAGCCCAGGACGGGGTTAACCGGTCCCTCCACGACGATCTCAATGACGAAGGAGTGGCCGTGCATCCGCCCGCATTTATGTCCGGGCGGTACTTTGGGTAGTCGGTGGGCGGCTTCGATCTGGAAGGATTTTCTAAGTTCCATGGGAAAGGGGCGACGGTTCAGGTGCTCTCCAGCTCAGTCCACTGGATGAGATCGCCGAGGGCGGGACGTCCGTCGTGGCGCCAGGCGAAAGGCGGTTCCTGCATCCGGCCGACCGGGCAGATCCGCGGCACTCCCCATCGGGCCAGTTCCCGGGCGATCTCGGTCAGACGATGATCGATGGCGGCGACGGCGACGGTGGAGATCAGAGGTCGGATCGGTTCGGCGTAGCGCAGGACCTCGGCGAACTGGTGGACGGGTTTGATGTAGATGAAGCGGTTCAGGCAGGAGAATTCGAATCGGGGATCGGCATCGTAAACCACGGTCCAGGCGGTGGACCCGGGACTTTGCCAGAGCCGCACCCCTCCCGGCAGATCACGGAAAGCGGTCTCGACTCGCCCCCGTTCGATCTGGTCGGCGGCGGCCGCGCGGATTTCGTAGACGGAACGTCGGGCGGCGATGGCGGCGGATTCACTGAGGGAGATTTCACCGCGCGGCTCCTCCAGTTCCCGTTTGGCGAGTTCAGCAGCGAGTAGCTCGGCCAGGCCTTCCGGTGACAGCGCCCCGTCGTCCTGCACATAGACGACGTGTGGCGAAAGGCAGCCCAGTTGGTTCCAGGCGGTGACGTCCGCTCCCAAGTCCCGGACCAGTCGCTTGACGGAGTAACTGGAGAGCATGTCGGAGCTGACGTAGGCGAAGCTGACCCGATGCCCGTAGGCGAGGAATCGGGTGCGAAGTGGGACGCGGCGTCGAACGTCTTCCAGCATCTCGTCGGAACCGGTGGCGGTCAGGCAGTCGACCTCGGAGAAGAGGGCGTGGTCGAGGAGGAGCGAACCACGCGGCCATTCGGCGAGTTCCAGGCTGGATCCAATCTTGGGTTCGGTGCCGGCCAGTGAGTGGGCGAACAGGCGCGGGATCAGCGAGGCTCCGCTGGCGCACTTGATGAACTGCGCCGAGCGAAGGAGCAGTCCGATCACCATCGATTGAAGAGCCGGCAGCGGCAGGTTGCCGGCGGCGATGTGCCCCAGGAGTCCGGGGCCGCGAGCGATGGCGGTGCGGCCGGCGCGCAGTTCCACCACCCCGGCGCTGAAATCATCGAGGCGCCGGGAGTCTCCGAGATCCTGGGTAACCAGGCCCTCCAGGTTTTCCGGGGTCAACTGCCGGAGGTAGGAGTCGAGGCCGCGGGCCAGTGTGGCGGCGGAAACCCCGAGTTCGGCCGGACCCTCCGCCAGGGTCCGGGCACGGAATTCATTGTCGGGTTCCAGCCATTGCTCCGCCGTATAGGCAATGATCTCGGCGATCTGGCGGGTGCGCAGCTTGCCCAGCCACGGATCGCGATTGCGGCGGATGGTCAGGCAGGCTTCCCGGACGGTGGCGGGAGTCAGGGTCAGTTCCGGCCCGAGATCGGCGAGGAAGAGGTTGGGCAGGGGATTCATGGATCGTCGGATCACGCGGTCATGCGCGAGCAGCCGCGCGATTCAGAGTGGGCCATCCGCCCAACCCATTCAACCCCGTCCCCCCGGCGGATGGCCTCGTCGGACGTCTGGATCGCGGCGACGGACCACAGGTTGGCGAGGTCCACGATCCGAACGATCCCGCGGTCGCCGTCCCGGACTTCCAGGCCGGTCTCAGGGGAGATCACCATGGCCCGCGTCCACGGCGGGAAGCGGAACACCGGCGGGCAGGCGATCCCCGGGACCAGCGGCAACGCGATCCGGTCATAGGCCTGGGAACTGAGTTCACTCATGCCGTACTCGGTGACGATCGCGCCCGGCTGGAGGCCCAGCCGGCTCCCCACCTCGGCATGGAGCTGGGCCCGCGGAAGCTCTCGCGATCGCCCTTTGTACCCGCCGGTTTCCATCAGGCGCGACCCGGCCGCCAAATGGCAGTGGAGGTTGCCCGCCTCCAAGGCGTCGAGGAGATGGACCACGTTGAACGCAGTGCCCATCAGGACGAGGGGACGATGGGCACACAGCGATCCGCGCAGGGCGATCAGCAGTCGGTCCAGATCAACCTCCCAGGCTCCGTCGTCGGACGTGCGCCCGACGAAGATGGAATCGTGCGTGCCGTGTTTCCGAAGGACGGACGCCAGCATGTGGACGAGGGAGGAATGCGGCGCGGCCTCGGGCGATGGCGTGAGGACGATGAACGCCGGTGCATCCAGTGGAGCCAGCATCCCGGCCTCGACCAGATCATCGAGATCCCCGAGGAGATGGGCTTCGAATCCGGTCAGGGCCGCCGTTTCGTAGAGGGCCAGCGAAGGGCCGAAATGGAAGTGCCGGCTGGGGCGCTGGGCCGTCGTTCCACTGGATCGGAACTCCGTGGTGCGCTCGCCGGCCGGGATGCTGGAAAAGACGATCTCCTTGAACGCATCGGTGGGGACTGCCGGGAACTGCTCCCAGCCCGGTTCATCCGCCGGCGTGATTCCCCGCGAGCGGCACCAGGATTGATACGCCGGGTTGTGCCGGAACTGGGCGGCGAAAACGTCCCGGGCCAGCGCGTCAAAGGAGTCGATCGACTCCCGATCGGTGTGGGCAAGGGCCGGAATCCGATCCTGAGGAGATCGGATGAACGCCGCCATGCGGGCGGCCAGTGGGATGAATTCCTGTTCCATGCGGTTTTGGTGGAACCCCTGTGGATTCCCGTCGGCTGGTTTTCCGCGACAGCCGAGGAGGAGGGTGTACGGGAGCCGAGCCCGGCCGGCAAGGGATCAGTGGGTGGGGGAGAAACCGAGCCAACCTCCGCGGGGTTGCCTACAGGCGGGCGGCGACGCCGGGCGGCAGGATCTCGATGATCTCCGCAATCTCCAACCCTTCCGGCGTGCGCAGCGTGTTCTGGCGTCCGTACAGGCGGATCGACCCGGTCAGGCGCAACACCCCACAAAGGAATTCGTCGGCATCCACTTCCAGGAATGCCGAAGGCCGGCTGACGTAGGGTTGTCCGCTGGCGTTGAGGATTCCGCCCAACGGCCGGCGCGAGGCCACGATATCCGAACGCCAGGGCTCCGGGAAACGGTCGAGGTGCACCCGGATCGCCCCGAATTCCACCGCCGCCCCGGTCGTATCCAGTGACAGCACCACCTGTCGGTGGAGCAGACTCCCCTGGATCTCCAGGCTGACCACTTCCAGGTGGATCGGGCTTCCGTGGAACTGTTCCAGCGTGCTGGTCATGTCCCGGTCATGCGCCAGCAACGTCCGCTGCGGTTCCGGGATTTCCTCCGCCGATACCGCCCGATGCCGTGGCAGCGGACGCCCGGCTTTCAGGTAGAAATCAGACAGCGGATGCAGCATGAACGAATCGGTCGGCGGGGCTGCGCTCACGCGTAGCGTCCCTTCCGGTACTCTGGATCGAAGAATTCCTGCAGCAGACGGTCCACTTGCAACAGACCGTCCCGCGTCAGCCCGATCCGGTCGCCGTCCTCCACCAGGTATCCCCACGACCGGAGGGTCGCCAGAGCCGTGGCGAACTGCATTCGCGGATCGGTGCCGAACTTGGCGGTGAAGGCTCCGGCGCTCACGGAGCCGAGCTTGAGTTGGAGCATGAACTCGCGGGTGTACAACTCTTCCGCTGTCGGACGCAGAGCGCGGTAGAGGGGCAGGCGCCCGGAGTTCACGGCGTTCAGGTAGGGTTGGAAGTCGTGCTGGTTCTGGTAATGCACGCCCGACAGATGCCCAAAGCTCGCCACCCCGATCGAGAGCAGGTCCGCCCCCGAGAACAGTCCGGCCCGGTACTGGAACTGCACCTGTTTCGGGTCCCGCACCACCGTGGTGGTGCTGGTGACCGTGTACCCAACCTTCTCGAACTCGGCGAAGGCGTAGTCCACCCACCGACGTTTGGTCTCCCAGTCCGCCACCGGCGCCACCAGACGTCCCTCGGTCTTCATCGTCTGGTAGATGGTCGTGTTGTAGGGGATCTCCATCTGATAGATCGTCACCGAGTCCGGACGAAGCGCGACGGCCTTCTCCACCGTCTCGCGCCATTTCTCCTCGGTCTCCTCCACCATGCCGGCGATCAGGTCCACGTTGATCTGCGGGAACCCGATCTCCCGGGCATAGGCATAGGCGCGGAGGACCTCCTTGGATCGATGCGCCCGTCCGTTGATCTCCAGGATGTGATCGTCGAAGTGCTCGATCCCCAGGCTCAATCGGGTGACCCCCATGTCGCGGATCGCCCGGAGCTTGTGGTCGGTCAGGGTGCCCGGCTCGCCTTCGAACGTGATCTCCTCCGCTTCATCCCAGGGAAGCAGCGCCTTCATGCCGTCAGTCAGGAAAGCCAGTTGATCCGGTGACAGGTACGACGGCGTGCCGCCTCCGAAATAGATGAACTTGGGCTTCCGTCCGCCGATCACCGGTTTCTCCGCGTACCGCGCCAACTCCAGCAGCAGGGCGTCCAGATACCCACGGACGTCCTCGGCGTTCTTGTCGGTGTAAACCCGGAAATAGCAGAAGTGACAGCGCTTCCGGCAGAAAGGGATGTGGGTGTAGAGGCCGAGGGGTACGCCGGGTCGAGGCGGTTGATCGAGCACGCCCAGGTAGGGCTCCACATCCTCCGCTTTCCACGCGCCGAAGGGCGGATAGTTGGAGACGAAATAGTTGCCCGCCGTGGTATCGGTCTTGGCCGCCGCGGCTGGAATCGGGTTGGGCAAGGGATCAACGGGGAAGGTGCTCATAATACAGAACGAGTTCGAACCTGCCCGATGGTACGTACACGTGCAATTGAGATTTCCGGGGAAGACTTCGGAGGGACGCATCTTGACCCTGTCCCGCCAGCGTCACGCGATCGGGCCCTCGTCGAACGCGGGAACGGGTCCGCCCGCTCCCCACGCTTCGCCTGCGATTCGAAGCGGTGCCCTCACCGGTCGCTCTACGCCGGAGGCGTTTCAGCGATTAGCCCGGGGTTCGCCAAGCGATCCCCCGGGGCACACGCCCCAAAATGGATTCTTGCGCCGGAGGGGTTGCAGATCTGC
>JBDNHZ010000013.1:0-2485 GCA_041688515.1 Verrucomicrobiota bacterium
CTACCCCTCGGGCCGTTCGTAGCTGCCGACGTGAGGAGGCGGATGTTCGTGTTCTTTGCCTTGTCTGAGGTCCGCCTCGTGACCTCGGCAGCTACCCCTCGGGCCGTTCGTAGCTGCCGACGTGAGGAGGCGGATGTTCGTGTTCTTTGCCTCGTCTTGAGGTCCGCCTCGTGACCTCGGCAGCTACCCCTCGGGCCGTTCGTAGCTGCCGACGTGAGGAGGCGGATGTTCGTGTTCTTTGCCTTGTCTGAGGTCCGCCTCGTGACCTCGGCAGCTACCCCTCGGGCCGTTCGTAGCTGCCGACGTGAGGAGGCGGATGTACGTGTTCTTTGCCTCGTCTGAGGTCCGCCTCGTGACCTCGGCAGCTACCCCCCTCGGACCGTTCGTAGCTGCCGACGTGAGGAGGCGGATGTTCGTGTGCTTTGCCTCGTCTGAGGTCCGCCTCGTTCCCTCGGCAGCTACCCCTCTCGGGCCGTTCGTAGCTGCCGACGTGAGGAGGCGGAGCCCAGTCGGGCGGGGCAGTGTCAAGATGCGCCCCTTCATCCCGGGCGGAATGGATTTCAACTTGCCACCCGCACCCGCACGCACAGTCTCCGCCGCATGATCTCCCGCCCCTTGGCCACGATGGGCTTTGCCGTGGTCACCTCCGTCCTTCTGGCTCAGGAACCCGTCGCGACGGCGACGGCAACCCGCGCTCCGCTTCCGCCCCTTCCTGCCCCGCTCTCCATCCCCCAGCCAGGCCCCACCAACGACGCCCCGTACGCCCCGCAGGCGATCCTTCCCGGCGGCGTCGTGATCCCGCTGTATCCACCGGGATCCCCATTCCTCAGGGCCGATCGCGTCCGCGAAGCCGAGCAATACAACCTGAGCAAGGCGGTCCCTGGCCGGATCAACAGTATCGTCAACATCCACAACCCCTCGATTGAGGTGCACCCCGTGGAAGGCGGCATCAACACCGGTACGGTGATCATCCTGGCGGCGGGTGGCGGTCACAACACCCTCAACGTCGGCACCGAGGCCGCCGACTTCGTCTCCTACTTTTACAACTTCGGAATCAATACCGTGATCCTGCGCAACCGCCTTCGGAAGGACGGTTACGAACCCAGGACCGATGCCGTCAATGACGCGCTCCAGGCCGTCCGACTAGTCCGTGCCTACGCCGCCGAACTCCGCATCGACCCGAACCAGATCGGCATCATGGGCTTCTCTGCCGGGGCCGAACTTTCCGCGCCGGCCGCGATCTTCTATCCGGGCTTTGACCAGACCAACCGCACCCCGGCGGATCCGCTTGCCGGGATCTCCTCGCGACCGGACTTCGTGGGAATCGTCTATCCTGGCCCAACCCCTTTCGCCCGCGGTGAAGCACCTCCGATCCCCCTCGACGTCCCTCCGGCCTTCATCATCTGCGCGGGGGCAGGCGACCGGGGACACGCTGTTTGGGCCGCGGACTATTTCAACGTCATGCTCGCGGCCGGCGTTCCCAATGTGGAGATGCACATCTATGGAAATGGCCGGCACCCCGGCGATCCGCTTCCCGATGGATCGCGGATGAGCGGCGGCCTCACCCATCGCAACGGGATTCCCTTTGGCACCTGGCAGGACCGTTTCATCGACTGGGTCCGGGACCTCGGATTCCTCCAGAAATCCGGCGCGGAAACCCGGGCGGCAAAGGAAGTGGCGGAGTACGTGAAGAATCCGCCACGGCCTGTTGGCCGTCGGGCTCCGGATCGAAGCACCAACAACCCCGCCGCACCGACGCCGCCGAGGTGACCTGGCTTGGGGCCGTTCGTCGGACGTCACCGGCCCATACAAACTTTTTACATCCCGGTGACTCCGCTTTGACACGGCCGCACTGGCACTCGGGCAGGGTGGCGGCACGATGAAACTCCAACTTCACCTGGCGGCAGGTCTGGCCTCCGCCTGCCTGACCGCCGCCGATACCGCCGCCTACACTGCCCACGAATGGGGCACGTTCACCTCGGTCCAGGGCTCCGACGGCACCCACCTCCGCTGGAATCCATTCAACGAGTCGGACCTTCCCCAATTCGTCCACACGCGGCGGGTTCCCGCCAAGGGCACCTCGGTCCAGGCCGCTTCGGTCCCGCTCGCGCTCCACGGCCAGAAGGAATCCTCCCATTGGCTTCAACGCATGGAGACCCCGGTCATCTACTTTCACGCCGAAGCGCCGCTGCGGGTCAGCGCCCACGTCGGGTTCCCCCACGGATTGATCACGGAATGGTATCCGGCGGCGAACCGCTACGGCCCGATCTTCGGCGCCACCAATCTCCTCCCCAATGCCGCGGAGAGTTTCGCTGCTTGGACGGATCATGAAATCCTGCCTCGAACCGCGCAACCGGCTTCGGATGCGGGCATCCCCCCCAAGGAGTCCGCTCCCAGTCACTACTACGCCGCACGGAATGCCCGTTCCAATCCGGTGCGGACCACCCACGGCGTCGGGAAGAGTTCGGATGGCAAGGGCGAGACC
>JBDNHZ010000098.1:0-5876 GCA_041688515.1 Verrucomicrobiota bacterium
GATTGAAGTGAGCCTCGTTACCTCGTCGCCTACGGGTAGGAGACGACGTCAGGAGACTCTGACTTCGGAGGGACGAGCTCCGCGAGTCCGTGAACGTTCCCCGCCCGATTGAAGTGAGCCTCGTTACCTCGTCGCCTACCGCGTAGGAGACGACGTGAGGAGACTCTGACTTCGGAGGGACGAGCTCCGCGAGTCCGTGGACGTTCCCCGCCCGATTGAAGTGAGCCTCGTCACCTCGTCGCCTACCGCGTAGGCGTCGAAGCCGTCGCACCGGGGACGAGGCTGAATCTCCGCGCGGTATAGAGTTCGTCGGCCGCTTGGAAAAGGGCGATGCCATCGGCCCGGAGGCGGGTGGCGGCTTCGTCGGGTTCATTCAACCGCGACATGGTTCCGGAGCCCGGTTCGCCGCTCCAGTATTCGACGGTCCGATTGAGCCCGAACACGGCCTGGCGTTGGTCGTGGTACACGGCGATGGAACGGTTGTGGTGCATCAGGCAACGGGTGCGATTGCCCGCGCCCGGTTGAAGCAGGTCGTGACCGAAGAACAGACTTTCGTACGGGCGACCAATCAATCCGAGGAGCGTCGGGGTCACGTCCAGTTGCGAGCCATTGACGTCGATGCGCCGGGGGTGGGTGAACAGGGCGGGGGCAACGATCACCAGGGGGATCTGGTAGCTCTTGAGCGGAATGGTCTGGCTGCCGTACACGCGGGCACCGTGATCGGCTATCACCACGAAGATCGTGTCTTTCCAGAACGGTTCCTTCTCCGCCCGCTCGAAGAAGTCGCCCAGGGCCCAGTCGGAGTAACGGACCGAGTGATCGCGCTTGCGCGCGTCCGGGTCCTCCGGAATGCGGCCCTTCGGATAGGTGAAAGGACGATGATTGGACACAGTCATGAAGCTGGTCAGGAAGGGTTTTCCAGTGGCGTGCAGGGCCCGCATCTCTTCGATGCCGCGCTGGAGCAGGTCTTCGTCGCTCACTCCCCATGCGGTGCGGAAGGTCGGATTGTTGAAGTCGGATTCTTCCACCAACCGATCCCAGCCGTTGCCGAGGGCGTAGCTGCGGATGTAGTCGAAGGTGCCATGGCCGGCGTAGAGGAACACCGTGCTGTAGCCGTCGCGCCGCAGGACCTGGGCGATGGTCTCGACGTTCTCGGTGCGGTCGCGGGCGAGGATGCTGTCGCCGGGCAGGGGCGGGAAACTGGAGAAGATCGCCTCCAACCCGCGGATGGTGCGGTTGCCATCGGCAAGCAGGTGGGTGAAGAGCGCCCCGTGACGATTGGCGACGGCGTCCATCCGCGGAGTGAGGGTGTCGGGCTTGCCATCGACGGTGCGGCCAAGACTGCCCCAGAATTCCGATCCGAGACTTTCCTCGGTGATGATGCAGACGTTGAGACGCGGCTTTGTGGGAT
The DNA here is from genome assembly GCA_041688515.1 of Verrucomicrobiota bacterium. GTDB lineage: Bacteria > Verrucomicrobiota > Verrucomicrobiia > Limisphaerales > UBA9464 > UBA6176. Next base: position 1,412 of record JBDNHZ010000098.1, read on the forward strand.
CCCCGGGGATGCGACGGCGCAGGGAATCGCGGGCCTCATCAAGCCAACGTTCGGTCTGAACGGAATCCACGGAGCCGTCGGGTGCGCTCGGTGGAAGCGCGGGGACCGCGGGGCCGGCAAAAGTAACGCCGGGGGCGTCGAGCAGGGCTCGGGCGCGTCGAAAGGCTTCGGCTCGGTCCATGACCGGATAAAAATCCGGATAGCTCAGGTTGCGCGACCAGGCGGCCCGAAGCGCGGACGCCCAGCCGTTGGCGGCGAGTTCATTGACGACCCGCTGACGGCTGATGGTGGGTCGGGTGGATTGGCTGATGACCACGGCGAGCAGACTCAATCCGGTCCAGGCGATCACGGCACCCCAACGACGGGATCGGGTCGAGGCTTCCCAGGCCGGGGGCCAACGACGGAAGAAGAGGACGGCTAGGATCACCCCCCCAGAAAGCACACCGCGCCGATCAGTGGCAGGGGATAGCTCTCGTGCAGGTTGGTGAACACCTCGTGGGGATAGATCAGGTAGTCGATGGCCACCGTGTTGAAGCGGCTTTCGAACTCGGCGAAGAAGTACCACTCACTGAACACGAGGAAGATCCCCACCATCAACCCGACCGTCACGGCGACGCGGAACAGCAATCGCCAGACCGGACGCCACGCCCGGACCCCGAACGGACGGAGCAGCAGCGTGGGGAGGGCGAGAAGCGATGAGAGCAGGGTGGAGACCCCGATCAGGACGGTCACGCCGAAGAGCGCGAAGGCCACGTCGCTGAACGCCCCGCCCCCGAGGCAGCGGAGGGAATCAAGAAGGCTGAGTTCCGCGGGGGCGAACCGGGCCCAGAGTGCGATCCGCAGGCCCTGCCAGACGATCATGGCGACTGTGGCAATCGCCAGCGGGAATCCCAGTAGTGCCCTCGGTCCCGGCGCCTTCCCCGTCGTGGTCGCTCCGTCGTTCATGGGGCAGAGCAGAGTCTATTCGGTGACGAACTGCAATCTGCCGGGGGAGAACCCTCCTAAGTCCGCGGTCGCATTTTGGCACTGCCCCCGATCAGTTGGGCGGCGACACAAACCTGGGTAGCTGCCGACGTGAGGAGGCGGATGTTCCCGTGCTTTGCTTCGTCTACGGTCCGCCTCGTTCCCTCGGCAGCTACCCCCGGTCGAGCCGTTCGTAGCTGCCGACGTGAGGAGGCGGATGTTCCCGTGTTTCGCTTCGTCTACGGTCCGCCTCGTTCCCTCGGCAGCTACCCCCGTCGAGCCGTTCGGCCGGGCCTCAGGGTTTGTCCGTCGTTGCGGGCCATTAGTCCGAGCGGAAGGGCGAGGCGGGCAGTCCGCCTTTGTCGGAGAGGTTCACCACTGGGAAATCCGCCCAGCCATAGCGCACGGCGACGGGCTTTTCGACTTCCGGGGCGGAGACCACCACCTGGCTCGTCCCGCGGATCTCGGCCTGGGCCCAGTGCCACTTGTGATCTTCTCCGGCGATGGCGAACCCGGTCAGGGCGACCCCGTCCAGGGCCTTCAATCCACCGGCGGTTTCGGTGAAGTTCAAGACGATGCGGTTCCCGGAGATCGACTGGGAATGGAACACTGGTCCCATCGCCGCGACGCGGCGGCCGTGACCGATCCGCTGGGCCAGCAGCGCCAGTCGGGCGCCCACCGGTTCTTTGCGGGTGGGATGGATATCATCTTTGTCTCCGACATCCGTGATGACGGCGACACCGACCTTGGGCAGGACTTTGGTGGCATGATTCTGGGCTTCGCGGAGTTCGGCCCAGTCACTTTCACCGGGGGCCTGGGTGATGTCGGCCATCGAGCGTTTGCGATTCTTGTCCCAGGGAGCGAGTTGCACGGCGAGGAAGGGGAAATCGCCCTGACAGAACGCCTGGCGCCAGTCGCGGATCATGTCGGCGAACAGGCTGCGGTATTGCCAGGCGCGGCCGGCGTTGGATTCGCCCTGATACCAGATGGCACCTTTGATGCCGTAGGGCAGGAGCGGCTCGATCATGGCGTTGTAAAGATCCGAGGGGAGCCAACCGGCGAAGGGCTTGCCCGGGGCTGGGTTGCCGGCGGCGACCGCCGTGTCGCGATCCATCTCCCACTTGGCCATGGCGGCCTTGCGGTTGCGCAGGATGTTCGGAACCGTGGTCAGGATGTCGCGGGCGTAAACGTGGTTTTCGCGGAGGGTCGCCGGACTGGTCCACGCCTCGGCCGGGCTGCCACCCCAGGAGGTGTGGATCAACCCGACGGGAACGCCGAGGGCGGCCTGGAGGTCGCGTCCGAAGTAGTAGGCCACCGCCGAAAAGCCACGGGTTGAATCGGGCTCGGCGAGCTTCCACTGGTGACCGGTGGGATTGGCGAAATTCCTGAGGGGCAGCTGCGACGTCGCCTTCTGCACGGTGAAGAGTCGGAGAAGGGGATTGGCGCTGGCCTGGATGTCGGCCTCGGGGCTGGCGCTGGCTCGCAGGGGCCATTCCATGTTCGATTGACCGGAGCAGATCCAGACCTCGCCCACGACGACGTCCTCGACGCTCAGGGCGTTCTTGCCGGTGACCCGCAGGGTGCGACTGGCGGCGGTGGCCTTGAGGGGCTTGAGGTTGACCTGCCAGCGGCCCGTGCCGTCGGTGACGGTCGACAGCGTCTGGTTGGCGAATTCGACCGTGACCTTCTCACCCACATCGGCCCAACCCCACACCGGCACCGGCTTGCCCTGCTGGAGAACCGTGTGATCGGTGAAAAGCGGATGAAGCCGGACATCGGCCTGGACGGCCACGGTCGCCACGGCACCGGTGGCCAGCGTCGCGCGCAGGACACGGCCGAGCCGGGCGGGGATCAAGGTGTGGAACATGGAGTGATGCTGGAGGAACGACTGCCGGATTTCAAAGCCCGGATTCTTGGCCTCTGGGATCGCGACGAGCTCCGCGAGTCCTAAGCTACGGACGTCGGTCATGAGGAGTCGTGGAACTCGTTCAGATCACGTCCCTGCGGGCTCGATGGAATTTGCTTCGGGAATCCGGTGGATCCGACAGGCTGATGCCCATGACCGACCCCGAGCCTTCACCGGGACCCCGCCATGCCTGGCTTCACTGGGGAACGATCATGGCGCTGACGTCGGCATCACCATGGGATTGTCGGTGATGCTGGCGTTTGGACCGGCGGTGTTCGTTCTCTTCTACGCCCGATGGAGACGCCTTCAGGGATGAACCGGGCGAGGGTTGAGACCCCGAAAACCCGTTAGCGCAGGAGAATCAGGATGGTGACCCCGAGGATAATCCGGTAAATGGCGAACCCGGTGAACTTGTGGTTCCGCACGTAGCCCAGCAGCCAGCGGACAACGACAAAGGCGGAGACGGCGGCCACCAGGCAGCCGAGCAGGATCAGGGACCAGGGTTCGTGCGCGGTGGGATCCTTGCGGAAATCCCAGATCTCCTTGGCCCCGGCGGCGAGGAGCGTGGGAATGCCCACCAGGAAGGCGAACTCCGTGGCGGCCGATCGGGACAACCCGAGCGCAAGGGCGAAAAGGATGGCCGCTCCGGACCGCGAGGTGCCGGGAAATCCGGCAGCCAGCAGTTGGGCGAACCCGACCGCGATGGCGACGTTCCAGCCCACCGTCTCGATGGGCTTGCGGTTCTTCAGGGCATACTCGACGACGAGAAAGAGGATGCCCCCAATCAGGGTCGCCCAGGCGACCGGGACGGGATCTGCCTTCAGATCCAGTAGCCCGGCCTTTTTCAGGGCCAGACCGCCGATGGCCGTGATGACAAAGGCCCCGGCCAGTTTCATCAGGTAATCCTTGTTCTCGGGAAGGCGCCAGCGGACGAACAGATCCACCACCCGCCGAAGGAAGACCGTCAGCACGGCCAGCACGGCTCCGGATTGGATGACGACATTGAACAACTCGCTTCGATGCCCGAGCCAGTGCTCGGCCAGAAGGAGATGTCCGGTGGAGGAAACCGGGAGAAACTCGGTGATCCCTTCGATCAGACCGAGGACAAGGATGGAGAGCCAGTCAGACAACCGGATGGTTCAACCGGAAACTTGAGGGAGGGGCAAGCATCGAGTTCCGGTCTGACCGCAACGACACCCGCAGAATTGAGCCGAGAGGAACGAAAGAATACGAAAGTACCGGAGGGCGGAAGCCAGGTTGCTGAGGCATCCGGCGGTGCCCGCCCGGAGCTTTGCCTTGCCAAGGGCCGGAAGCAGGAGTCCGGCAAGGATGGCGATGACCGCGATGACCACCAATAGTTCGATCAGGGTGAATCCGGCCGCCCGGGGACGGGACGACCGGACCACCGGCTTGGGGTTGGATGGCTTGCGGCGACTCATGGGCGATGCTCCTGCCGGTTCATTGCGCTCACGGGTAGTTCAATGGGATCAGCACGAAGGCGGTCGCCACGCCGTTGTAGGTGCCGGATCCGGCGATGTAGCCACGATCATTCACCGCTTCGGCTGAGGTCAGCACCCATCCGCTGAGCCCGGTGAC
>JBDNHZ010000099.1:0-15292 GCA_041688515.1 Verrucomicrobiota bacterium
TCCCCACGTCGGCTCCTACGAGTAGGCGACGAGGTGACGAGGCTCACTTCAGTCGGGCGGGAAACGTCCGTGGGCCGGGGGACGCCCGACTGGAAGTCAGAGTCTCCTGACGTCGTCTCCTACGAGTAGGCGACGAGGTCACGAGGCTCATTTCAATCGGGCGGGGAACGTCCGTGGGCCGGGGCACGTCCGAATGGAAGTCAGAGTCTCCCCACGTCGGCTCCTACGAGTAGGCGACGAGGTGACGAGGCTCATTTCAATCGGGCGGGGAACGCGCGCAGGCCGGTGGACGTCCGACTGGAAGTCAGAGTCTCCTGACGTCGTCTCCTACGAGTAGGCGACGAGGTAACGAGGCTCATACTAGTTGGCCGGGGCCAGTGTCAGGATGGGGCCGCAGCAAATGGGCGCATCGCGAGTGAGACGCGCGCCCTCCCAAGGATGAAGAAGCTGCGGCCAAAAGTTGTAGCCGCCGCGAGCTTGCGCGGCGTGTTGGCCGAGTAGATCACTGCGTTGAAGCCGGCGGACGCGACTTCCTGCTGGCGAGGTAGAGAAAGGCTGGGACGCTGAAGGCCATGCTTCCGACCAGTGACATGATAATGAACACAAGCCAACCCGGAGACCAGATACCCAACCGGTGAATGAGCCATGAGAAGACGGCCATGAGAGGAAACGCCTCCGTGATGAACACCAACGCAATTGGGTTCATGAGCGCTGCTTGGAGAGATATCGGAGCCACAAGGGCGTAGTAGAGAAAGAGTCCGTTTGGAACGACTAGCCAGAAAATGGCCAATCCCAAGCGCAGCCGTTCCTGTGTTTCGGTAACGGGTTAGAGGAAGGTGCGAAATAGCGCGAAGCGTCCCGGATCAGGCACACCCGGAAAATAATGTTTTATTGTCAACTGAGGCGCGATCCTGACGTTGTCCGCGGCCGTCTTGTTGAACGAAGCCGCTGCGCGGGGGGGGATCCGGCGTTGTGGACGATAGATTCCTCCCGGAGCACAGGCTCCGAGAGGATGAAAGGTACCACGCCACTAAGGCAAAAACTCATCGAGCACCTTACCCTTCGCCAACTCGCCGCGCGCCCGGTCCAGTTCGATACCGACTGAATCGTCCATCTCGCGCGGTTCCATGAACTCTCTCCTGACACCCTCGGGCATCCGGAGAGTGGGTCGTGGTGACGAGACCTCATCCACGAGCGCAAGCTCTCGGCTTCCGTCATCCATCTCGCCATTCAGAATCCGACACTACGGGATCCTCGGGAACAAACGCCGCAAACGCACCGTCCCGGTCGCGCGCGAGGCGCTGGCCCGATCCCAATGGCTCATGGCCCTTGCAATTCAGGCCGCGCTGCCTCGTCCCCTTCGGGAGGCACCCGAGTGTCCGAGCCGCGGTACCGACGACCTGTAACATCCCATGGAACCCCAGGAATCGAGCCCTTCGGTGGATTGAGGCCCAGTTAGTTTTCCTATAGCCCTGCAACTCCCCCGCGGCTCCGTCCAACCGCGAAATAAATCGGGCGGCCCATGGCCGCCCGTGATCCACCCCTGTCCTCGCCCGATCTATTCCGCTCAGGTGTTAGGTTGCCCCCTACGCGATTACTGAAATTCCTACAATATAAGGCGCGAGGCCTTGCGGGTACCGCTGCATGCTACTCGCAAGATTCTGCTGAACCACAGCGTCTGTCGCAACGAAACAAAGCCAATCTTCACAGCCTGATATAACGTCCTCACAGAATTTAACCACGTCGATATTCAATGCGTCATTCATCACGTTGTTGTGCATAATGATTCTGGGATTGTTTGGTTCAACAAAAATAATTCTACTGTACAGCATTTTTGTATGGGTGGCCCTCCCTTGATGTAGAACCGCACAGCGATAGTAGTAACAAACCTCTCCAGGTAGGGATGGTTTTCTGAACAAGCAATATTTTGCCGCCACCCAACGGTCAAACCACGTCTTATAGTTTGACCCGCTTGCTTTGCCATCTTCCGACTCAAGTGCACCGCATATATCTGGAATAGCTAGCGCAGAGAACAATGCAACGTAGTACAGGCCAGCTTTATTCGCCGTTCTTATTTGATCAAGCACGTCTCTCATAATGGCAAACTAATGTTCGAGCTAAGCGAGCGCCAAGGGCATTGCGCTCTGCTTGAACGAAGCGTGTTAGGCGGCATCATCGTGACTCTGTCTTTCGTAACCGAAAACGCTGGAAGAATGAATGAAACTGCAGCGCATATATTCCAGCAATAAGTGCGTTCAAAATGCCGCCCATCTCCAGCAAACCATAGCCAACCATCGAATAGGAATAAAAGCGACGGCGAACAAACCAGGCGAGCAGAATTGAACCGACTGCCCAACCGGAAAATAAAAAAACTCAACTGTGCCTGAATACTCCATACCCTCAATGCCGCCTAACGCCGAGCTCACCTATGACGAGGAGAGCGCCGACGGTGCCCGAATACGGGCCATGACGTGACCGCGCTCCTCGTCATTCGGTCGAGCAACTGGTTCGCCTTCATGAAACCTCCGAACTCGCCGAGGCGACAAAGTCCTGGACGTAGGGATCCGTCAGCCAAATGTCGTCGACGATGGTGAATGTCTGCTCCGCCAGAGGACTCCCAATCACCTGGTCGCGATCGAGCAACTTGCCAAAACCAAGAAGATCTTCTGCTGTCCACGGCTCTTCTCCGACGTTGCTAACCATGAAAGACCCGTGCTCGAAAGAGTACCGCAAACTGACTGCGACATGGCGTTCAGCACCCGCCTGAGGCAACGAGATGAGCCAACCCATACCGTGTGACGGGTCTCCGACGGTCCACTTGACCATATACTTGGCGATGCGCTCGTGCCCGCTGAGGACATTCCCGCGGGTGCACGCGGTCTCACTTCCACAACAGGTGCAATGTCTTTGATGGCAGAGCTGGAAGTCCGCGGCGGGCATAGGACTACGCAGGCTAACAACAATTGGGCCAAACGTACCCCTGACCGGTTTGGCCTAAGAGAAGGTCGGTAACCTTTGGCATTTTTGGAGGTGGCGTGCGGGCAACGATTTATGAATGGCCCGCAAGACTCAGTGACGCATAACACGGCAGGCGGCACTGGCAAGGCGGATCTCGGCCCTCAGGCGGGCAGAGGCGCATCTGGACACCGCCCCCGATCAATCGGGCCGGCAGCGTGCGTGGTGCTCTCATTCGACTCCTCCCCCATTCGTGTCGATTCGTGCCATTCGTGGGCAAACGGACCCATTGAGCCAGCCACTAAACCAGAGCGACTGCCAACTCACTCAAGCGGACGCGGTCCCGGGCGGGACAGGGTCAGCATGGGTCCATTGTTTTGTGGGTGTCTGCGTTACTCCTCGCGCACGCGGAGGAAGAGTTGGTCGAGGTTCGGGGACAGGGGCACGGTCTGCGATTGGCCTTCGAGGGTGAGGCGCGCGCCCGGGATCCAGGGGGAGCCGGGTGACAGGAGTTCGCGGGTTTCAACGCGGTAGGATTGGCCCGGTCGGCCATACACGATGAACTGGCCGGGGACGATCGCGTCGAGGACGGGTTCGGGTCCGATGACGATGACGCGTCCGGTGTTGGCGAGGCCGCGTCGGGGCAGGGTTCCCGTGGGATCCAATCCGCCGACCTGCCGTGGGGAGATCCGGGCGAGGTCCGAGAGGCCTGGACGTGTGGCGAAGGCAATGCGGGCGAGGTCAAGGTCGCCGTCGAGAAGAAAACCCGGATCGGTGAAGAAGGTGGCGGTATAAGTGCCGTCGGGGAGTGGCTGGAGTTGAGCGCCCGCGAGCCCGGCGGCGAGGGGTTCGAGGGCCAGATCGACGAGGGATGGCCCGGGTGACGGGAGTTGGAAGTCGACCCGGGAAAGGGGTTGGCCTGCGATCAGACGGAGGGAGATCGCACCGGATTGACCGGCGTTGAGGACGGCGTTTCCGACCTCGAGTCGGAAGTCGCTGGCGCGTTTGCGAACCACGAGGGTGAACGTCTGACGGGCGGCGAGCGACGGGATGCCGTTGTCGAAGACTTCCAGCGTGATGGGATTCACGGAGGCGGGGGCGAACTCGGCGGGTTGCCAGCGGAAGACGCCGGTCACCGGGTCTACCGTGGCTCCGGTGGGACGGGTGCCGATGAGTCGAAACCGCAGCGTTTGCGAGGGGAGGTCGAGGTCGGTGGCGGTGGCCTGGAACGTCACGGGATTACCGGCGAGAACCGTGAGGTTGCGCAGGGGAGCCAGGACAGGCGGTGCATTGGACGCGATGAGACGGATGTCGAAGGCGATCCGGTCCGAGAGGGCCGGTACGCCGTCGTCATGGACCGAGATCGTCACACGCTGGGTCGTGCCACCGAGGCCACGGGGCGTGACCCAGCGTAGCAGGCCGCTGGCGGGATCCACGCTGACACCCGTGGGGGATTGGGGTTCGACGGCGTAGCGCAGCGTTTGCAGGAATCCGTCGGGATCGGACGCGAGCAATTGAAGCTGCAGCGTTGCGCCCGCGATGACCGTCTGGGTGGGAATCCCTTCGAAGACGGGAGGACGATTTTCGAGCGCGGTGACGGTCGTGGCCTGCGGGGTGGCGGGGACAGGGCTCCGGTTTCCGGCGGCATCGGTGGCGACGGTGTAGAAGGCATAGCGATGTCCGGGTTCGCCAAGGAATTGTCCTCCCGTCAGGGGCGTGGCGATCCGCCAGGGAAGGAATGGGCCGTTGTCCACCGAGTTGAAGACGTCGAAGGCCAGCGCGCCCTCGGTGTTGTCGGTGCCGGACCAGCGGAGCGGGAACTCGGTGAAGGACGCCGCGGGCAGGGCCTCCATGGTCGCCACCGGGGGAAGGGTGTCGGCGGGCGCCACTGGTTCATAGACGAGTCGGTAGGTGGCGGGTGCGGCGTGGTCGAGCAGGTGGAGGCGGTTCTCGAGGATAGGACGTCGGCCGAGGCCAATGAAGGTCCGGTCGGTTTGCCAGAAGTTGGAATCGGGCAGGGCGGAACCATCGGGTCGGAGGACGGCGATGAGTCGGAACTGCCGGGAGCCGGTGGCGCCCTGGGGATCGGCAACGCGCAGGTAAGTCCAGCCGGTGGGGGGCGGGTCGAGGTTCAGGAGGACCTCGCGGCGTCGGGGGGCGGGGGCTGCGTCAGCCGAGGCGCGGGCGAGCACGTGGACGGGTTCGATGGCACCGGTGCTGAGATGGATGGAATCGGGGAGATCATCCGGGTCGGAGGCGGGATCCTCGTTCACGAGGAAGTCGGGCAGGCCATCGGCTCCGGGGCGGGTGTCCTGGACGATGTGGGTGAGTTCGTGGATGCGGACGTTTTCGGGAGCGATGGCGGCGAAGGCGGATCCGCCGAGGGGATCGAGGTGTTCGACGTCGGCGGAGTAGTCGAGGAAGAGGCCTTGCAGGGTGGATTTGAGGAGCCAGCGGCAGACGCGGACGGCACCGGGAGCGAGGTCTCCGAGTTCGGCGGAGAGCGAGGCAGCGAGGGTGCGTTGTTCCCCCGGAGCGAAGACCTCGGTCGCCACGACCTGGAAGTCGATCAGCAATCCCTTTTCATTCTCGACGATCCGCGGTTGGCCGGAGAGCACGGCGACATTCCGGGCGGTGCCGGCACCGGTGTTGCGGACGAGCAGACCGAGGGTGAACGGCTGGGAAGGTTCCGTCGCGGGGGTGAATGGGTCGTCGCTGAAGACGTCGCGCTGATGGTAGTAGTCGAGGGTGAGCTCCGGTTGGGGCAGCACGCTCAGGGGTGTCGGGGCGAGCGGGATCGTGACGGTGCGGGTGCCGTCGAAGTAGCGGAGTTCGCCGGCGACGGTATAGGGAGTCGGTCCGTCGGGTGCGGCCGCGGGCGAGGGAACGATCACGAACTCGGCGGTACCGCTCGCGCCGGCGTCGAGGGTGCCGGTGCCGTCGAGGGCGGTGAGTCCTTGGAGGTGCGGGCTTCGGACGCCGAACAGGTCATCGACCACGCGACCGGCGGCGTCGAGGAAGTGCAGTTGGAAGCGGACTTCGGTCAGCGGGAAGTTGGTGAGCCGATGGTCGATGCCGAGCACGGCGCGGAATCCGGCGCGGGTCAGGGCGACCTCCTGGGTGAGACGAAGGCGGACCTGGGCGCAGATCCCGTCGCCGTCGGCCGCAGGCGCGGCGTGGCGTGAAGGTTCGGGGAGGGCCAGGGCAAGTGCGGGTGAACTGAGGCTGGCGGGACGGTTCGTGGCTTCGATGACGCGGGCTGCGACGACGAGCGCGCGAGGCATGCCATCTGAACTGGACTGAAGGGTGGTGGCGAGGCGTGCGGAAGCGCCAGGGCCGGCGCCGGTGGGGATGATGGCGCAACGGCCGGCTCCACCGGGAGGCGGGATGAAGCGCCCGGCTCCGCCGCCAATCCCGCCGCCGGTGCCGTAGAGCAACTCGGTGGGTTCCAGTCCCGGGCAGATGCATTTGGCGATCTCGCCGACGTCCTGGCAAAGGACGGCGACGATGCACTTCACGGGTTTGGGCAGTTCGCCACTGCCACCGAGGGCGGCCCCGATGCCGGCGGCGGCCTGGCCGGCGCAATCGCACGCGGCACCGCCGACATTGCTGGGTCCCTTCGCGAGCGCCTTCAGACACTTGATGAGGTCGCGGAGCATGCCGACGGGAGTCATGTCCACGGAGACCATGTGGTAGAGCCCGTCGTCGCCGCAGACGACGAAGTAGAGCGCGTTGATGCTTGGGGTGTCGCAGTCGTTGCCGCCGGTGCCCGTGCCGGCCGAGGGCGCGGCGGTGCCGCGCCGGTCCGACGCGGAGAAGAACGGTTGGTTCCGTTCTCCGACCTGGCGACCGTCCCGGAGCAGGCCGGCGACGATGCGTGCGTCGAGGTCGGGTTGGAATTCGACGCGGACGGGGACGGAGATGCTGCTGTGGGCGGGGAGATCGCCGAGATCGGTGAAGAGCGGGGTGATGCGATAGGTGCTGGAACTGCGGGCGTTCACCTGGATTGCGCGGGCGGCCAGCAGGCCGTGGTTGGTGAAGGTGATGTTCATGGTGGTCACCTCGCCGGGGAACACGAGCGGGAAGACCTTGGGCTCGATTGCGGTGACGAGCGGGAATGGAACGGTGGTCTCGAACTGCGATTCAAGCGTCACCCGGTAGCGGTCGGCGACCTCGGTAGCCTCGACGTTCCACGAATAGGCCACGCCTTCGACCGGCACGAGGACGCGGGTCCGCTGGGTCAGCCCGGGCTGGATCACGACGGCGATCTCGCGGGTGAAATGGCGGTCGGCCGAAACGCGGAGCCGGTAGGAGCCCTCGGCGAGGCCTGGGATCCGGGCCTGACCGGAGGCGTCGGTCGTGGCGGAGGCGATGACGTCGGCGGTGTAGGGATCGAGAACTTCGACGCGGGCTCCGGAGAGTTTCGGAGCACCGGCGGCGTAGTAGGTGAATTCGTCTTCGGCGAGGACTTCGAGGTCGCCGATGGCCGCGCCGACGAGCCGTACCGAGAAGGGCACCCGGGTCTGGAATCCGGCTCCGACCACCAGCACCTCGCCCTGGTACTCACCCAGGGGTTGGTCGGGCGCGGACGTGAACGCGAGGTCGAAGGTCGTGCCCTCGCCGGGGTCAAGCGAGGGGCGGGCACCCGCCGTGGTGTCGGCCAGCCACGGGACGTCCGGGAGCACCAGGGTCAACGGGCCGCTGGCGAGGGCGCCGCTGTTGGTCACCGCGATTCCGATGCGGGCGGGTTGGCCACGGACGGCACCGGCCACGATGGACTCGGGCGTGACCTGGATCTGCGGCACGGGCGGCTGGATGCGGAGCGTGAAGGGGACTTCAAGCCGCGCTCCTTCGGTGCTGGTCAGGAGGATGGCCGGAGTGGTGGTGCCGATCGTCGCACCGCCGGCAGCGACCTCGAGATCCAGGGCGACCGTTCCACCCGCCGGAACAACCGTTGGCATCGTGACTCGAACCGAGGCACCGGACGGAAGACCCAGGCCACGGGCGGCAAGGCCCGTCAGGGGTGTGGGGCCGGGATTCGACACCTGGAGCCGGAGCGTGCGTTGGTCGCCGGCTACCACGGTGATGACCGGGTTCGCCGGGTCGGCGACGAGGGCGAACCGGACGAACTGGAGTCGGCTGGGGGGCGCGACGACTTCGGGATGATCGGCAGCGACTGCGAACACGCCGGCCTCAATCCGGCCGGGCCGGAAGGTGACGGTGAACCGACCGTCCTCGTCGGTGATCCCGGCGGCGGGACGTTCGCTGCCGTCGCGACGCACGTAGATCGATACGACTTCAAAGGCCGCCATATCGCCGTTCGGCCGGACCAGTCTTCCCCGGAGCTCCACGGGTTCCCCGGCGGGTGCCGAGGCCGGGGACAATTCCAGCGACGTCACCGAGTAGGCCGGCCGCACCTGGATCGGGGTGGTGGATTGGCCCAGGTTGTTCCGGTCCGAGATCTCGGCGAGGTCGCCCTCGGGGGACACCTGCACGAAGACCCAATACTCGCCGGGTTGGGCGGGCACGATGAACGTTCGGGCCACGGCGACAAAGGATCCGACGAGGAACTGGCCTTCGATGGATTGGTCAGCGACGAGGGTATCCCCGGCATCGAACTGGGCGTCGGTCGAGAGATACACGCGCTGCCGGACGCGACCGGTGTAATCGGATAGGCCTTGGTTGCGAATGCGCCAGCCGATGCTGGCGTTGGCGAGGGTGAGCGCCACCGGCGGAACGGTCACGGCTTCCACCACGAGGTCCGGGAGGTCGCGGCCCGACACGGTGAGCCCGGCTTCCGCGGGCACGAATCCCGATGCTGAGGCGGTGAGTTGGGTGGTGCGGGGTTCGGTGCCCGACGGCGCGGGCGTGGAAATGATGGGGAACTCGACGGACTGCGCGTTGGCCGGGATCACCACCGACGGAGGCACTTCGAGCAGGCCAGCCACGGATTGACCGAGAGTGACGGTCAAAGCGGTGGGAGCGGTCGTCGGACGGAGCACGGTCCCCGTGGCCGCCGGGGTCCTGCCGGGGGCGACGACGGCGCGGGAGAGTTCGAGGGTGAGGGCGGGTCGATCGGTGTCGAGGACGGTGACGGCGGCGCGGGCAGGTTCACCGAAGGGTTCGCCGGTGAGCGTGTAGGTCGGGAAGGCACGGAGTTCGGAACGTTGGTCATCGGGGAGTGCCGGGCGGGCAGCGGCGCCGAGGAAGAACGAGGCCTGGTTGCTGCCGGCGGGAATCGTGACAAACGCCGGAACCACGACGGCGTTGGTGTTGGTGCTGGTGAGAGCAACGAGCAGGGGCGCGTCCAGCCGTCCGCTGCGGGTCACGGTCGCGAGCGCGGCCATGGGTCCGTCGGACTCCTTCAGCGGATTCCGGGACAGCGTCAGGGCGAGGACTGGAGGCGCGGACTCCATCACGGTCACCGTGGTGGCGGCGACGGGAAAGCCGGGTGCACCGACCGATGCAATGACGGTTTCGGCTGGCGACCACAGGAGGTCGGCGAGGGCGATCCATGCGACGACGGCGGAGGTCTGGCCCACGGCCAGCGTGAGGTCGGCCGGAGGCAGCAGACGGCCCGGCATGGAACTGTTGAAGTGAAGTGGAAGGGAGGAAGTGAATCCGGCATTGCGGGTCACGGTGGCGGCGATCGTCTGGCCCTGGTTCACCTGGGCTGTGGTGAACCGGAGCGTCAGCAGTGCCGGGTCCGCGTTGTCGAGGATCACGGTGGCGGTGCCGTCGGTGAATCCCACGGCGCGTGCGGCGAGTCCGATGGCTGCGTCCGGGCCCGCGATGCCATCCGGCAGGAGGGGGAGAGTGAGCGTGAGTTCGGATTGGCCGGCGGCGAACTGGACGGTCGTCGGCCCGCCGACGCGGCCAGGAGGTACGGAGGTCCATTGGACGGTCAAGGGCGCGTCGAGCGGGCCATTGCGTTGAAGGCGTCCGATCAGCGGTCCGGCGTCTTCGCGGATGCGGGATTGGGCGAGTTCCAACGTGAGGCTGGCCGGGATGATGACGGCGGTGGTTCCGGTGGCGGAGTTGTTGGCGGAGTCGGACTCGACCACGGTCGGATCCGGATTCACGACGACGATCCAGCGGGCGTTGGCAGAAGGGGAAAGGTCGGCGGGAAGGATGATGTTGCGGGAACGATCCTGGCTGCTGTGGGCGGGAAGGGGCGCCCCCACGCGAAAGGACCCGAGCGGTTGGCGCAGGTCGAGCGGCGCGTCCGGCCCTTGGAGGTAGACGACCTCGGTCCACGGACCGAGGGCTGCGGCCGGACCTTGGTTGGTGACGGCATACGAGACGGTCACGGAAGTTCCGGGGCGGCCTGTGGCGGGGCCGGTAACCCGGAAAGGAACAAGGTCCGGGAGCGGCGGCCAGAGGAGCGAGACGGGGAGAGTCGCGACGTTGTTGGCCTCGGTGACCTCAGGTTGCGCGTGGTCCGCGTTGGCAACCACAGCGAGGAAGTAGGATCCCGGCGCCTGAGACGGTTGGAGCGGTACGACGACCTGGGTTCGGTTGGTGTAGCGGGCGCCGGCCGTCAACGTCTGGGGCCGGGGCCAGGTTCCAAGAATCACGCCGGAGGTGAAGTCGGTGGCGTTGGTGCCGAGGAGAAGGAGGTCGGTCCAGGGCGCGGTGGCGTTGGTCGTTCCGGTGTTGTGCACCACCCACGTGAGTTCGAAGGGCACGCCCGCCACCAGAGGGCCGGCGGGCAATCCGATGCTCGCCACGACAAGGTCCGGCGCGGACAGGCCGAGTTCCCCTGGCGAGACGAGGGTGTTGTTGCTTTCGAGGGCGCCTTCAAAGACGTCGAATCCGCCATCGGCAGTGATGACCAGACGCCAGGTTCCGGTGAGATCGCCGGGCAGGATCAGCGGGGTCTGGTGACTGCGCCCGGAGTGGGCGGCGAGATCGCCCGCGACCTCGATCGTTCCCAGTTCAAGATCGGGAACGCCCGATCGTCGCAGCGCGAACCGATCGCGGCGTGGTCCGCTGATCGCGACGTCGGAGGCATTGGTGACGCTCCAGGTGACGGTCAATGGATATCCGGCGCGACCGGTGGTGGGCAGCCCGATGGCGGTGACCTGAAGGTCGGCGGCGGGAGGAAGGAGCGCGTTGCCTCCGTTGACGAGGTTGAACGTGGCCGTGCCGGCGTCGGTGAGGGCAGGGAATGCCGCGGTCGCGCCCGCGAGGGTGACGGTCAGGTTGCGGAGCGACCGGATTTGTTCGGTGGTCCAGGTGCCGGGGTTGGCGAGGTTCAGGCTGCCGCCGGTCAAGGAGTTGAGGTTCGGGACGAGCAGTGAGCCGCCGTTGCCAGCGGAGAGGTGAACGTTGCGGGTGCTTCCAAGGGCGGGGAGTTGCATTTGGCTTCCGGGGCCCGTCACCGAAACGTTGATGCTCCCTTCGGCGAACTCGGTGACGAGGGGCAATCGGAGCACTCCGCCGTTGTCGGCTTGCAGGGAGAGGGACGTGAAGAAGGCGAAGCTGCCTGCGACCACGCGGGCGGCCGGCAATTCCAGAAGGCTGCCGACGCCGCTGGCCTGGAACTGGGCCGACACGGTGCCTGCGCGATAGCTCAGCACCGCAGGTAGACGGAGTTGGGCTCCACCGAAGGCCAGAAGCGAACTGCCGTCGACGATGGCGAGTCGTTGGGTGTCCAGCGTGGCCGCGCCGCGCAGGGCGAGGGAGCCCGCGTACAGTTCCGACCATTGCGGCGAGAGGAGTCGGGCGGAATCGGAGAGGTCCACGCTGATGCCGACGCCGCGGGTGAAGCGGGGCATGTCGAGGACGGCCTGGGGGCCGTTGGCGGCGAGGAACAGCGAACCCGTGTCGAGGACGCGCACCTGTGGCAGGTCGAGCACGCCGCCGTTCGAGGCGCGAAGCGTCGCGGTCGTGAAGGCCGACGTCGTTCCTTCGACTTCGACAAGGACCGGGAATTCCAGCCGGCTTCCCGGATCGCTGGCCACGATGCCGGTATTGGGGCCGTTGCCGCCTTCGTAACGCCGGAGCGAATCAAAGGTCAGGCGGGCACCGGCCTGCGCGACGATGCTGGCACCGCGAGCCCGGAGGATCTGGGCGGTATCGAGCTGGCTTCCCGCTCCCACGGCCGTGAGCGAGGTGAACTCGAGGACCGTCAGGGCGGGGCTGACGACGCGGCCGCCGTTGCGGGCTTCGAAGTCGGTTCCAATGAGGTTCGAAAGGATCGGGAGTTCAACGCGGCTTTCTGGGCCGGTGGCTACGAAGCGAATGGAGGGGGTCGAGACCTGGATCAGCCGGGGCAGTGCGAGCACGGCGCCACCCGACGCTTCCAGGGCGAGTGTGCCGAACCGACTGGCGGTGCCGACCAGCGACGTGAGCTGCGGGAAATCCAGCCGGCTTCCGGCATCGGCGGCACCGAGGCTCCGACTGCCGACGTCGAGGCCATTGTACGCCGTGATCCCCGTGAACCTCAGGATCGCGCCACCGGCCGCCAGGACACTGGCACTGTCCAGGGACGTGATCTGCGTCACCGGCAGAACACTCGTGGGACCGCGGACGGTCAGCGATCCGTAGTGAAATGACTGGAGCAGCGGCACGGACAACGCGCCGCCGGCCCGGGCTTCCAGTGCCGGACCTTCCAGCGCGGTGATGGCGGGCAGTTCCAGTCGCGCGCCGACGCCTTCGGACAGGAAGCCGACGACCCCGTCGGCGATGGAGGACAGTGCCGGCATCCGCAGTCGGCTGCCGGGTCCGGCCTGAATGAAGAGGCCGGCAAACCGGGCCCGCGCTCCACGCAGCGATGGGAGCGACGGGAATTCGAGCTCGCTGCCATTGCCTGAGGCCACGAGGTAAACGTTGCCCAGGTCGAGGGCGTCGTAGCCGGTGAGGCCCGTGAACCGGACCACCGCGCCGTCCCAGGCCTGAAGGCTGGATCCGTCGGCGCTCGTGATCTGGGCGACGGGGAAAAGCGTCGTAGTGCCGCGCACGACGAGCGAGGCGTTCCGGAGGCTCTGGAGCGAAGGACAATCGAGGTGGGCGCCGGTCCGGGCTTCAAGACTGTTGGAGTTCAGTTCCGACAGCGCCGGAATCTGCAGGACTGTCCCGTTGCCCTCGGCGAAGAAGGTCGTCTGGGCACCCGTGACCTCGGCGAGAAGCGGTAGGCGGAGGACACCTCCCTGAAGCGCCTGAACCAAGAGTTGGCTGAAGCGACCGGTGGCACCCGAGAGCTTCGTGACCGCCGGAAACCGCAGTTCGCTGCCGAAGCCGGTGACGGTGAAGTTCGAGTTGGGTTCACCACCGGCCAGCGTTGCGACGGCGGGGAATTCGACGTCGGCGCCGGCGGCGACCCGGACGCTGCTTCCGGGAATCGCGTCCACCCCCGCGAGGTCAAGCCCACTGCCGAGGCCTTCGATGGACACCGAGGTCAGTTCGAATCGCCGCAGGCTCGGGGTCAGGAGAAGGCCGCCGCCCCGGGCGAACAAATCGCCGCCCTTCATCCGTTCGAGGGCGCCGAGGTCGATGAACGAACCGGATTGGTCGGCCGAGAAGGATGTGTATCCGATCTCCACCACCGGCACGGATCCGAGCTGGATCCAGCCTCCGTCGACGGAGTTGACGACGAGGGTGGAGAAGCGGCCGGTGCAGCCTTCAAGTTCGGTGACGTTGGGAAGTTCCACCGCGCTCCCGGGATTCCGGGCCACGATCGAGACGCTGTTCCGATCGCCGGCAATGAACCGTCGCAGGCCGGTCAGACGGAGGGTCGCGCCGCCGACGGCATTGAGGGAGGTGCCTTCCAGCGTGGTGGCGTGGGTGGCGACGAGGCGCGTGCCATTGCCGGAGGCGCCGATGGCCGAGAACGAGGCATGAAGCGGACCGGCAAGAGGGCTGGTTCCCAGGCTCACGGAGAGCGCAGCCCCCTCGAGCACGAGCGTTGCCGTTGAGCTCAGGCTTCGCACGGCGGCATTGATGCCGGTGATCCGGACGACCGTGTTGGTGCCGTCGCGATCGACGATGACGATGTCCGTCGCGATGGGGGTGCGGCCCAGTTGCCAGTTGGCGGGCAGGTTCCAGGTGGTCCCGTCGTCGTTGCCGGTCCAGCGGTTCGTGGCCTGGGCGGCGACCTGTCCGGGCAACGCCAGCGTCAGCAGGAACACCAGCCAGAGCAGGACCAGCAGACCGATGCGAGGGGGCGCCAAGGCGGGGAGAACAACCGGCGTGGGCCAGGAAGTCATCGGAATCGGGGCAGTCTGCATGGGAGGACCTGGATGGGTGCGCGATGGGCCGGGTCGCGTCCGACGGCAATCTGGCTTTCCGGTACCGCGGTGCTTTGCCCGGCGTGGGACAAAGACAAGAGTGGATCGGAAGGAGCGGCCCGAGGGAAGTTTGATTCCGGGGGGGTGGGGGGATGTGATTGCGGGCAGTCCCGTCCGTGAAGGCCCTGCGGGCCTTTCCTCAGGCACACGCCCCGGATTCCCCAAATCGAGCACCGCGACGCGTACTGCTCATGCCTCACGAAATGCCTGTAAACATGCCCTAGGGCCATGCCCGATGCCGGAAACCATCCATCGGCAAGTGCCGGCGGGCGCCCCAAGGCGGGCACTTCGACGCGTATCGAGTCTATGATGCCGAGCCCCGGGTTGGCCGGTCCATCTACAGGAAGTAGCGAAGAACCATGCAACAGCACTGAAATCGTCCCGAACCGAGGCCTTGCTCACCCTTGGGAAGAGCGTCTGGCACCACTTCCCACGCGCTCCTTTCCTGTCTTCATCTGCGACATCTGCGGATAACTGAAATGCCGGTTCTTTGGGTTCACACGAATGCTCCGGGAAATATCCGGTTGCCGGATTCGTTTCGATTCGTGTGGATTGGTGGGCACCTCCTCCAAACGGGACAGGGCTCACTGCTTCTGACGCTTCACTTCCTCGGCTTTCAAACGCATGAAGTCGAGATAGTGCAGGTTGGCCTGGATGTTGTCCGTGTTGGAATACACGTAGGCCAGGAAGAACTCGGAGATCGTCGCTGAACGCACTTTCAACTCCTCCGCCAGCCGATGGATCAGCGCCGGTCGGTGTTTGTTCTCGGTTTCAAAGGCCGTCCACCATTTCCGCGGGCCGCGCGTGAAAACCGATCTGGTGACGCCCGGTCCCCAACCGACGCTCGACAATCCCCTTCAGCCCCACGAAGGCGCCCGCACAGACAAACAGCAGCCGACCCGTATCCACCGGGGAATGGTTCATGCCCTCCATGCCGTCGACGGTGCGACCATCGAGCAGCGTGAGCAACGCGTTCTGCACACCCTCGCCGCTGACGTCCCGGGTGCCGCCGTTGTCTTGGCGCCGGATCTTGTCGATCTCGTCAA
>JBDNHZ010000100.1:0-12519 GCA_041688515.1 Verrucomicrobiota bacterium
GCTGCCGAGGTGACGAGGCGGATCTCCGTGGTAGCTGACGAGGTGACGAGGCGGATCTCTCGATTCGCAGCTTCAGGACAAGATGACCCGGTAGAAGGTGGATGCTCGATCCAGTGGAGCCCGAGCTCGACCCCGGTTCCACCCGAACTCAGGGGACAATCAGGGGTGGGTCGGGCTGTACTGCACGGAGCGTCCTGGAGTGCGCGTGGCGTCAGCCACCGCTTTGGTCGCGGGATACTCGCATGCCTTGGACGTACCCATGCCCCCGTCAGCAGCGATTCCTCATGCGAAGGCGCGAAGCCGCGAAGAGGGACGCCAAGCCGAGCAGCGAAGCATCGCCCGGGTGTGAACGAGATTTCCGCCGTCTCGAAGGCGGAAGGGAGGACGTGCCCCCCGCGCCGGACGCGGAGAACGCAGAGCCATCGTACAGGTCCCAGTCCGCAGAACTCTGCGGTGAACCCCGTTCCCTTCCCCTTTGCCGTCGTTGGCCATGAACCGGGTGGCGGCGGTTCTGGTTCGTGTTCCCAGGAGTCCCCCCAAGACGAGGGGAACGTCGAAGCTTCCGCCTCGTTACCTCGGCAGCTACGGGCGTCCGGCAGGTACGGACAGGATCAGGCTCAGCCCACGAACTGCTGGAAGCGATCGGGCTGGCGGGCCTTGGACACGGCGGTGTCGTAGGTGATCTGGGCCTTGCCGTAGAGATCCATGAGGCAGTTGTCCATGAGCACCATTCCGTCGCGTTGCCCGGTCTGCATGACGTTGTAGAGATGGTGCAGTTCGTTCTGGCGGATGACGGTCCGGATGGCCGTGTTGGCGATCAGGAGTTCATAGGCCAGCACGCGGCCGAGGCGATCGACGGAAGGGAGGAGTTCCTGGGCGATGATTCCCTGGAGGGTATTGGCCAATTGCAACACGACCTGACGCTGGGCGCTGCCTTCAAACACCCCAATGATCCGCTCCAGAGCGTGGGTCACTCCCGGCGAATGCATGGTGGCAAGAACCAGATGCCCGGTCTCGGCCGCCGTCAGCGCGGTGGCGATGGCCTCGTGATCCCGGATCTCTCCGATCACCATCACGTCGGGGTCCTGTCGGAGGGCGTGGATCAGGGCACGATTGAAGGAGCGGACATCGGTGAGCACCTCCTGTTGCACGATGAGGGCGCGGCGGTTCTCGTGCACATACTCGATGGGATCCTCGATGGTGAGGATCTTGCAGCGGCGCTCGCTGTTCAAAAGATCGACCAGATAATTCAGGGTGGTGGTCTTCCCCGAACCGGTCGGGCCGGTGATGAGCACCAGTCCGTTGGGGCGTCGCACCAGATCCTCCAGCTTGATCGGCAGGCCCAACTGTTCCCGCGTGGAGACGGACTCCCCGCAAAACCGCAGGCTCAATTCCGCCGCCCCGTTGCGCCGGTACAACGTCACCCGGACCCGTCCGGCCCCCGGATGACGGATGGAGACGCACAGCTCCCATTCCTGCTCGAACTTCTGCTGCTGCGCCTCGGAGAGGAGGGAGAACGCCATGGCGGTCACCTCTTCGGGAGTGAACGGGTCCTCCTCGGCCAGGATGATCTCGCCGTTGACACGAAAGGCGGCGGAAACCCCGGCGATGACGTGCAGATCCGATGCCCCCATGTCGGCTCCTCCCTGAAGCAGACGGTCGATCTCCGGATGAATCCTGGATGCCATGGCAAGGGTGGGGAATGGGGAACCTCAGTTTTCGCGGCCCAGCCAGCGGCGCATCGTTCCCCGGACGCGCCCAAGCCAGCCCTGTTCATCGAGTCCACGCAACAGTCCAAGAGCCCCGGCGTGTTCGGGCGCGAGGCTCAGAGCCTGTTGGATGGATTGCCGGGCTCCCTCGCCGAGTCCCAGGGCCATCTGGCACTCGGCCATGGTCACCCAGGCGGCCGGGTGATCCGGAGCCAGCGAGACCGCCTCGCGCACATGTTTGAGCGCGAGGGCGAACTGCTTCCAGTGCGCCCGGATCCGGCCCGCGAGCCAGCGCACCAGCCAGTCGCCCGGGGCAAGCCGCAGAGCCCGGTCGAAGCAGGCGTCCACCTGCTTGCGTCCGGCTGAGAGCAGGACATCTCCGCGGGCCAACCACACCCACGCCAGTTCCCCGGGCTTTTCGAGCGCCGCGTCCGAGAACGGCAACGCCTCCTCGGGACGTCCCATCCGGCCGAGGGCCACCGCCTTGCCGGAGAGGATTTCGGGAGAGTCCGGATACCGTTCCAGAGCCTTGTCCGCCCACACATTGGCCTCCTTGAACTGACCGAGTTCGATGAGCGCCTTCACCTGCCCGGCCCAGGCGGCGATATTGTGGGGGTTATACTCCAGAACCTTTCCGTACCATCGAAGGGCCGTCTCGAACTCGGCCCGGCCAAATGCCGCATCCGCCTCCGAAACACAGCGCACCTCGTCTGTCAGGGGGGGATGCATCGCCGACGAATGCGTGGGCAATGAATCGTCGAACTCCAGATGACCGAAGCGATTCAAGGGAATTGACGATCCTGCTCCGGGAAGGGTTTTTCGGCAAGCATCGGTCCGCGACGGGCCCTTTCGCGTCTCTGCATTCCAGGTGTCCATGGCTGATTGCGGCGTTGGACCGCGACCACTGCCCACCGTCACGGGGACGGCTCAGCCAATCCCCAACAGCTCGACCTCGAACACCAACGTGGCCCGAGGCGGGATCACGTCTGGGTATCCGCGCTCCCCGTAGGCGAGGTGATGCGGGATGGTCAACCGGACCTTGTCCCCGACCCGCATGGTGGCCACGCCCTGGTCCCATCCGGCAATCACCTGTCCAAGACCCAGGACGAACTCGAAGGGTTCATCGCGGTCCACCGAACTGTCGAACTTCGTGCCGTCGGTGAGAGTGCCGGTGTAGTGAACGCTCACGCGGGATCCTTTTTTGGGCGTGGCACCCTGACCCGGAGTGAGGACTTCGATCTTCAATTCAGCTTCTGCCATCCCCAAGGCCAGCATTTCAGGGAGACCGGGTCAATCCGCGCGGGGGAAGTTTCCAGACATCCGTTGCCGACTGGATGCGGTAGTGGAGGGACGAGCTCCGCGAGTCCGTGATCAAGATCGCGCCGCGGATTGGGGACTCGCGGAGCCCGTCCCTCCGAGAGCCCGTCCCTCCGAGAGTCCCTCCGAGGCGGGAGTCACAGCACGATCGACTGGATCCAACCGAGGAAATTCTCGCGTTCCTTCACCACCAGGGCATCGGGCCCGGTCAGCTTGAAGAACCAGGACTTGTCACCGTGGGGCACGATCGCCCCGAGGATGCGGTTGGGTCCTCTGCCACCCAGATCCACCACGGTGGCCTTCTGCCCCTTGGACAGCGTCAGGGTTTTCGCTTCCTTGACCAGGGTCTCGTCGTCGGTCGGTGCCATTCCCACCTGTCCACGCCAACGATTCACATTGGCCAGCAGACCCCCGCCAGCGGACGACAAGGCGCTGATCGAAACGTCGCCCACCGCGCCGCCCTCGCCCGGGATCTCGAAACTGGCGAGGCGCATGGTCCGCGGGCCGCCCACCTTCCAATGCGCCGGAGCCTTCCATCCGGGAAGATCGGCCGCCGGTCCCGGCGGAACCAAAGGGGCTGCTGCGGGGGCGCCTGGGGGCCCCGAATCCGACGCCGTGGCGGGGGGGCGGGACGCGGGACGTTCGGCCTCGCCGCCTTCCGGCCCGGTCTTCACCGAGGCCAGCCAGGCGATGAAGTTGAGCTTTTCCGCGGCAACCAGGTCGGCTTCGCCCGTGGCCTTGAAAAACACGGTCATCTGTCCGGCAGGCAGCAGGGTGGCCAGGGTTCTTGAACGGTATTTGCCGTCGAGGATGGGCGTGGTGCTGACCGAGTCATAGAGGAATCCGGGCTCACCGCCGACCCGAACGGGATCTCGCGCCCCGTCGAGCTGCTCCTCCGTCAGGGGTTCGAGCTTCAGTTGTGCGCGCCAGCGATTGACGTTTTCGAGTTCACTCCCGGCGTTTTCGCCGAGGGCCACCACCGAGATATCCACACTGCGTCCGTCCGCCGTGGTCACCCCATAGCTGGCCAGTCGCATGCCGCTGGCGTTGGGGCGGCTCTGCCACCCGGACGGGACCGTCCAGGGCACCTTGGGAGATCCCTGACGCTCCCCGGCCTCTGGCGCACCCGCTCCGGCCGTGGGGGATTCCACCGGGATTGATTCGACGGGTGCCGCGGCAACCGCGGGCCGCGTATCGGCGGTTTTGGGAGCGGAATACACCCGGACTTCCTCCTTGCCGCAACCGAGGGCCAGGAGGACGACGGAAAGCCCGATGACAGAACCTGAACGCATCCGCGGAATGAACCTCCGGAATGGATTTCGTGCAAGGCCGGGGACGCTACCGCACCCCCGGCACATCGGGCAGCACCGGCGCCGGCGTCCGTCCGAAGGCGAATCCCAGGGACGCCTGGATGGGATACCCACACACGCAGGAAGCGCTCGCCTCGGGAATCACCACGCCTCCCTCCACCGGCAGGATGTTGAGCCAGCATCCCGGCCGGGTGGGTGCGAGGCGGGTGAAGGTTCCGTCCGAAAAGCGGAAGAAGGTCGGGTTGTCTGCACGGAACAGAAGTCCGTCGTCGCCCCCCGTCATTCCGCCGCAGGCGTGCCCGGGACGTTTGAGGATCCATTCTGCCGCTGCCGCGGGCGGAACCCATCGCCGCCCCGAAGCCAGTTCGAAGAGGTCACTCTCGAAGGCCACCTTGTCGCCGACGATCACCGGGCGCTTCACCTGCTGGCCATGGAACAGATCCTGAACCGGGTTGAGCCCGGACGAACGCCATTCCTCTCCGCCATCGGAAGTACGCCAGCAACGCAGGTGGTAGGCCGCCTGCGAGCCGGCGCTGCGGGCACACGAGAGGATCAACCGGTCACCGGCGACGGCGAGTCCGAGGATATCCTCCGCTTCAGGCCATTTCAGGGGTTGTTCCCACAGACGACGTCCGGTGTCGGCGTCCAGGCAGACGACCCGGGCGTCTTCCAGCACCGCCGCACAGTTCAGGCGTCCGCTCCGATCCGCCCGTGCCTTGGGTCCGACCGCCTCGATGGCGTACACCCGGCCGGCGGCGACGCAGAGGCTGGGGTTCACCCAGGCCCCGGTCGTTTCGACCCGCCAGCGGGGGACAGTGGCTCCGTCGTCGAGACGGAAGAGGCTGAGCGAACACACCAACGGCCGGCCCGATCGATACTCAAGATCCACCAGATCGTATTCCTTCCGGGTGCGGGCGGCAGTCGGACGCGCGGAACTTCCAAACGTGCTCCCGGCGTCACGGGCCACCCAGCCCCACGACTCACCGGTGCCCGGTGAAGATGCCTTGCGGGTGACGGTGCCGAGCCGGGTCTCAATCTCCCACAGGGCCCCGCCGACCGCAGCCCAGACACGCCCCCCCTGGTCGTCCAACACCACATGACCGGCGTCGTAGGGCATCGCGTAGCGCATGGAATCGGGCAACTCCACCTGCCAACGCACGATGCCGTTGCGGGCGTCGGTCCCGATCAATCCGTTCTCCGCCACCGACACCACGAGTCCCGAGGCCGCCAAGGGGGCGTGTCCCCGGGTGTGACGATCAGGCATACGCTCCGGTCCGTGCCCGCCGAACCACTGGAGCCGCGGCGCGCCCTGCATCGATTGCTCGGTGGCGCACCGGTTGCCAGCGGTCCCATACTGGTGGGTCCAGCGTCCGGTGTGTGGATCCGCCTCGACGGCTGAAATCTTTCCGGAACGGACCACGACGCCGGAGGGGGCAGGACAAACGAGGCGGGCGGATTCCGCCGGGGACAGATCTTCGGCAAGGACGAGGTTGAAGAGGTGATCGGCGACCGGGATGGAACCATCGACCCGACGTTCGATCACGGCGGCACGTGCGCCCAGCCATCCGCGGGCGGCGAGTGTCTGACGCAGCGCCGGGGCCTGCGCCTCGGACACGGCGAAGATCCAGTGCAGATCCGAACCCGCGATGAGCGCCGGGATGCGGGGCACCGGATCGCCGGGATCACACCAGAGGCCCCAACCCCGCGGAGAAGACAACGCCCGAAGCCACTCGGGCATTTCCGGGACCGGGGCACCGTCGGCCTGGGTCGGCGGCGGGATCCCGGCAGACGTCGGACTCGGGACTTTCGACGGGGAATTTGTCGCCCGCGCAGACCCAAGAAAGGCATGCACCCGCCCGTCGGCCGTCGTGGCGATGACGGAATCCGCATCGGCCGCCAGGCCGACGACATTCCCGGGGAGCGGAAGCGTTTCCCGGGGTTCGCCGGATTCGAGTTCGAAGACCGAAATGCCTTCCGCGGTGCCGACGTAAACGCGCCGACCCGCAATCATCAGGGCACCCGCACCGGGCAGGGATCGCTTCCAACGCAAGGCACGGGCGAGGTCGCCGCCGCTGCTCCGCAGAACGGCGCGATCGAGCGCCAGGATTTCACGGTCATTCACCAGCACGCTCAAGGCGGGGGTCACGGCCAACTGCCTCCCCGGATAGGAGATGACCTTCGCTCCCGGTTTGGTTTCGCGTCCGCTGATGGCCCCGGTGGCTCCCGGTCCGGCAAAGGTCTCCTCCTCCGACACAACGGCCAGAGTGCCCGTGGCCGGCCCGAGTTCCCGGCGAAAGGTGCCGTCCTCCTTCCGGTACAGTCGGGCCGCGGCGCGACCGTTGGGAACGATCAGGTCCGCG
Source organism: Verrucomicrobiota bacterium (assembly GCA_041688515.1). Taxonomy (GTDB): domain Bacteria; phylum Verrucomicrobiota; class Verrucomicrobiia; order Limisphaerales; family UBA9464; genus UBA6176. The sequence goes on from JBDNHZ010000100.1 coordinate 6,697, forward strand.
CCTGCCTCGACCAGATAACCCTGGGGGGAAACGTTGCCGAGGTTGCGTCGCCAACGGAGGCGTCCATCGGCGGTTTCCAAGGCGACGAGGTAGGTGCCTTCGAGCGGAAACAGTCCGGCCGTGGCATACACCAAGCCGCCGGAAACGAGCAGCCCCGTGCGGACCGGATACGGACTGATGAGCCGGCCATTGCCGGAAATCCAGGGCTCATCGGGCCCGATGCGAACCCGCCAGCGCTGCCGCCCGGTCGCCCGGTCGAAGGCGTGGATGCAACCGTCGTCCGAACCCGCCAGCACCTGGTCCCCGTCGATGACCGGGGCGTAGCGAACCGGCCCCGCGCACCACTGCGACCATCGGAGATGCCCGGTATCGCGATCGACGCAGCGCACCTCGTCCCGGGTGGTGGCGAAAACCACGGCTCCATCGGCGACGAGTGGAACCGGAGCCAGATCATCGGCAGCCCGGGGAACGAACGCCTGATCCAGCTTCTGCCAGAGGCTCCCGCGGGCTTCCCCGGCCCAGGCCGGAGCGGGAAGGCCGGAATCGAGGGACCAGACATGCTGCAAGGGACCCACGGGACCCGCGAGGGACACACCCGTCCGCCCATTGTCACCCCGTGCCGTGACCCGGTCGGCGAGGCAGGCTCCCGGGAAGATCAGCACGAACGCCAATGCCCACCGGGCGGCGCGTTGCACGGGATGTGGATGCGCGGCCATGGCTGGAAGCGGTCAGAAGAAGAACTCTTCCGCGATGCTGCACCAACCGTCGACCATGGCCTCCGTGGCCCCGAGTTCGACCAGACGTTCGGCGAGTTCATCCACGGCCTCTTCGCCTTCGAGTTGAGCGGCGATCTCGGTCATGTTGCCGGCGTAGAGCAGGAATTTCTCGAAGCTGGAGGCGAGCAGAGCCGGGGCTTCCTCCAGGTCGAAGAGATCCAACGCGAGCACCGAACCCTCGGGCACCCGGGATCCCTTGCAGGCGACCGCAATCAGATCGCTCTCACCCAATGCGACCTCGACGAATCCCTCGTTGCTGAGCCGTGCCCAGGCCGGATTCACCGCAGAATTGGTCCGAAGAAGACCTTCGACCAGGGTGCCACGGCCTGCCATGGGGCTGAGTGAGAATCCACCGGCCTGAACGCCGGTGAACCGGAACGTCCGGGCACAGGCAAGGTAGGTTTCCGGGAGACCCGGGAAGGCGCTGCGGAGAGCGGCACAAGCGGCCTCGTCGATCCCGGGCCGGGTCAGCACGCATTCCGCGGCCAACAACGGTTCGTCCTGCGCGAGCGCCTGCGAGTACGCCTCGAGTGCTTCCAAGGTTCCAATCATGTCGGGACGCTACTGGTCTCGGAACCCGGACCAAGCGGATAATCCGGGGGGTTCCGTCATCGCCGCGTCAGACTGGGCCCCGCCCAAACCGGACGAATGCCGCCGTGACCGCCAGCATGGCGGCGGTGAAGCCGCACAGGACCTGCACCCCGGTGCGGTAGGCGTTGGCTGGATCCATCTGGAGCAGGTGTGGTTTCAACCCCTGCAGGGTGGCGACATAAGCGACGGCGAGGACGACGATCCCCGCCACCACCCCGAACCGGCGGCGGGCGAACAGGTCACTCAGGAGAACATTGGCGAGGGTGAAGAAGGTCATCGCCCAGGCGAACCAGGGCACCAGCGGAGACGCCACCCAGTTGGCCGGCTTGTTGAAGAACATCACCTGCAACGGAAGCTTCGGCAGGATCGTGCAGGCCAGCGCGGCACCGCCCCCCATCAATGCCGTCGCCAGCAGGGTCAGCTTAAGTGAATCCGACTTCTCACCGGTGGCCGCGCTCCGGGCGATCCGCGGGAGCATCACCAGAGCCAGTGGCACGGTGAACTGGGTCAGACCGAACCCGATCGTCTGCGCGGGGGAATAGCGGGCACCCAGGTTCCAGGACGCGATGTCGGCCACCGGCACCGCCGCCTGCCAGAACATGTTGTCGTACTGCTGAAAGACCTGGGCGGCGGCGGCGTTGATGGCGAGGGGAACAAACCCGGTGCGCCAGACAGAGCCATCGATCTTCCCCGGCGGCAGGCGCAGGACCTCACGGGCTCCCCAGACCCCCACGGTCAGGGCTCCGGCACAGCCCAGCGCCGCCCCGGCGATGGCACCGGCCGCGCCTCCCGAAAAGAGGGAGACCAGAGCGAACACCGTGGCGAACCGGCCCAGTCCGTCGAGGATGGTGAGCCAACCGAGCGCCGTGAAATTCTGACGTCCCTGAACCAGACCGCGAACGACGGAAACCCAGAGGGTGAGCAGGCCGAGGACCCAGGTGGCCCACAATCCGCCGGGGCCGGAAAGCTTCCAGAGGACGACCAGATCCTGCTGGAAGAGGAAGAGCACGACGGCCACGACCAGCCACAGCCCGAGAATGACGGCGAAGGCGCGCCGGGCCGCACTGGCCACGCCGCACAGGAGGGGCTCCGTCACCGCCGCCGCCGTCTGCTGACCGAACAACATCCAGAGTCCGCCGCCCACGGCCGCGATGACATAGAAGGAGGACAGCAAGGCCTTGAACTCCGCGTAGGCCTGGTCGCCACACCGTTTGCTCACGAAGGTGTGGACCAACATCATGGCCGCTCCGCCCGCCACGGTGGCCAGGACCATCCACGCCCCCTGCCGGGCAAAGCTCTGTTTGGATTCACTCATGAAGATCGTCTGTCCTCGGCCCCGTTAGAACTGCCTCCGCCGTTTCCGGTCTTCCTTCTTCACCCACGGTGCCGGTGGATGCAGATGAACCCGCTCGGCAAAATCGACCGCCTTCCGGGCGAGGATGGGCCAGTCGAGTTCCTGTGCGACGCGACGCGAGGCCTGGAGCCCGATCTGGACGCGCCGGGCAAGCGGCATCGCCAGCCATTCGATGATCTGCCGGGCGAAGGATCGTCCGTCGAACCCGCTGAACCGGATGGCCTCCTCGGTCGCGAAATGGAAGGTGAGATTCTCCAGGGGCGTACTGACTACGGGCAACCCGCACGCCAGGTATTCCACCGCCTTGGCAACGAAGGCGCAGTGGGCACCCTCGGTTTCTTCGTAGGGCACGATCCCCACCGACGCATCGCGCAAGTGCCGCGGCATGTTGGCGTAGTGCACGAACCCCAGGCAGTCGATGGCGATGTTCGGGCACTGCTGTTTCATCTCCCGCACGAAGCGCCGCAGGTGGGACGTCTCACGCCCAACGAACCGGAAGCGCACGTCGGGACGAATGCCATGCACCCGCCTGAGGGCATCCCGTGCGATCTCACCGAGGTGATGCCGGTCGAACGATCCGTGCATGACCACCACGGGCGGCGCATCGTCCGGAGGCGGAGTCTCTGGCGGCGTGAACAACCGCGAATCGTAGCCGTAGAGCAACGGCAGGATCCGCCCACGGGGACAGCCCTCGGCGGTAAAACGCTCGGCCAACGGTTCGGACACCGTCAGGATTCCCTCGGCGTCGAAGCGCTCGGGCATCGACATTTCGTACCGGTTGAGAGCCCGCACGAAGCCCGTCCGCGTGAAGGGTGCCGGCCATGCCTCCATGAAGCCGGTCAGGTAATCGAGGAAGTTGAAGACCAATCGACCGCCGATCCTTCGCCGCACACGGCCCGCCGCCACCGCCGAGATGGTGTGTTGGGCGAAGATGATGTCGAAGCCCGGGTTCGGGTCGCCCTCGGCCCGGAACTGGTTCACCACATCGCAAATATCCTCCTCGAGCACGAGGGGATAGAGCAGGTACTTGAGGGTCCGGAACGAGGTGTACCGACCCATGTTCCACTGGGTGAACAGACGCACCCTCAACCCCGGGTCCTCTTCCAGCTTCCGCCAGTCAGGAAACTCCGGACAGAAAAGGTCCAGCCGATGCCCGCGCCGGCGGAACTCACGAACGAGATGCGGTGCCTCGGCGGAACCGCCACCGCTGGGCGGCAGAAAGGGTTCGTGGGTCAGGAAGGCAACGCGCACGTCAGTGGAGGATATCCGCGGGTTCGCTGGCGTTACTCGAGGTTTCTCAGGAATCCTTCGAGGATCGCAGTTCCCCGTTCCAACGAGGCCAGCGAGATCCACTCATCCCGCGTGTGCGCCTGGGCGATGTCGCCCGGCCCAAAGACCACCGCCGGAATCCCTCCCTCCGCCAGCGGCGCGGCATCACAGAAATAGTCGACTCCCAACGTCCGACGACGCCCCGCCGCACGGCACAGCGCCACCACCAACGGATGTTCCGGATCGGTCTCCATCGGATGGCAGGGAGCCGTCCGAAGGCTGTCGAGCGTCGCCACCAATTTGTGGCGCTTGAGCAGGTCCCGGATCTCGCGGCGCACCGCGGTCTCGGATTCCCCGGGCAATGTCCGGCGATCCACCGAGATGACACAATCATCCGGCACGATGTTCGGCTGGGTGCCGCCACGGATGGAACCGACATTGACGGTGGGACTGCCCAGGAGCGGGTGCGAACGCCGGCTGAGGTCGGCCCGGTACTCGCATTCCAGCAGTTCCACCACACGGGCCATCGCATGGACGGCGTTCCGTCCGAGGTGCGGCGTGGCTCCATGCGCCGCACGACCGCGGGTCCGCACCTGCAACCAGACATCGCCCTTGTGGGCGGTCACGACTTCGAGCCGGGTGGGTTCGCCCACCACTGCCAGCCTCGCGGCATACTCGGGCCGCGACGCCTGTTCCGCATAAAACCGCGAGCCGGTTTGCCCGTTCTCCTCATCGATCAACCCGAGAAAGACAATCTCGGTCGAGCTCGGACGTCGCCCGGACCGGGCCACCCGCCGAACCGCCTCCAACATGGCAGCGACGCAGCCCTTGGTATCGCAGGCCCCGCGGCCGGTCAGTCGACCGGCTTGCACACGGGGTCGGAGAAGTGCGTCGAGATGAGGTTGGCCGACAGTGTCGAGATGAGGCGCGAGCAAGACCCGGTGACGGGTTGGACCGGTGGGAGTCAGTCGGGCGAGGAGGTTGCTCCGGCCCGGAAGCACCTGCTGAAACTCCACCGTCAGGCCGGCGGTGGCCGCCGTGGCCGCCACGAAATCCGCCATCCGCGACTCTCCGGTGCGCGGGTCCCCCGCCGGCAGAAAGGCCGGGTTCACACTCGGAAGCGCCACGAGTTCGCGGAGCAACCGCACCACAGGAGTCATCAAGGCCATGCGGAAATCAGGCGCCGTTCCGGTCACGACCCATCAGGGCCGGACCGGAGGCTTGCAGGGAAGGACCGCCAAGGGGGTACGTGCCCCAACGGATCAGGGCAGATCCCTCCAGCCCACGTACCGGTACTTGTTCCAGACCCAGCGGAAGTCGGGATTGGTGCGACCGCCCCCCGCCCAGTTGAAGCTGGAGATGCCGACCGCGGAATCCCTGGCGGCCTTGATCGTCCGGGCCTCGATCCACTTGTGGCCCTCGTAGTGGCCATCCTGGAAGGAGAAGGTGCTGAAGTTGCCGTGGAAGACCGCGAACGGATCGATCCAACCGGGGGAGGCGACGCTCAGCACCCAGGTGCCCAGGTTGGAGTTGCGCGGGTCGGATTCTTCAATGAACACGAAGGATTCCGAAGGGCTGTTGACGTCGGTCGCCTTGGAGAACGGGATCTGGGCCGATTCCCAGCCCCGGAGCCCGTTCATGCCATTGGCCTTCGAGTAGCTGTCATGCGCCCAACCGGCACCCGGCTTGCGCTTGCTGCGGAGGTCTCCAGGACAGTGGTAAGTGCCGACGGCCTGTGCGTAGGTCCAGAGCGGACCGTTGGTCAGACCGTTGCGTACCCGGCGCATCGCCTCGGTGAGATTGATCCCGGCAGCGATATCAGGCGTGGGACCC
>JBDNHZ010000101.1:0-7847 GCA_041688515.1 Verrucomicrobiota bacterium
CAGGGCCTTCTTCACCTGCGCGGCCGCGAAGCAGAAGACGTCGGCGTTGCAACTGGTGGCCGCGCCATGGAGGTAGCGGGGATGAACGAAATTCTGGGCGGTGCCCCAGAGCAGGCGGATGCCGGTGTCGGCCTGAAGCTTCTTCAGTTCCTTGGCGACGGTGTCGAAATTCTTGTTGGACTCGGACAGCGTCTTGCCGTGGGGCGCGACATCGCGGTCGTGCCAGCAGTAATAGGGAGCGCCGAGCTTCCCGGTGAACTCGAACATGGCCTGCGCCCGGGCGATGGCCTGCTTGACGTTGCCTTCGCCGGTTTGCCACGGACGTTCGGCGGTGCCCCAACCGAACATGTCGCCGCCATTGCCCCGCATGGTGTGCCAGTAGACCACAGCGAAGCGCATGTGATCCTTCATGGTCTTGCCCTCGACGATTTCGTCGGGGTTATAATGTTTGAAAGCCAAAGGGTTGCGGGACTGCGCGCCTTCGAACTGGATGTTTCCCACCTTGGGAAAATACTTCTTGCTCATGTGCTCTTTCGATGAAAACAGGGCGAGCCTAGGCATCGCGTGGCCATTGGGAAGGAGGAATTGCGTGCCGTGATCTGAGGAATGCGACGGTCGCCCTGAGTTCAGGACCGGCGGAACGGACCGAATTGCGGGCCCCCGAAAACGTTTACATTCAAGGGAAACCGGTCGCAGTGTCCCAGGCAAAGGGACTCGATGAAATTCAACCACCCATCCCACTCATTCGCAGGCCCGGCCTCCGAACCTGCTCCTCCAACCGTCCGATTCCGATCCGTGCCACGCGTCGCACGACCGTGGTTCCTCGGCCTGTTCGCCTTCATCCTGATGTCCCTCCCGGGCTCCACGCCAGCCCGCGCAGAAGTCATCTATTACAACAGCATCCCCACGCTCGCTTCTCCGGCCCAGTTGCGTCGCGTCAACGCCAATGGTACCGGCGACCAGGCCCTGCCGATCAACCTGCCTTCGGCGCTGTATCCCACCGCCGACCGCAGTGGGCGGTTCCTCCTCGTCACCTCCCCTGATCCGGGCCGCCCGTTCAAGATCAGCAACAACGTCTTCCTCCTCGACCTCCTTACTGGCGGCGGACGAAAGCTCACCGGTTACGAGGACACGATCACTACCTCCAACGTCATCCTGACCAATGACCTCGGGAATGTCGGCAACCGCGTCATCTCCGGGTTCACCGTTCATCATCCCTATCACAAGGCACTCTCACCGGACGGCACCCGGATTGTCGTCAGCGCCCTGCGGCGATCCGGATCGGTCACCGCCGATAGCCCGCTCCAAACCGGTGGCCCCAACGATCTCACGCCGGCCAGCGGACGGTTCCCGGTGGTCGACATCTTCCGCGTCGACGACGCGCAACCCGATGGCCCGTTCGTCTTCCTCGGGGTCGAACGGACCGGCTTCAATCAGGGCGGCGACGGGGTCGACTGGCACCCTTCCCGCGCAGAAGTCGTTGCCACCGTCAGCACGGACATCCAAGCCACCGGCAGCGCCGGCCGCACGGGCGCTGAAGGCACCGTCCTCGCCGTCTTCACCACCTCCTTCCCGCGGCAGTTCGTCCGACGACTGACCTCGCCTGTCGCCCGCTTCGACGCCTTCTTCGACATCAGCACCCTGATTTTCTCCGGGATGACGCCGCACGACTACGCCCCCGCCATCGCGCCCAACGGCCAACAGGTCGCCTACGTCCAGCATCTGCTTCGTCAGGACAACCGCTTTGACGGTGCCGGCATCGCTCCCTTGCCCGCCATCTGCTCGATCCGGGTGGTCAACTACGACGGCTCCGGCGACCGCGAGATATTGCGTCTGACGGAAGGACTTTGGGTGACCCGCGTGACCTGGTCCCCCGACAGTTCCCGCATCGCGTTCGATCTCGCCCCGCAGGTGGTGTTGAATGGTTGGAATTCCCTGCTGGGTGATGTCACCCGGTCCGAGGTGTACACCGTGGGGGCAAATGGTTCGGAGGTCTCCCGGGTCGCCGTCGCGCCTGCCGCGCATCCCACCTGGGCACCCCTTTTCGCCGTTCAACCCGCTCCCGAACCCGGACTCCGGGCAATGCTCAGCCAAGGCCAGGTACAACTCGAAATCTCCAACCTCGTCCCGGGCCGCGTCCTGCGTCTCGAAGGCACCCCCCAGCTCGGTACTCCCTGGAGCAATCTCTACGAAGCCGCCGCCTCCGGCCCCACCGAGATTCTCAACATCCCTTCCGCCGGTTCAGTTCCCCATGTCCTGTACCGCGTCGTCGTCTTCTGATCGATGTCTGTGGGGTTGAAAATGGGGGGAATGTTACCGCTCACGGCCGGGGCGGAGTCGTCGGGGTGGACCCCAATTCGCGGTCGAACCAGTCGGCGAGGACCTTCACTTCCTGAGGCAACGTGAGCCAGGGATGGCCGCCGCCTTTCTTCACGATCAACTCGGCCTTGCCGCCCGCGTCGGTGATGGCCTTCACCAGTTTCTCCGAGTGCTCCAGCGGAACCACCGGGTCCGCATCGCCGTGGATCAGCAGGAACGGCGGCTCCGGCTTCGTCACCCGATGCAGCGGGGACGACAATCGCGCCTGCTCCTGGATCTCGCTTTCAGATTTGCCGGCACCGCCACCGACGAACAGCAGCGGAACGATGATCTTGGGGTCAGTGGCCTGGCCATCCTTCCAGTTCACGAAATCCGTCGGGGGAAAAAACACGCCGACGGCACGCACCCGCGTGCTGAAACGTTCGAGCGGATTCTTCGCGTCCGGTTTGGCGTCGAGGGGCGTCAACGCGGCCAGGGTAGCCAGGTGTCCGCCCGCCGAAGCGCCCGTCAGGCCCAGGCGCTCCGGGTCAATGCCGTACTCGCTCGCGTGAGACTTCACGTATCGGATCCCGGTCTTGACGTTCTGGTCCATCTCCAGCGCGGTGTAACGGGTCTTGGATCCGGGGCGGAGGGCGAACACCGTGTATCCCTTGGCGCAATGGATCTCGTACAGGCCGGCGAGCATGTGATCGCGGATCTTGTTGCGATCGGTGTACCAGGCTCCGCTGACCACATCGACGATGGCCAGTCCGTTGGACTTCCCCGACGGAGTGAAGACGTCCATCAACAGCCCCGTGCCGTGGACCTCGGCGTAGACAAGGTCCTTCCGTTGTTCGAAGGAGACGGCGGCGAGGGGAACCGACGAAAGCATCAGGAGCGCGGAGGTCAGCCCAGCCAGGCAAGGCCAGCAGAAGGGGAGTTTCATGGTGGAGCCGCATCTTCCGTCGTTGTGGGAATTCCGCCCGCAAAAAATTCGGACCGACTCGGGGCGTCGGGCGGGGGCGCACTTTGACACGGCCCCTTGGGAGCGCGGGCGTCCTCGCCCGCTGCTGGGCACCACGAGCCCGAGCGGCCGGGTCGGGGGTCTTCATCCCGGAGGGATGGGATCGACTCGCCCGGGGACAGCGAGGCGCCACCCCGGGAGGGCGATGAAATGGGAGCTGAACCCCGGAGGGGTTGCAGATCTGCAACGCCTCCGGGGTAAAAATCCATCGAGAGCGTGTGCCACGGGGTATCGGTTCGCGCACCCCGGGCTCATCGCTGAAACGCCTCCGGCGCAGAGCGGCCTGGGGGCACCACCTCGAACCGCAAGCCGAGCGTGGGGAGCGTGCGGACCGTCTGTTCCCGCGTCCAACGACGCCCTGATCGCAATCACACTTTGCAAAGTGTGATCCGGAATCCCCCATCGCGTGACGCCGCGAGGGAAGGGTCAAGATGCGTTCTGTTCCCGGCCGCCCCAGATCTCAGATCGAGGCGGGCGAGGACGCCCGCGGCCCCAGGACGTGGGCATTCATCCCGGAGGGCTGGCAGCGATGAGCCCGGCGTAGAGCGGCCTGGGGGGCACCACCTCGAACCGCAAGCCGAGCGTGGGGAGCGTGCGAACCGCCTATTTTTGCATTCAAGGCCCCCCACGACCGCGATCACACTTTGCAAAGTGTGATCGCGCTCCCGGATCGCGTAGGCCCCCCCGACCGCGATCACACTTTGCAAAGTGTGATCCGGAATCCCCATCGCGTGACGCCGCGAGGGAAGGGTCAAGATGCGCCTCTCTCGGCGGAATTACGTCTTGGGGATCGATCGTCGGTGGTTTTTTTGGATGCGATCCCGCCAGGCATCGGTGAGTTGCGCTTCGGCGGCAAACTCGGGCCACCGCTTCACCGCCGCCTGCACTTCTTCGAGGATGGTTGCCGCCCGCCCGCGCTTCATCAGGGCCGAGCGTGCGCCCGCGTCCATGTCTTCGAGGCTGAAGCCGTCGCGCTTTCCGTTCAGCGTCATCTGGTGCGTCGAGGTCCAGGAGCCGGACGGATTGTAGCTGTAGGTCACGTCAAATGCCGGCGCGAGCGCCCACGCGCCCTGCGGGTTCATCAGGAAGGCGATGTTCTTCACATGGTCATCCTGATTTCGCGCGACCAGGTTGAACACCATCCGCCGGAACTGCTCCTCGACGGTCGCCATGGGCAGTTTCAATTGGCGGATCAGCAGCAGCGCCTGCTCGTAGGAGTAGGCACCGGCCTGGTTGAAATCGAAATGCGCCAGGGCACACAGCGATTGCATGTGCAGCTTCTGTCCGCCCGCCAGCCGGTCGAAACGGCGCGTCATGAAGTGCCGACGACCGCCCTCCTCCAGCAGACGGCATTCGCTCATGGTGATGCCTGCCGCCCTCGCCATCCGGTAATAGGCATACTCAATGGCCCCGTAGCCCTTCGGGTCGTCCAGTTCCTTGTCCCGGTTGCCCGCGACGCCATCGAACTTCAACAGCCAATAGTCGAATCCGTCGCCTGCCGTGATCTGCCCCGAGCGCACCTCGTTGGTCGCGCGATTCCAGGCGATCACCGCCTTGGCCCGCGCTCCGCCCGCCGAGGTACCCACGCTCAGGATGTCCCGCAACGCCTGCTCCTTTCCCGCCTCGTGGAAGTGCCCGTGCAGATCGTTCCGATGCGTCAACACCTCGCCGGCCAACCGTACCAGGGCGTCCACCTCGATCTTTGACGACGTCCGCGCCCTGGGGCCGAGGACCGGCGCGAACTCCAGTGCCCCCATGCCCCGCGTGCCCGTATAGCAAAGTCGCTCGACGGCACTGAAGCCTTCCGGCGTGCGTCCTTGGGTCGCCAGCCATGCGTCGATCAGCGCATTGCCGAACCGGTCCGGCAACGAGTCGGCCAGCAGACCTGGCAAACCGTGAAACGTGTTCCGCGGCAGGGCCGGAAATTCATACACCTGATCGCTCAGGGGCATCGTCAGGGGGGAAAGCTCGATGCCGCTCCGCGCAAACGCCGGGTCGTACTGGAAGGCAGCGACCTCCCGCCCTTCCTCCAGCGAGACGGCTCCGATCGTCCGACCCCAGAGCTGCACCTTGGCGATCATGTCGGTTCACCCCAGGTCCACGGCTTTGCGGTTCCGGCGGCTGCCTTCCTGCCGGTGGCCCGCTGGCGCTTCCTGCCTTGCTGCTTCAGCAGCGCCATCGGACTCGCCACCTCCTCCGGAAGGAACGCGTCGAAACGCTCGGCCAGTCCAAGCACCCGGCACACCCGGGCAAAGCCCGACAACTGCGTTGCCGCCGAACCCATCTCCAGTCGCTGCACCGTCCGCACGCCCAATCCGGCCTGCTCGGCGACCTGGGCCTGGGTCAGGTTCTTCGCCAGACGCAGGCGTGCCAGGCGCTCGCCGATCCGTTGGAGAAACGCATCATCAGTGGTGGTGGAAGCGATCTTCATTGTGCGTCTAAAGTGGCGTTTTGATCCAAATAATCAACATAAAGCGCCGGATACGGCGTTTTAACAGGATTGTTTAAAGCGTCTTATCTGGCGCATTAAGACCCTCTTTGTGAGGAAGTCCGCCGTGGATGGCGCGTTGGGTTGGGCCGTGCGGAGGGAACTCCGCGCCCGGGCTACGAATCAGGGCGTCGGCGGGAGCGCCAGGGGCTCCACCCGGATCTCCTGGATCCGTGGCTCCGCCTCCGGGGTGAGGGTGAAGAAGACCTCCAGATTGCCGCGCTCGCCTTCCAGCAGGAAGCGCCCGCGCAGTTGGTTGATCGGACGCAGTGGGCCGGTTCCGCGGACCGTTCCGATCCGCGCGAGGTGTTCTTTCATGAGGGATTCCCAGTGGGGCTGGGACCGATCGAGAAAGACATTGGAGGAGAGCGCGTCGGCGATGTCCCCGGGTGTCCACGACTGGAGCAGGCGCGCGAGTTGGTCGGCGCGTTTGCGGAGCCAGGGAGAGGGTGGAAGCACCCGGGGTTCGAGACGGGCTTCGTCGAGAATGAAATCGGCCACCTGAGCGTTGATGGCAGTCGCCGGAGCGTAGGTGAGGTTCGCGAAGCAGATCACCGCGAGGCCGTGGTCCGGGAGGAACCGATATTCGCTGCCGAAACCGGGGAGCCCCCCGGCGTGGCGGAGTCGGATCACCGCCTTCGAATCCAGGCTCCACGCGAGCCCGTTCCCATAGCCGTTCGCACGGGCAGGCAAGGCACGTCCCGCCGGGGAGTTGGTGTCGCCCTGGACCAGGATCATCGCGGCCGGCCGATGCATCTCACGCACGGTGGCCCGTCGCACCGGACCGGTCTCGGGATCATCGCGAGGCGGCCACGCGTCGAGATGAAAGGCCACGTACCGGGCAAAGTCATCGACGGGGGTGATCAATCCTCCCATCGCCCCGAAGGTGCCGTCATGAAGGATCGGTTCCGGGATCCATCGCTCCTTTTGCCAACGGTAGCCGAGTGCGAGCTGATCGGCCGGCACCCGGCTGAACTCCCACACGGTGTTGGTCATACCGAGCGGTCGGAGCAATTCACGGGTAATGTATTCCTGGTACGGCCGACCGGTGACCCGCGTGATGACATGGCCCAGCAGCGCATACCCGAGGTTGCTGTACTCCCAGGTGGTGCCGGGCGGATTCGAGTATTGGAGTCCACTCGCGATCAGCCCCTCCAGTTCGGCGACCGTGTCGGCCAACCGGCGATCGCCCCAGGGATCGTCCTGTGGGAATCCTCCGGACATCGCCAGCAGGTGTCGGACGGTGACCCGGGGAGAATCGGTGGTGAGCGTGCGGCTGCGTCGGAACTGGGGCACATGCCGCTCGATCGGATCGTCGAGCTGGAGACGTCCGGCGTCGCGCAGCTTGAGGACGGCCAGTGCCGTGAAGCTCTTGGTCATCGAGGCAATGCGGAAGCGGGTGTGGCGGGAGACGGGTTGGCGGGATTCGAGATTGGCCAGGCCGTGGGCGCCGATGTGGAGCAGGCGGCCGTCGAGCATCACCCCGTAAACCATCCCGGGCAGGTGGTGGTTGGTGGCGTAGGCGCGGTAGAGCGAGTCGACGCGGGGAATCAGGCTCTCGACCCGCGAGCGCCGCTCCGGATCGGTGAAGTACGGGGTCAAATAGGAAGGCCCCGCGAAGAGCGATCCGAGGCTGATCAGGACGAAACCGAACAGGCATCGCAGCATGGCTGGAGGATGTGCGGAGGACGGGCGGCTGGCGAGGGAGGAACCGGTATCGACGTGGGAATGGGCGGCCCGTCGGTTCCGCGGCGGTGGCCATTCCAGCGATTCGACGCCAGGCCACTTCGATTGCAGTCTCGGCCCATGACAACGGCAACCCGCTGCGAGCGGATTCACCCCGATGTGTGGCGTTGGTGGGCGTTCTCACCCGAGCACCGGGTCGAGTGGATGACCCACGCGGTGCGTGGGGACTCGGGGCGCTGGGTCGTGTTTGATCCCATCCCCCTCGAAGTTCTGAAGTTGCCCTGGGAAGGCGGAATCGAAGCCCTCGTGCTGACCAATGGGAACCACGAACGGGCCGCGGAAGGGTGGCGC
>JBDNHZ010000102.1:0-5928 GCA_041688515.1 Verrucomicrobiota bacterium
CATCGCCCGCTTCAGTTCGTCGGCTTCATCCAGACGCCCGTCCTCAATCCAACGCTGTGCGGCCGCCAGATAGAACAGCTTCACCACGCTGGCCGGATAGATCGGCTGATCCCCGCGATGCATCCCCCACCGGAGGGCCTTGGGGTCGGCCACATCCACCACGGTCACGGCAATCTGCTCCGGCTTGAGCGGACTCTTCCTGGGCAAGGCACACCAACGCGCCACCGTGTCGCCCACCGACCGATCCATCGCGGCATCGCGCGTGCCTTCCGCCATGCCTCCCGGGCCGGCGGCAAACGCCGCACTGCCCGCCCACGCCCACCACCAGATCCACAAATGCTTCATGGTTTGACCTCCGGCACCTCGAGGAACCGGATGACCGTGTCCCCGTGGTTGAGTTTTTTCACATCGTTCCAGAAAGGGGGAATCTCCACCTGATCCCGTTTGGCGTGCCCCAGGATCACCCGCGCACCCGGCGTCAGGAGCGCCGGCAGATCCGTGTCATCCAGAAGTCGCTGCGCCAACGAGGTGGAACGACGCCCGACATTCTTCTCTCCGTACGGCGGATCGGCAATCACCAGATCAAAGGTCCGGCCGGCGGCGCGCAGTTGGGGAAGCACGGCAAACACGTCCTGCACCCGCATCTCCACCCGGGCCCGGTCGAGGCCGGAGGCCTCCAGATTGCGCCGGTAACAACGCGCATGACGTTCAGAACGCTCCACACTGACCAACCCGACCGCTCCCCGGCTCAACATTTCCAGTCCCAGCGCACCGGTCCCGGCGAACAGGTCCAACACCTGCGCGTCGATCGGACGCCCTCCGAGGCTGTTGAAGACCGCCAGCTTCACCTTGTCCGGCATCGGCCGGACGTCGAAGCCGTCCGGCACCTCCAACAACCGTCCTTCTGCCAGCCCACCGATGATCCGCATGTCCGCCACCCTGAATCTCCCTTCCCCGACCGCCAACAGGATAGTTTCCTCCGCTCGACAGACCTCCGATCGGAGCCAAATGAACCGGAAGGAACCCACCGCCCCGACGCTCCCAAACCCCGCTGAGCATTCCTGAAGTGCGCGTGGGCTCAGCCACCGCTTTGGCCGCGGGATGATCGAATCCCGTGGGAACATCCATGCACTCGCCGTCAAAGATTTCTCACGCGAAGGCGCCGACACCCCGCGCTGGAAGGAACGGAAAAGGCATTCTCCCGCAGAGACACGGAGACGCAGAGGACCCATCCGCTGCATCTCCGCGCCTCTGCGTCTCCGCGGGAGAATGAGCCCCAAGACCGGAGTTCCGCTGATCCTACTGGTTTGAAATCCACCGGCCGGTTCCTACCGCTTGCAGAAGGCACAAAAGGGTCGCAAGCGGCGCATCCCGGCACTGCCCCTGAGAATGGACAGCGGTTCCCGCTTTGGTAGCCGCGGAGCGGCGTGGGAGGGTAGCCCACAGCGCGAGCTGTGGGGCACCCGGCGCAGCGGCACGGGAGCCCCGGAGGGGCGAAGGAACCCTGCATCCCTCGCCCCTCCGGGGCTCCAGTTCCGTGAGCGGATCCTTCAGCCCACAGCTGCCGCTCTGGGCTACCTTCCTCCGGTGCTCCGCACTTGGGCACGGTTCCTCTCGTCGGTGCGCTGCTTCCTGCGGGGGCAGTGTCAAGATGCGCCCGTCGCAAGCCGCCCCCGAATGTCGCGCTTCCAAAATCGCCTCCGTAACAGATCGTCACCTCTACGGGACTGACCCCATTGCCACCCTTCAACGAAGAAGCAGTCGGAGTGTCAACAGTGAGGGCTGACTGCCCTCCCTTGCTCACGCTACTCTCTTGCGCCTCCCGTCCAAAATGGACGCTCTTCATTATAAGAACGCTACTGAGATCCGATATAGTAATAAAACACAATATTGGAACGGACAAAGACGATGGCAACTGTCGATTCAGTCGTGTGGTAAAGATCCAAATCACACCTAGACCATGCTTCCTTGACTGGAGAAAACTTACTAGTGCACCTTCTGAGAAGATCTGCGCCGAATAGTTTCCCATTCTAATAATCATTTTCATATCGAACCCATTCGAGCGGCATCTCCTGAGTCAGCTGAGGCGCAGTCGCACCTAAATTTATCAACTCCTTAAGCTTCGCATCTCTGGCCCTTAACGCACTAATCTCCGAGCATCCAAGAAGACCCAGTACAAGGACTGCAAAAATGATCGCACGCATAGGCTGTTAGCACCTCGCGCCCTTGCAGGCTTCCTCACATGTTTTTCCAATAAATTCTGTAGCGTTTCTGCGACCTGCTCGGTTTGCCTGCATGTCCCCGTCTGAGAATCCATCTCCTTCCCCTTTAAACAATTTTATGAACTGATCTTTAACTTCTTTTGCCCAGCTTGCGGCTCCCGCCGTAGCACGCCCACCAGAACACTCCCGGGCTATCCGACAGTTTGTAATGCAGTGCGCTTCATGGCACGAGCTGTCCCCCTCAGGCTTTGAAGCGCCCCTGCAACGAGTCTCCAAGACTTCATTCTTGATTCGATTCGCACAACTCAATGGATCATCAAAAGTGATCTCTTAACCTCCTATACAAGGCAAAGGTATTGTCAGGCGTCCATCGGTATCAGCGTAACGGATGGGATTGCTCCGAGCGAACACGTAAATGCTGGGTCCAAGCCATAGCTCGAAGGGCATACATTTCGTATAGCGAATCCGAAGGCCATTGGGCAGGGAGCCAATCTCTTCCAACGGATCCCGATTCAACCACCGCTGTGTTGCCGGATCATAGAAGCGGTAGCCGTAGTAGTACATGCCCCAACCGCCCGAGGACGACAGCAAGATGGGTTTGCTGGAGAATCGCATGACGTTGGCCGTCGCCAGGGTGCCGCTGGGACTCCGCATCAGCGACCCGCCGATGCCGCCCGCACCGTGAATCGTCCCGCTCAGGTCGAGCCCACGGGTCGAGTGCACCGGGGAGACCGACGACACCGCAGGGTTGATTGAAGCCGATGCCCGGGGACCTGTGCCGGACCAACGACGCTTCCAGCTTGGGCACGCCAGTCCCGGGCGTATGACGGTCCCTTGATTGCCACGGTAGAGATTCATCCCCTTCCTCGTCCTTGGTCGTGGCTACTCCACCTCATGCACGAACGCAAGCGCCCGGGTTCATCGCCGCCCGGGTTTCAGGCCTGTTCGCGCCCGATCCATTCCGCTCAGGGGTTGGGCCATCGGGTCTTGGGTGAAGACGGCTCTTCCCCGCGCCGCCTTCCCTCCTGCGGATGCTCTCCTCGCCACGCAGCCTCCCAACGGTCAGGCTGCCGTCGTGTCCGACCTCCCCGCTCCTGATGCAGTTGATCCGTTGGTCGCGGAGTTCCGTCGCCATCTGGCGGTGGAACGGAACACGTCGCCTTATACTGTCCGAAACTACGGCTCCGCCCTCGATGAATTTGGACGGTGGCATCAGGAGACCGCGGCGCGGCGGCCAGCCTGGACGGAGATCTCACGGGACGAACTGCGCCTCTACCTGCGCTAGCTGGGACGTCGCGGGATGGATCCCGCTTCGGTCGCACTGCGGTTCAGTGCGCTCCGGACCTTCTTCAAGTGGATGGTCCGTGAAGGCACCCGCGAGTCCACACCCGTCCGACAACTCCGTCTTCCCCGTCTTCCCCGGAAGTTGCCCAAGCACCTGCCCGAGCCCGATGTCGTCCGGTTGCTGGAGACCCCCCTGGCCGAAATGGAACGGGAACGGCAGGACGACGCCTCGGGCGGGTTTGATCCGACGCCCTATTTTCGGGATCGGGCGCTGCTCGAGACGCTCTATTCGTCCGGACTGCGCATCAGCGAAGCCTGCGGACTGCGGTGCGAACAAATGAACCTGGCGGAACGGGTCCTGCGAATCCGGGGCAAGGGCCGGAAGGAACGCGAGGTTCCCCTGGGCGAACCCGCACGGAGAGCCATCCTGGACTACTGGGCTGCGGTCGATCATCCCCAGGCCATTGGCACGCCGGTCTTCCTCGCCCGGCGCCACCGCCTGGATCCGGTCCGCGCTGGCGAGATCCAGACCCGGTTGAAGCGCTACCTGGCCGCGGCGGGACTGGATCCCGCCATCACGCCGCACAAACTGCGGCACAGCTTTGCGACCCACCTGCTCGACCACGGTGCCGATCTCCGATCGGTCCAGGAACTTCTGGGGCACGCGCATCTCCAGACCACCGAGATCTACACCCACGTCAGCGCCGCCCGACTCAAACAGGTGTACGACGCCACCCATCCGCGGGCCTGACCGGCAAAAAGTCGTTGCCGCGACGGGCGGCGCGGGGCTATTTGGAAACTTACATGTTTCCCCGTCCGCGTTTTCTCTGGGCCACCGCTCTGCTTGCCGCCGCCTTTCTCGGCGTCGGATGCCGTTCCTTCTGCTCCAGCGACGGTGCGGGGGCGGCGAAGGGCGTGCGTCTGACCGAGACCAACGACGTCATCCGGGTGGAACTCGATGGGCAACTCTTCACCGAGTACCATTTCCGCAATGTTTCCCGGCCGTTTCTCTATCCGCTCCCGAGCGCCGACGGCGTGCATCTGACCCGACGCTGGCCCTAGGAGGACGTGCCGGGCGAAGAACACGACCATCCCCATCACCACGCGCTCTGGTTCAGTCACGGCGATGCCAACGGCGTGGATCTGTGGAGCGAATCCGACAAGGCCGGGCGCACGGTCCATCAGGAGTTCCTCCAACAGAAGTCGGGCAAGGACACTGGCGTGATCACCACCCGCAACGAGTGGCGTGCCAAAGACGGCACAGTCGTGGCCCACGACGAACGCTCCTTCCGGTTCCATCGGCCGACCGGGCCTGAACGAGTCATCGACTTTGAGATCACCATTCACGCTTCTCATGGCGACCTGACCCTGGGCGACACCAAGGAGGGCACCTTCGCCATCCGCATGGCGGAGTCCATGCGCAACCTGCAACCCAAGAACCGTCCCGGAGAAGGTCACCTGGTCAGTTCCAGAGGCGACAAGGACGGGGCCGTGTGGGGGAAACGGGCGGAATGGGTCGATTACTACGGACCCGTAAACGGTAAAACCTACGGGATCTCCATTTTCGATCATCCCAGCAACCCCCGTTACCCCACTTGGTGGCACGCCCGTGATTATGGCCTGTTTGCTGCGAACCCTTTCGGTCTGCACGACTTTGAGAAACGCGAGAAGGGCGCCGGCGACCTGAAAATCCCGGCGGGCGGTTCCGTCACGTTCCGCTATCGCGTCCTGCTGCATCCCGGAGACACGGGGACGGCGGGAATTGCGGCTCGCTATCAGGAGTACGTGCGCTCTATAGATACTAAACCATGAAAAATCTCCTTTGGATCCCGCTGATCGCCCTGATCGCCGCCGGGTGTTCCTCGAACCCGTTCAACCGGGTCGTCGGCACCGGCATCGCCACCGGCCCCCAATTCGCCGCCGGCGAAACCCAGGTCCTCGCCACCGACGCCGCTGCGGCACCGGACTGCAAGAGCCGCAAGGTCATCAACACCGAGGTCGTCACCCGTCCCCAGGTGTCCGCCACTCCGTTTGATCAGGCCTACACGCACTCGCTGCCGGACGCCTCCAAGGCCACCACCTCGCCCTCGGCCCGCACGATTCCTGATTCCACCCACTCGGAGTTCGTCGAACGTTGGACCGTCAGCCGGTGCGGCGAACGCGTCCACTACCGGGTCACCTTCCGTCCCAACGGCGATGTTCTGGTCGCTGCGGACCCATAAACTCCGATCCCTGCAATCCACGTCATGAACCGTCGACAGTTCCTCGCCAGCAGTTCCATCGCGGCCGCCGCCATCGCCCTCCCCGGGTGCGCCACCCAAAGCCAGACGGCCTTTCGCCCACGGAGCCGGGTCATCGGACCCAGCGACACGATCCGGGTCGCGATCGTCGGGTTCAACGGCCGCGGACAGGATCACATCAG
>JBDNHZ010000103.1:0-15130 GCA_041688515.1 Verrucomicrobiota bacterium
CCCGTGGTCGAAGCCATGCCGCTCAACACGTCCGGCGGCGCGCTTGGCTCCGAGATCCAGCGAGTATGTCTGGACAACGAATGGGTCATCCCAACGTGGTCGCCCATTCATCTGCGCACGAAGCTCATGGAACTTTACTGGAAAGCCGACAAACCGGCAGCGGGGGCGTTGGCTTTCTGGGAAGACACCCTTCGCTACCTATATCTGCCACGCCTGAAGACCAAGGACGTGCTCGCCCAAGCCATCTCCAAAGGAGCCGCCAGCCGCGATTTCTTCGGCACCGCCTACGGCCAACACGAAGGCAAGTTCGACGGCTTCAAACTCGGCGACGCCAACGTGCAACTCGACGATACGCTCCTACTCATCGAGCCGGCCGCAGCCGACGCCTATGACAAGTCGAATCAACCCAAGCCAATCCCCACGCCGCCTGGAGGCCCCGGTCCTGTTCCTCCTGGCCCCACCCCGCCGGGTCCGACTCCGCCTGGAGCTACGCCACCGGGTCCGACTCCGCCCGTGCCAGCCATGGCGAAGTCATTTCACGGCAACGTCACCATCAACGCCACCACGGCCAAGATGCGTCTCGTTGAGGTTGCCGAAGAGATCATTGCGACCCTCGCCGCAGACCCGAACGCGGAAATCAAAATCAGCGTCGAGATTCAAGCGAACTTCCCCAACGGTGCCCAAGATCAAACCAAGCGCGCCGTCTCTGAAAATGCCAAGACCTTGGGCTTCAAAAACGCGGATTGGGAGTGAAGCAAGCCCGACACTTATGGCCCGCGCAATATTAACATGACTTGTTATCTGGACTCTGTATTGGCTCCAGGCGAGACTGTAGTCCATCAAAACGAGGCAACTCATTCCTGAGATCCCTGAAAAGTATCGGTTGCTCGGGGGCCGCATGGATGAACGTATGCGAAGACATTGGGCCGCCGCAGAAGCCTCGCAGTTAGGACGAGGCGGGATTGCCGCGGTCTCCGCGGCGACTGGGCTTGCTCGCAATACGATCCGCGCGGGCCAACGCGAGCTTGCCCAATCGTCTAACCGCTCCGCGACTACCGATATCGCGCGGGTCCGCCGCCCAGGCGGTGGGCGGAAGGCGCTGACAGTCCTGGATCCCGGCCTACTTGCGGCGTTGGAGGGTCTTCTGGAATCCGGAGCGCGTGGACATCCGGAGTCGAATTTGCTCTGGACCTGCAAGAGCACGGCGAGACTTGCCGACTAACTGCGTGGCAGGAGCCACCCCGTGAGCGCCCGCACGGTCGCTAGCCTCCTCAAGAACGCTGGCTATAGCCACCAGTCGAATTCGAAAACCAAGGAGGGATCTTCCCACCCAGACCGAAACGCGCAGTTCGAATACATCGCGCAACGGGTGTCGGAATACCAACGATCGAAAAGAGCCAGTGACAGGCCGACGGCGGTCATCTCGACGCACACGGAGTCTATCACCGCCAGCGTCCCGGTTGGCCCAGTAACGGGACGTAGCGAAGACCCGAAAATGGTTGACTTCGGGTATCCTCCTATCACTCATTGGAACCATTCCTATGAACCAGGCGTCCAAAAACTGTCCATGGCACGATTCGGGTTCGCTGTACTCCGCATCGGAGCGCAGCCAGATTCCTACGATGGGACTTCACCAGCTTTTGAGTCAGCTACTCCAAGCTTCGGCAGACAGTCGACTGTATTTCCCCCAATTTGAGTGGCCGGATATTTGGGACAAAGTCATTCTCAGAGACCCCGCAAACCAAACGGGAACATTGAACTTGCCTATCGCCCCCGTAAAATCAGCCCAGGTGACCGCCATAACTGACTTTGGTCGTCGCTCCCGGCTTTCCGCAGGGCCCAAAAACAAGCGCTCCCATCCGCCGAGAGTTCGGCCGCTATCGAGTCAAAAACCATTGCTGTGAGAACCCATGTGTCAACGAGTGCAAGTCCTTGTAAGCTGAACGCGAAGAAGCTGGTAAGATTCATCGAGGGACGCGACGCGAGGCACGTCCCTATGCTTGAGATACAAATGTGATTTTCGGTTGAAACAACTATGAAGACAAAATTCATTTTTCTGCTCGCCATGGTAATCAGCTTATATTGCAGGGCGGCGAATCCCACTTGCGGTTTAACGATCATAACACACGGGTTTACCCCCCTCGGAGGATACTTGCCTGCTTGGCCGCTCGAAATGGCACAAGCGATAACGAACCGAATCGGGGCGAATCTCCCGATCTACCGACTTCGATACGATAAGCAGTCTGGCTGGACGACTGCGGACGATCTCATTCGGTTGGAGGATGACGCAACAGACATTAACATCACCAATACTGGGGGCGCTATAATTTTGTTGGACTGGGCTGCTGCGAGCAACGAGTCGATCGATTACCCAGCTCAGAATGTTGCGATTAGATTCTACGATTACATTTTTGGTCAGCTTCACAAAGGACGAAGTCTTGCTGAGATTCCAATTCACCTGATTGGTCACAGTCGCGGATGCAGCCTGAATGCTAAAATAGCGCTGAATCTAGCTGTTAGAGGGGTTCTTGTTGACCAAGTGACCACGCTAGATCCGCATCCAGTGCGACCAGTACTGGGCAATGACCTGATTCCTGTCACATATATCAACGTGCTGTTCGCAGACAACTATTATCGAACAGGTCTCACTTCAGGCGAATCAATAGCCGGAGCGACGAACGCTAACCTTTCGGAGGCGATTCGCGGGACTTCACTATTTTGCAATGAACATACAGAAGTCCACACGTACTACCATGGCACAATTGCACTGACTTCGACGACCGATGGGGATTGCGCGGTTGAGGATGTTTGGTATCAAAAGAGTACGGCTCGTAACGCGACCGGCTACAGCTTCAGCCGGTTTGTGAATCCACGTTTGACACGGCCCTTGTCTGGGATCAACGAATCTATTTCGGGCGCAGGTGGGATGGGAAGCAGAGTGTCGGTTGCTTCGGCACAACAGGATTGGTCAAACGCAGGATTTGACCAACGCAGCACGATTCCAAGCGTTGTGACGGTCGGTCAGGAGGTTGGCATTCCGTACTATTTTGCTGACTGGAGTTCTGCGCAGACAATCACTTTTCAGACTGACGCAGACACTAATCCGTTCAACAGCTTTCGTTCACAGATTGGTTCGACGAACCAAAACAGTCTGCCCACAGGGAGCATCGGAACGGGAATTTTTCGGTGGACGCCCACGACAGCAGATGTCGGAACACACTATATTAGGATCAGGGGAGGGAATGCAAAAAATGCGCGCTTCGACTACTACTTCAGGCCGATCACAGTTCAGGTCGCACCCGTTGCCGCTCCGTCGATCGCCTCCGTTTCTCCATCAGCGTTGGCATCTTCACTCTCGACGCAACTAATCAACATTTACGGCTCCAACTTTAAGGCCGCTGGTGATCCGAGCGCTTCCACGCTTATCATTCGCGACCCTGCCAATATCGCATACGTGCGACCTCCAATTTTTCTGAGTTCCAGCCAACTGCAATACAATATCACGGTTCAATCGGCGGTCGGCACATGGTCAGTAACGGTAACGAACGCAGGACAAGCCGCTTCAAACCTAAAGACATTCTCGGTGGAGGCGGCTCCCCCCAACACTGGCTCGCTGTCGATTAGTCTCTCGCCCGTCGGAGCAGTGGCAGCAGGAGCGCAGTGGCGAGTGGATGGGGGCTACTTCCGCAATTCCGATGAAAGCGCCACCGGCCTGAGCGTAGGTGTTCACAGTATCTCCTTCAAAACTGTCTCGGGCTATGCACCCCTTGCAGACCAAACTGTGAATGTTGTTGCTGGACAAACGGCAAACGTCACCGGCCACTACGCCGTCACCCCCCCGACCCGCTTTCGGCTCAGTTTGGTTTCCGATAGATCTCAAGGATACATTTCGCCGTCGCCCTTTTCCTTAGATGGAACTTACGCCGCTGGAACAACCGTTCAAATTTACGCTGTTCCGGAGTTCAATCATCGCTTCACGGCTTGGAGCGGCGACGGTTCCGGAACCTCCTCACCAATAAACGTGCTGATGGAGCGGGATAAGACCGTGACGGGCAATTTCGTACCAGGCGATCCGACTCTCGGTGCGGTGCGCGTGTTAATTAACCCGCCAGAAGCCGCGGCCGCAGGGATCAAATGGACCTTCGCTGGAGGTTCTGGGAAGCGCGACAGCGGGACGAGTTATGCCACTTATCCAGCGATTTACACCATTGAGCTCTATGGAGTGGAGGGATGGGTCGGCCCTAACGGGGGCTTCGCCAATATAAAGGCCGGCGAAACCAGAGACGTGGTTTTTGAGTTCACCCCAGATACAACCCCGGGTTTTCTTACCGTCACGCTTTTGCCCCAGGATGCCATCACGCTGGGCGCGAAATGGCGCTTGAATGGTGGTGAACCCAATTCCAGTGGTTCCACTCTGCCGATCCTTCCAGCGAGCAGTTACAATGTCACTTTCGACCCAGTGGTCGGCTGGACATCACCACCTCCCAAGCCGGTCGTCATTCGCAAAGGGCAAACGACAGCATTGCGTGAGACTTACACACCTCCTCCCGGACAGCCAGCGATCTTCGCGATTACGCCGGGGAGCGGCGCCTTGCAAGGTGGAACTCCAATAAGCATCCAGGGGATTAACTTTGCGGCACCAGCGACGGTGCGCATCGGCGGAACATTGGCTACGGGTGTTTCCGTAGTCAATTCTTCGCAGGTATTATGTGTCACCCCTTCTAGTGCGGGCTACGGTTCTGTGGCAGTCCAAGTACAGACGGTGGGAGGCGTTGCAAGCTACCCGAATGGCTTTGTGTACGGAGAGGAACCCGGCAGCGGAATCAAAAAACTAACCGCAGTCGGTGGAAACGCACTAGGGGTTGCGGTCCAAGGGGATTATGCTTATCTGGGCGAGGGGTACTGGCTACTTGTTCTCAACGTGTCCGATCCTGCAAGACCGTCAGTGGTGGGCCGGTTGCTACTCCCAGGAATCGTCCGCGACATCAGAATCTTCGACCATTTCGCCTATGTGGCTGATTCGGACGCCGGCTTGCAAGTCGTGGACATCAGTGTTCCGTCGGCACCGTCGCTTGCGGGATTCTACCGTTCCTCGGGATGGACAACCGCTGTTAAGATACTCGGTGGGCGCGCTTACCTTGCTTCTGCTGCGGGACTCGAGATTTTGGATTTGTCCAATCCAATCCGGCCAGCGCTTGTTTCTACCACCTCCGTAAACGGCATTGCGGATGACCTTGTTCTTGCGACAAAGCCGACGGGAGTTTTTGCGTACGTCTCCGCCAACTCCAGCTTACACGTCGTTGAGGTTACAAATCCCGCATCCCCTCGGCTCAGAGGAAGCACAGGAATTGGAGGGTACTCGCCATCCCTGGCCATCTCTGGCAATTCTGTCTTTGCAGCTCGCTTCCTTTCGATGAACACTTTGGACGTCAGCAACCCTGATGCCCCGATCAATCTCGGCGACACACAAGTAAGCTTGCCTGGAATACACGGTATCGTATCTGCATTTTCAGTGTCTGCAGCAAACGGGTACATTTACGCTTCAGGGCCGTTTAATTCGGTAGTTTTGAAGCACACAAGTGGTCTTGCTCAGCCTGTTGCTGGATTCCCGGAGATGGCTTCTGGTCAGGGCTATCATTCCGCTGTTACCGGGGGCCGCCTCTACGTACCCAGCGGAGATAGAGGATTAAACATTTTAGATGTTTCTAGCCCTCTTCAACCGGCTGTGTTGAGTACATTTACGGATGGAGATCTTTTGGGAAGTTATTACTCCAGCATCGCCTTGACGGGGAATCAACTCATTACGATGGGAAACCATGGGCTCAAGATATTCGACGTCAGCAATCCCGCCTTGCCGGTTCAGAAGTGGCAAAGTACGGATTTGAGAGAGTTTCAGGGGCAAATACTTACACACAGCGGATATGCTTTTGTTCGCTCAGGGGGGATCAGGATTCTGGACATTAGGAATCCATCATCTCCCGCAATCCTTGGGAATTCAATCGACCGGCTTACGATCTCGGCAGAGAAAATGAGGACTGCCGGCAACACACTGTTCGTTGCTGGATCCGACCTGGACAACTCGAAACCGAAATTCATGACGTTCGATATTACATCACCCTCCAGCCCGGTTGCGCGTGGAACCCTGAATATTAGCTTGAATTCTATTCCGATCTCGCTCGCCGTTCAAGGTGCTACAGCAGCAGTCGTAAGTCTCGACGGATCATTTCTTCTAGTCGATGTGTCAAACATTAGTTTACTGCGGGAGCAGGGAGCACTCACCGGCCTTGGAAACTTATTGGACGTAGTTCTTACGAGCGACGCACGCCATGCGTTTGTCCTCTCGCACAGCGGCCCTCGTGTGTTAAAGATTATAAACATATCGCAACCCTTAGTGCCTCAATTAGTTGGTGAAGTTCCGCTGCTTGAGCAAAATCCAGATTTTGATTTTCACGGAAGTGCTTTGGCAATTCAGGATTATCTGCTCCACGTGGTGACCTCACAAGGAGTTCTAACCTATGACGTCAGCACACCGGGATCGCCCGTTCTTCGCCGCCATTATCCGTTGTTGGGGGCAACAAGTATTGCAACGGATTCAAGCGCGCTTGGGCAAAGCGAGATTGTATATCTCGGACACAACGGCTCTGGCTTAACAGTCTTAAAAAATAAGGATATAGAAAAGCCTGCAGTATTTATAACCAATCCCACTTTCTCCAGCGCCCACATCAGCGAGGTCAGCACGGTTAATGTTGGCGGAATAGCTTCTGATAATGTTGGGATTGCGCGAATTGTTTGGTCAAATGATCGCGGGGGAGGAGGCGAAGTTACCAGGGAACCTGAGAATTGGTTTGTTCGTAGTATTCCGCTTCAAGCCGGGAAAAACATTCTTGAGTTTACCGTTTTCGATCAGGCGGGTAATAATGGAACTGCCACTCTGACTGTCACGTATAACGGTCCCAAGCAGGATCAGGCTATTTCGTTTCCACCTTTGCAGGATCAAATATTTGGCGCTGCTCCGTTTCTCCTGGTGGCGGGTTCAAGTTCGGGATTGGATGTTAAGTTCGGCGTGTCCGGCCCCGCGAGTTTAGCGGGAGGGAACCTCCTTACGATCACCGGCGCAGGGGTGATCACCATTCGGGCTAACGAGCCGGGCAACCTCAATTTCAACGCGGCTGCTGAAACGCAACAAGGTTTCACCGTGGCGAAGGCCCAGCAATCCATTGTTTTTGCACCGGTAGCCGAGAAGCGCTTGGATGAACCTCCTTTCTATGTCATGGTCAACGCCAGTTCGGGATTACCCGTGAACGTGGAGGTTTTGAATGGGCCAGCCATTTTGGGCGCTGGAGGCCAAGTTGCTCTTACTGGCGCTGGCGTCGTGAACTTGCGGGCGTCCCAAGCAGGAAATGTTAATTACAGCGCGGCCGCGAATGTGGAAATCAATTTTGAAGCGGCTAAACTGCCCCAGTTCATCACGTTTGGTTCACTGAGCCTCCAAGTTTTCGGAGATGCACCTTTTCCACTTTCGGCCTCAGCGAGCTCGGATTTGCACGTGGAGCTTTCGGTGTTGTCTGGGCCAGCGGTTCTAAGCGGAAATGTCGTAACGCTGACTGGAGCGGGTGCGGTGGAGTTGCGCGCTTCGCAAGGCGGCAACGCGACCTATGCGCCAGCCCCGAACAAGGATCAAATGCTGCTTGTCACACCGGGGAACAATGTCATGACCGATTTCCAAAGGCTGACCAACGGGACGTTCAAATTTCGGTTTTACGGGAAGCCATTGGTCACCCATGTGGTTCATGGTTCTACAGATCTCCGTGGTTGGTCGCAGTTGGCCACAATCCAAGTAAACGCCCTCGGTTACTTCGACTTTATAGATGTGAGATCCGCAGAATTCGACCGTCGGTACTACCGCATTGAGCGATAATCTTTTCTCATCCGACGGCATGCCCCTCGAAGGCTGAATGCGTTCGCGGGTTTTGTGTGTCCCTTCGGCAGACGTGTGCCCTGGGTTCACGCGAATCTGGAAGGTATCACGCGCTCCGGGGCACGGGCCTTACATTGGCTGTGAACGCCACGGCACTTCAGCTTTTGGGTTATCAGGAAGGAGGTAGATGGACAGCCATGACAGACAGGGCCTCCACGCGGTTTGTTGTCAGGTCGTTTCTGGGGTCATCGGAAGGGATGGCGGCCCAGGGTGGATTGATGGAGCAAGTTGGGCGCTTTGTTCTGCTGGAACCATGCGTCGGCCGCTAGCCGGTACCTACAAGAAGCAGAAGAATCATAACTGTTATATTGAATTGAGGAGCGAAGGAACGCTATTTTTGAAGGAGACATGCATGGATGGGTTTGTCGGTTCAGAAATCTGGCAAGTATCGCGTTGACGGGAAGGCCATGACTTTAGAGATCGGAACGGGTGGTGATGCGCGCCGCAGGCCGATTGATGGTAGCACGATGACAGACCCCGATGGGGACAGGTGGATCCGGAAATAGGAAGGCTTACCATTGCAGTTAAGCGATCTGCGAGCCATGCGGTCGGTAAATTCAGCCCCAGCTTAGTTTGCGCTGGAAGCAGGAGAAATTTGGCCTTTTTGGTTTAGTGCATAACGTATTCTTGATAACGTCGAACTACGAGCAACCAAGATGGATTTGAGGTTATGTTAAGTTGTATTAATGCTTGCAGCGAAAGAACTAACTATGTTTTAGGCCGATTGGCCTCCGCTTCTGTCACTTTAGCCAAATTCAAACAGTGAATACTACACTAATAGCCGGGGTGATAGCGGTGCTATCAATCCTGTTTGCGATATTTCTATGGTTCGCAAACCGACACGCCAAAGAACCGAAGCGGGCCGAGCCAGCCGGCACCACCAACAGCTTTGTGGTACACGGCCTTTGATTCAAGGGTCGTAACTACTCAGGCGCAGGGGAAGGATTGGAGAGATTGATCAATCTCTTCGGTGTCGTGGTCCTGATTTGGAATACGAACAGTCTCAACCACAGCCGTAACCGGGTTGAGAGGGGGATGCCCTGGTGTCAATGGGCTGGGACTTCACCCTGGAGCCGTCAGTTCCTCGCAGGGTCGCCCTCAGCAGCCCGGAGCGACGCCGGAGTGAAGTGGTCCCCAAGCGTAGGACGAATTTCCGGAAAAATTAAGTTATGCTTTGAGGTCTGGAAAAGTTTCTCAAACGCAGCCGTCCCGCCTGTCTTTTGACGGTCCCACACGCCCGCAGGCGCGTCCGGCCCGTAGGCAGCCCCGAAGGGGCGACCGGAGGGCTGGACGCGCCTGGCGCCCCATCGGCGCGTCATCAGCAACGGGGCTTCGATCGATGCCCCCAGGAAACAAAAAGGCCGTCCCCTTAAGGACGGCCAGAAATTGGTTGCGGGGCTAGGATTTGAACCTAGGACCTTCAGGTTATGAGCCTGACGAGCTACCGGGCTGCTCCACCCCGCGAAAGAGGGATAAAGATTAGGGGGCTGGGCGGCAAGGGGATTCTCGAAATTTCTTCGGTTTGAACGGATTCGGGTGCGACGGGATTGGCCTCGGGATCCGGGTCAGATCACCTGATCGATCAGGGGCAGGTTGGTTTCGAAGCGCCGGAGGTTCTGGAGGAAGTGCTGCACCAGGGCCGCGTGTTCGCCGTGGTGTCCACCCGCGGTGTGGGGCGTGATGTAGCAGTTGGGCGCGGAGAGCAGGGGATGTCCGTCAGGCAGGGGCTCGGGTTCGGTGACATCGAGCCATGCGGCAGCAAGGCGGCCGGAACGCAAGGCGCGGTCGAGCGCCGACTGATCCACGGTGGTTCCCCGTCCGATGTTGTAGAACACGGCCCCGGGCTTGAGGGCGGCGAGGACGGATTCGTCCACGAATTGTCGGGAGGCGGCGTTGTCGGGAAGGAAATTGACCAGGTGATCGATTTCCGGAAGGACCACCGCCAGTTGCTCCGGGGGAATGATCCGGACGGCTTCGTCGCCGCGGGGTTGGCGGCGCAGGGCGGTGATCTGCATGCCGAAGGGGGCGAGAAGGGGGATCAGGTGTTCGGCGATGGTTCCGTAGCCGAGGATGAGGACGGTCTGGCCGCGGGGCGAGCGAGGCAGGGTCCGGAGACGAAACCAGTCGGAAGAACCGTTGGCGGTACGGGTGGCCAGTTGAACGGGCAAAGCCCGGGACTGGGCCATCATGAAGGAGAAGACATGCTCGGCGCAGGGCTGGGCATAGACCTGGGAACTGTTGGTGACCCGCAATCCCCTTTGCCGGGCGAAATCACGAAAGGCGGCGGTGTCATAGCGCGTGTAGCCGGCGCTGGAGAGATGGATCCAGCGCAGTCGTTCGGAGGCGCGGATGCTGTCGAGATCCGGTTGTCCGAAGGCGACCTCGGCGTGGAGGAAGGCGGGATCGGGTTCGGCTTTGGCGAGAACCGAGGAGGTGGGCCGACGGGCCTGGATCAGCGAGTGGCTTCCGACGCCGGCACGGAGGAGGTCGAGAGCGTCGCCGGAGACGGCAAGGTCGGTGTAGAGGGAGAGGGCGTTCACTGGATGGGGAGGCGCAGTTCGAGACGTTCGGTCCCGCGGAGGACCACGGCGGGGAGGTTGGTTCCGGGAAGATGACGGAGAAGAGCGGAACCGATCCATTCGCTTTCAGTGAACCGGTTGGTGCGGCCTTCGAGGGACACGATGACGTCTTCCTTCCTGAAGCCGGCCTTCTTGGCGGCGGCATGGTTGCCGTATTCGCCGGCATGCTTCACGAGCAGGGCGAGGGAATCCGCGGGAATCTGGCGCTGCAGGCGTTCGCTGTCGGACAGATCTTCGAGTTGCAAGCCGCCGGCAGCCATGGCGCGCATTCCCCAGGTGCCGACGCGGCGGGAGATGTCGGATGGATGACGCCAGCCCGCGGGGAGATCGAGTTGCAGGGTGAGCCGGGAATCGCTGCGGAGGATGACCGCCGGGACTTTCGCGGTCGTGGGGAGTCGGTGGAGCGCCCAACTGAAGTCGGCGATGGAGAGCAGCGGTTGGCCGTCGAGGCTGGCGATGTGGTCGCCGGTCTGGAATCCAGCGCGATCGGCCGGGGACCCTGGAACCACGGCGGTGACTCGGGCGGAGTCGTCGGGAGCGAGGGTCAGACCGACGGTGGCCGGCTGGGGCGTTGGGTAAACCAGACTTTCGGGGATGAGCTGGCGCTGTTCGCGGAGGGTGATGCGGAGGGCGTCGTTGATCTGGTGACAGTGGACGCAGCTGGGAACGACCTTTCCATTCCAGTTGAGGAGCGGGGTATATTTGCCGGCCAGACCGGGGATCTCGACGGGAGTCCGGTAGGGGGTCAGTGCGGCCTGTTTGTTGGCGAGGGACTCGCGGTTGGCAGGATAGGCCTGGTGCAGGGCGAGACCGCCTTCGAGGAAGCGTTGGAAGCCGGTGGTGGCGGTTTGCTGGGCGTTGGTTTGATGATCCCAGGAACCGTATCGCCCGTAGAGGGTGCCATCGCCATTGAAGAGCAGCGTGGTGAAGGACAGGTCGAAATCGAACTGGAACCGCGACAGATCGAGCGTGTTGGCATTGATCAGCCGGACCCGGACGAACGGGTCCATGGCCCGCGACGCCTCGGACTGATCGAGCAGGACCTGGGAATCGATGCCGGAGCAGGCGAGGCAGGGAACGCAACGCAGGATCACCAATAGGGGTTTGCCCGTTCGCTTCGCCTCGGCAAACCCCTTGTCCACGTCGTTGTAGATCCAGCGCGGATCGTTCTCGCGTTCGGTGCGGTCCTTCCGCACGGCACCCTCGCGGTCCTTGACGGTTTCGGCGGCGGTGACGAGGGCGAATGCGGCCGCCGCGAAAAGCGGTAGGAGGCGATGGATCATGGGCGGGGGTTTTTCAGGCGTAGAGGCTGAGGAAACGACGGCGGTAGGCGGCTTCCTGGGCGGGCATGCGGTTCCGGAGGGATTCCTTGGCGATGGCTCCATGCTGGAAACGGCGCTTGTCGAAGGTGGGCATGTCGAGGCCGGTTATGGCCTTGATCCCACGTCGGACGATCTCGCCCTTGAGGGAATAGAGGGTGGGGACGTCATACTGGGTGAGGTCGATGAACGGGATGCCTTCGCTGACGGAGATCACGCTCGGTCGGGTATAGGGACTGAAGGAATCAAATCCGTAACGTCGCGCCGGGGCATAAGTGCGGACGTAGGCCCGGCTGAGTCCACCGCTATAGGTGAGGCTGTGCTTGATCCGGCCGACGCCCCATCCTTCGTGGTACAACATCAGGTTGTGCACGACGCTGCGGATGGTGAGTTCGGCGTTCTCTTCGATCGGGTAGTCCTTGAGGTTCTCGTCGCCGCCGTCGCCATCCAGCATCAGGCGCCAGTCTGGATAGCGCTTGCGGATGCCACGGCAGAGGGCGAGGCCCATGGCGGCGCATTCCACGTCCAGAGGTTTGTAGTCCTCGATGGTGCGGACGACATCCGCCGGATCGATGTCGTCGAGGCTGGCGGGGATGGTCTCCAGAAAGAGGCCGAGGCCGAGGGCGTCGAGGAATTCGCGCGCCTGACGTGCATCCGGGCCATCGCCGAAATCGAGGGTGAAGGCCTTCAGTCGGGACGGGCTGATGCCGAGTTGCTTCATCACGTGGTAGGTGACGAGGAAGACCGAGCCCGAATCGATTCCCCCGCTGAAGGCCACGCCGATGGGTTCCTTGGGACCGACCGATTGGATCCACTTCGCCAGTTCATCGGCCAGGGCACCGATGTAGCGGGCACCAATGAGGTCGAGGTCGGCGGGTTGGGAATTCCGTTCCGGGGTGAAGTAGCGGGTGTAAACCGGATCCGGATCCGGGCAGCCGAGCAACTGGATCTCCACCACGTAATGCGCCGGGACCATCCGGGTGTAGCTCGGATGGAACTGGTCCCCCAGGCCCTCGCGGTTCAATTGCTCGCGGATGGTATCCATCCGGTCGGCGACTACCAGGGCCGGGCCTTCCTGCCGTTTGGCGAGGAAGTAGCGCATCGGACGATCAAGGGAACGGGCCATCCGGACGGTTTTGCCGTCGCGCGCCAGCAAGGCGAAGGATCCGTCAATGGTCCGGACGGCGTCGGGGTCGCCGGAGAGCACCCGGGCGCGGGCTTCCTCCAGGGTGAGTTGGTGCAGTCGGTTGAGCGACGGATCGAGCAGGTCAACGACCCGTTCAACGTACTGGTCTGCGGGATGCATGGGGCGAGGATGTCCGGCCGACGGCGCGGGTCAAGGAAGCGCATTGGCACTGCCCCTCCTGGGAGCGCGGGCGTCCTAGCCCGCTGCTTTCCACCACCAGTCCGAGCGGTTCCACCACGCGGAACCGCACCCCCAGGATTCTCCCGGCACGGCCGGAGAACCGACTTCCCGCATTGGGGGCGGTGTCCGGACGCGCCCGGGTCAAGGAAGCGGGTAGACGAGAGGTTGACAAAGAAAGCAAGGAACTCCTACTGTTTGGCTGTCACCACACACATAAGGCCTAAGGCGGCTTCCCGGCGTGGGCGGTTGCACTGGGCGCCGAAAGGAACCGTTACCATGCGTTACCTAGACAAGCCGGACTCATCCCGTATCACCGGAGGGAGAAGGGGGCAGGGCGCCTTCACCTTGATCGAACTTCTGGTGGTCATTGCCATCATCGCCATCCTGGCCGGCATGCTTTTGCCAGCGCTGGGAAATGCGAAGGCCAAGGCACAGGGGATCCTGTGCATGAACAATCACAAGCAGTTGACTCTGGCCTGGCGATTGTACGCCGAGGACAACGGCGAAAATCTGGTGGGCGCCGCCAACTGGACGCCGCCGGGGACCTCGAAGGAAGTGCCGAACTGGACGGCGGGGAGTTGGCTGTCGTTGAACAATCCGGCGGATCAGAACAATTGGAACCACACCAATTTCACCTTCAAGAGTCCGCTGTGGAAGTACTGCGGCGGAGCCAGGGGGATCTGGAAGTGTCCGTCCGACACGTCGATGGGCATCAACGCACAGAAACAGAAGGTCCCGCGGATCCGCAGCATGTCGATGAACAACTGGGTGGGGGGGCCTGGATGGAGCGGTTCGGGGCCGGGCTGGTTGGTGTATCGAAAGATGACCGACATGAACAACCCCGGGCCTTCGATGACGTTCGTGTTGCTGGACGAGCGCCAGGATTCGATCAACGACGGCTACTTCGTCGTGGACATGGCAGGTTACCCGGCGGCGCCCAACCGACTCAAGTTGGTGGATTATCCCGCCAGCTACCACGGCAAGGCCGGCGGGATGTCCTTCGCGGATGGTCATTCGGAGATCCGGCGCTGGAAGGATCCCCGCACCATTCCGCCGATGTCGAAGAGTGATCGTCCGCTGGACCTCGCCATGCCGGGCAACGTGGACGTGATCTGGATGCAGGAACGCGCGACCCGCACGTTGTCGGGGACCGGTTCGCAATAGGGTTGGCGGTTGGTCAAGGCATCCGGGCCCGGACGAACAGCGGGTTGACGGAGGTGGTCGTTGTGAAAAGCGCGGAGCCGTCCGGGCCGGTGGTGACATTGCCGGACGGCTCCCAGTTCTTGAGGTCCGTCGAGGTTTCCATTGGGTAGACGCGTCCGGGTGTGCCAGAGACCCGGCATCGGAATCCGGTATCGGTCCGCTCCGGGACGGAGAGCAGCGCCGGGTCGGAGGGAAGGACGAGGGCGTAGGGTTGAACGCCAAACCGCACGGCGACCTCGCCGCTGTCGACGAGGTTGGTGGTTCCCAGAAATCGATTGGAGACGCGGAACACCACGTCGTGGACGCCGCTGGCGTTGAAACCCCAGTTGAAGTGCTCGTGGCCTCCGGTCAGCGGACGGATCGAATCGGCCGCCGAGACGCCATCGCGGGAGTTCATCGCCATGACGAGATTGGCGACCGTGTCGAACTGCCACAGGAAGAAATCACCGGGTCCATCCTTGCGCACGAGATCAACCTGGAATCGCGGGTCGAATCGGCCGGCAGCAATCCCTTCGGCCGAAACCCCGAGGTAGAGCAGGTCCGGATCCTGACTTTGCGGCAGGATCCACAAGGGGGAATTTGGAGGCCCGAAAACTTCGAAGCCCTCGGGAATCTCGATCTGCGCGGTGGTTGGAAGTTCCAGAATCACCTCGTCTGGCAAATAGGTCGTGCAGGTGTCCCCATC
>JBDNHZ010000104.1:0-10378 GCA_041688515.1 Verrucomicrobiota bacterium
ACAACAGTACGGATACCTGTACGACGACATCGGGAACCGGAAGGATAGCCGGGAGGGAGGCGACGCCATCGGCGCCGGCCTCCAGACGACAAGCTACACGGCGAACCTCTTGAACCAGTACACGAGCATCGTGACGCCCGGGGTGGCGTCCGTGAACGGGTTGGCTAACGCCACCAACGTGGTGACGGTGAACGGTGCCGCCACGGCGCGACAGGGTGAGTACTGGTGGAAACAGACCAGCGTGCGCGGGGGCACGTACTGGACCAGCGGATCCGCGACCAACGGGTACGGCCCGGTGAGCCTGGTGGGGGTGGTGACGACCGAGACCCGGACTCAACTCTGGGGTCTGGATCTTTCGGAGGGAAAGCGGAGACGCGGTGAAGAAGGGGATGGGTTCTCTGCGTTTCCGCGTCTCTGCGGGAGTTGGATTTTCGCCACTGCATCCGGCGCGGGGCACACGCTCCCACTCTCGCCTTCGAAACGGCGGGAATCCCGTCCAACACCCGGACGGCATTTCGCTACGCGAATGGAGCGTCCGTCTTCGCGGCTTCACGTGAGGTATCATTGCTGGCCCGGGCGAGGAGGCGTCCACGGCGTGCGAGGAACCCGCGGCCAAGGCGGTGGGGGACGCCACGCGCACTCCAGGACGCTCGGCGCGGGACGACCCAACCCGCCGCCCTGAAAGCCCCTTAAATCGGTGTCATCCGCGGAATCGGTGGATCACACCCCATCTGTTCCAAATCCGGGGACCGCGTCGGCCCTTACTTCAGTTCGTGCTCTGCGACTTTCACGCCCTTTTTGTAGGTGTTGAACCCGAACTTCGAGGGGGAGTATTCGCCGACCAGGGTGACGTCGGCCTTCTTCGGAACTTCCTGACCGGTGAGGTGGTAGCTGGCGTTGACGAAGAGGCGGCGAAGGTCTTCGGACTGGAGATCGGTGGCGGCACCGATGGTCGAACAGAAGAACGTGGCTTTCTTGCCCCCGTTGACGGACGCCTCCCGGACCCACACCAACGGCATGATCGCCTTGGCGAGATTCGGACCATCGGTCGGGTTCATCGCCTTGAGGACCTGGCCGTGGAGCAGAATGGCGGCATCGGAGGGGAAGTCCGGGTTCACCCCGTAGACATCGGTGGGGCCGAAGACGTCGGTGACGCCGCGGAGGACGGCGTGGCCGCGATTCTTGCCGTCGATGATGCCGCGGGTGGCTTCGCCGCCGTGGTTGCCGTGGTGATAGGTCCAGGTCTCACCGACGGTCATGCCGCCGAAGCCGCCGCCCTTGGCGGTCCAACTGAACTTCGCGTACGGGCTCTGCTTGTTGCGCTCGTAATTGAAGGAGTGGGTGGCGGTGCGGAGGACCATCATGGGTTTGCCGGCCTCCATGTAGTCGACGAAATGCTTCATGTCGGCGTCCGGCAGTTCGCGGAAGCGGAGCTGGTTCATGACCAGATCGGCGGTCCCCAGCAGGTGCATGCCGGGGATGTTGGTCTGGTTGTTCGGATTGATGGTGCTGTCGGCGTCCTGGGAGAAGAGCACGGTGCAGCGGAATCCGTGGGTCTGGCTGAGGATCTTGCCCATCTGCGGCAACCCTTCTTCCGAACGGTATTCCTCGTCCCCCGACAGCATGACGATGTGCTTGCCGTTGGCTTTGTCCGGCTTGGGTTCATATACGACCCATTGCCCGGCGGCAGCCAACATGGAGAAGGACAACCCTGCGAGAACAGCAATCAAAGGCTTCATTGCCCAGCAGGATGGACCAGCGAGGGAACGGGGGAAAGTTCCCAGTTCCCAGAACCCGGAATTCGGGCGCAGCTTGACACTGTCCTCAGGCGAAAAGTGGATTCGCGAGCCGTGCCGGGCAAATTCCGGGGGCGCGGCCGTCCCCGGCCGCCTGGGGAGAGGGAAGAAAGCAGCGGGCGAGGACGCCCGCGCTCCCAGGAGGGGCAGAGTCAAGGTGCCCCTCGGAATTCTGGCGACGGGCGCCGGGCTCTGGAGGGTGGAGCGAGTCCGGGATCAGGGACTCGCGGAGCTCGTTCCTCCGGCGGAGCTCGTCCCAGGCGGAATACG
Organism: Verrucomicrobiota bacterium; assembly: GCA_041688515.1. Lineage (GTDB taxonomy): Bacteria > Verrucomicrobiota > Verrucomicrobiia > Limisphaerales > UBA9464 > UBA6176. The sequence continues at coordinate 2,067 of JBDNHZ010000104.1, forward strand.
TCCCTCCACCTCACCGACCCATTGGGTCACCGTTTCGCGGATGTCGGCGCCGGTGCGCAGACGGGGGGTGACGAAGCGGGGAGTGAACCAGGGGAATCCGCCGATGAGATCGGGCGTCACCAGGATCTGACCGTCGCAGTCCGGGCCGCTGCCGATCCCGATGGTCACCATGCGGGAACAGGATCGGGTGATTTCCTCGGCGACGGGTGGGGTGACCAACTCGAGGATACAGGCGAAGACTCCTGCTTCCTCCAGCGCCCGGGCATCGGCGAGGAGACGCTGACGTCCGGCGTCGTCACGGCCCTTGATCCGGTATTTGCCCCCCTCTTCCAGCACGTGTTGAGGGAGCATCCCGAGGTGACCGCAGAAGGGAATACCGGCATCGAGGATGGCCCGGATCTGGGGCAGGATTTCGGTTCCGCCCTCGGCCTTCACGAATCCGGCTCCATCGGCGACCAGCAAGCGCGCGTTGGCGACGGCCTGTTCCGGGGTGTCGTAGGTATGAAAAGGGAGGTCGCACCCGACCAGCGCCCGGGTGCCGGCCCGGGCGACTGCGCGCAGGTGATGGCGCATGTCGTCGAGCGTGACCTGAGTGGTGTCCGGAAGACCCAGAACCACCATCCCGAGCGAATCACCGACCAGGATCAACGGCACCCCGGCCTCGTCCAGGAGGCGCGCGGTGGGATGATCATAGGCGGTGAGCGACGGGATCGGGAGCCGACCCTTGCGGGCGCGGATGGAATCGGGAGTGAAGCGGGCTGGATCCACAGGGGGGAGAGTGCACCGCGGGGGGATCAGCGGTAGCGAGGCGCGACTTGGTCGTGGATCCAGGCGTAGGTCTTGGCAAGGCCGTCGCGGAGGCGGGTCGAGGGTTCCCAACCGAAGGCCGACTGGATGAGGGTGTTGTCGGAGTTCCGGCCGTTCACGCCCTTGGGAGCGGAAAGGTTGTAGGAGCGTTTCAATTGGATGCCGGCGATCTCCTCGACGAGGTCGACCAGTTGATTGATCGAGACCATCTCGGACGACCCGATGTTGATGGGTTCGACGAAGTCCGAGTGGGTGAGCATCTGGGTGCCGTGGAGGCAGTCGTCGATGTACATGAACGAACGGGTCTGCTGGCCGTCGCCCCAGATCTCGATCTCATGTTTCCCGGTGAACTTGGCGGTCATCACCTTGCGGCAGACGGCGGCGGGGGCCTTCTCGCGTCCGCCCTCGAAGGTGCCGAACGGGCCATAGACATTGTGATAGCGGGCGACGCGGGTGGTGATGCCGAAATCCTCGCGGAAATGGCGGCACATCCGTTCGGAGAAGAGTTTTTCCCAGCCGTAACCGTCTTCGGGAAGGGCGGGGTAGGCGTCGGCTTCCTTGAGTGCGGTGACGTTGGGATCGCGTTGTTTGTCGGCGTTGTAAACGCAGGCGCTGGAGGCGTAGAAGAACCGTTTCACCCCGATATCACGGGCGGCCATCAGCAGGTGGGTGTTGATGAGCACGCTAAGCATGCACAACCCCTTGTTCAGTTCGATGAATCCCATGCCGCCCATGTCCGCGGCCAGGTTGTAAACGACGTCGGCTCCCTGAAGCGCGGTGTAGCAGGCCGACTTGTCTTCCAGGTCCAGCACCACGTTGTCCGCTTCGGGGAATCGTTGGTACCATTCCGACTGCGGCTTGCAGTCGACCGAGCGGATCCGGCGATAACCCTGACGGAGGAGATCCCCCACCAGATGGCCGCCAATGAATCCACCACCACCACAAACGACGACGAAGTCCGAGGTATTCCTGCTGCTCATACGTGACCCCTGAGAGTGGGCAGAGGCTCCGCGGCCGGGCCAGAGCAATTTTTCCGCGACCGGGACGGGCGGGGTGACGTGGTCGCCCCGTGCACGCCCCTCATTCGCGACCGCTCCTTCCCCATTCATCCGGGCCGCTGACGATCACACTTTGCAAAGTGTGATCGTGCTGCCGGGTGGGAATGAGGTGGGAAGAAGCGGGTGAAGACGCCCGCGGTCCCGGGAGGGGCAGCGTCCGAGTGCGCCGCGCGGGAGGTTCACCGCAGAGGTCGCAGGGAACGCAAAGCGGACGCGGAGGGAGAAACGGCAGGCGAGGTCAGAGGGTTTTCCGTCCCTCCATGAGCTTGCGGAGGATTTCATTCGGAAACCGGCGACTGGGGGTGATGGCGTAGAAGCTCTCCCGGATCTGCGGGAACTGGTGATGCTCGACCAGAATCCGCTGTCGGAGTTCGTCCTGGACCACCACGGGCGGTACCAGGGTGACGGTCCGGGTATCCCGGGCGAGCAGTCGCAGCATGGCCATGTCGTCCACCTCCGCTGCGATGATGGGGCGGATGCCGGCCCGCTCGAGTTCCAGATCGAAGGCGGAGCGGATGTTGCTGTCGAGGCTCGGCAGGACGATGGGCGTTGTCCGGAGGTCGTCCGGAAAACGGAAGGGTTTCTGTCGGGCCACCCGACGTCCGACCAGACTGACCGGTTGCTCGGCGAGCAGGTGGCTGTGCCAGCCGGTTTCCGCGTCGCGTTTCACCGGGAGGTTCGAGAGCACGAGGTCGATGGTGTGGGACTTCAGTTGGGCGAGGAGGTCGCGGAGGCTTCCGGAGCGAAGGACCAATACGATCTCAGGTTCGTCGAGCAGGGGGCGAAGGAACTCCAGTTGGAAGTTCCGGGACAAGGTCGCCACCGCTCCGACGGAAAGGATCTTCCGATGGCCGGGTGAATGTCGGGACAGGGTGGTCATCAACTCCTCGCCGGTGCGGAAGATGGACTCGGCATAGTCCAGCACGACGCGCCCGGTCTCCGTGAGCGTGAGCTTCTTGTTGGCGCGGACAAACAAGGGATGGCCAAGGCTTTCCTCCAATTGTCGCAATTGGATGCTGAGAGCGGACTGGGAGATCCGGAGGCGCTCCGCTGCATGGGTCAGGCTGCCTTCGTTGGCAATCGCCCTGAAGTAACGGAGGTGATGGTAATTAAGAAACGCCACGCAGATAGTTTTACGAAAGAGAACGATCATGAACAATCAATATACGTGAAGGGGTCAGGAGCCGGCCCCATGGTGCGCGGCGAACTGAATGAGTACACCGATCCTGGTCCACCCCACTCTCGCCGGAGCCATTGCTGCCGCCGCGCCCCTGCTCCTGATCGCCTTCGGGCTGGTTCCTCTGCGCCTCCTGGGGCGCCTCCACCGCGGCGGGGCGGGGTTGGGGGTGTTGGTCGCCTCGGTCGCTTTCCTCTCGGCCCTCACGGCTGCGGTCCTTGCGTTCACCTCCGGAAGCGTCCATTGGCGGTGGCTGGATCTCGGAGGATTCGGGCTGGGCGTCTGGGTGGATCGCCTGTCCTCCGTGGTGCTGGTGTTGGTCGCTTTTCTGACCGCGGTGGTCTCCCGCTTCTCGCAGACCTACCTGGCCGGTGATCCGGGACAGGCCCGATTCGTCCGGTGGCTGCATGTTACCTCGGGCTCGGTCCTCGCGATGATCGTCTCGGACAATCTGGCTCAGCTTTTTCTGGCCTGGGTGGCGACCAGTCTCGGTCTGCATCAACTGCTGATCTTCTTTCCTGGGCGTCCGTCCGGCCTTCTGGCGGCCCGGAAGAAGTTTGTCGTGAGCCGTCTGGGTGACCTCTGCCTGCTTCTGGCGATGGGTCTGATCTGGGCCCAGTTCGGCACCTGGGATTTCGAGGCGCTGTTCCGGGCGGCCGATGGGTTGCATCGAACCGGAGTGGGCGGGGCAATGGTGCGGGTTCATGGGATCGGATTCCTTCTCGTCGCGGCGGCCGTGCTCAAGTCTGCCCAGTTTCCCTTTCACGGATGGCTTCCGGATACCATGGAGACGCCGACTCCGGTTTCAGCGCTGATGCACGCGGGAATCATCAATGCGGGAGGGTTCCTGATCCTGCGACTGCAACCGTTGGCCAGCCTGTCGCCTGAAGCGATGCTGACGCTGGCGGGGGTCGGTGGAATCACGGCGCTGTTCGGGTCGGTGGTGATGCTGACCCAGGCCAGCGTGAAGCGAGCGCTGGCGTTTTCCACGGTGGCCCAGATGGGATTCATGATGCTCGAATGCGGTCTGGGAGCCTACTCGCTGGCGCTGCTCCACCTCGTCGCGCACTCGCTCTACAAGGCGCATGCCTTTCTCTCCAGTGGCACCGCAGTCGGCCTCCGGACCGAGTGGCCGCGCAAGGTAGGCGGCGAGGATGCCTGGCTGCCGGCGCTCCCGTTGGCCGGCGTCACCGCCTTCGGGACGGTGCTGGGAGTCGGCTCCGCACTGGGCGGCCAAGGGGCCGGCGATCCGGCGTCCCTGCTGCTGTCGGGGATTCTGGCCCTTTCACTGGCCCACGTACTCGCGGTCCTGTGGCGGTCGAAGCCGGGGTTCCTCCTGTGGTGCGGCGGAACGTTGGGAGCGGCAGGGATCGCCGTGGCCTACTTTGTCCTCCACGGGGCGGTGGAACGGTGGCTGGCTCCGGCGTTGTCGGTCCGGCCGGGTCCACTCTCCGCGATCGCCACCCCGATGTTCTTGCTCCTGATGGCGGCGTTCTCCGGGGTGGTCGTGCAGCAAGCCGTGCTTCCGCGGTTCGCGAACACCGGCTTCTTGCGGAGGCTGTATGTTCACGCCCGGAACGGATTTTACTTCAACACCCTCGCCAACCGATGGGTCGGCACGTTCTGGCGGATGAATGGCTGAACCTTCGGAAACCTATCTCCCCCATGAATACCGAAACTCTTGATTCCCCCGATGTCGCGCACCGGATTCCGGACTCCGCCCCACCTGAGATCCGGCAATCGATCGACGATGCCTGCCGGCGCATCCCTCCGTTGTGGCCGTTGGATCGCTTCGTGGCGGTAAATCCCTTCGTGGGAATGAGCGATCGACACTTCATCGAAGTGGCGACGCTGCTGGCGCGGAATGCCCACGGTGAAATCCTGCCGCCGGCCGTGGATCTGATCGCTCGCCTGGAAGCGGCGGGGGTTCATGACGGGGAAATCGCCACTGCCGCCAAGGCGGTGGCAGGGTCGTTGCCGCCGGACATCCGGGGCTTGATCCGCTTTCGCGATGGGGCGGGGCTGAGGCGTGCCCTGACCCAGGACCCCGGGGATCCGGCGGCCATGCGGATCCTTTCGGTGGCAGATTGCCTTGCGGCCGATGGCCGGGGTGGCTGGGACCGGTTCGTCGTCGATGAGATCTCCAAGTGGTGCTCCTCCTACCTGGACCAGGGGCAATCGGCCTGGTCGATGCCCGGGCGGGATCAGGGGTTGTATCGGGCGTGGAAGGAGATCGCGGCCCTGGACCTCAATCCGGACTGTGCCGGACTGCCTCAGCTTCGGCCTCTGGTTCGGGAACTGCCCGATGATGCCTTCGACGCCATCCAATTCCTGTTGGAGGAACTGGAGGTGGACGGCGCGGTTGCGGTCGAGTTCCTGCATCGGCAGTTGCTTTCGATCGCCGGGTGGAGTGGAGCGATCCAGTTCCGGGTCCGTGAGTCCCACGCGGCGGAGCGGTTGGATGATTCCCTCACCCAGTTGGCGGCGGTTCGACTCGCCTATGACGTGGCCTTGTTTCGGCTGGCAGGCGCTGGATTCCTTGCGCGATGGCGGGCGAACACGGCGACCGCGGCGAGGGCGGTCCCGCCCAGTGAAATCCTCCTGGCCCGACTGGTGGCGCAGGAGGCGCTTGAACTTCGTTTTCAGGATGGCTTGATCGCTGGGATCCGGAAGGCACCGGCTTCAGTGGTCGGTGAGCCGGGCCGACCCTCTCTGCAGGCGGTCTTCTGCATCGACGTTCGTTCGGAGGTTTACCGTCGTCAGTTGGAGGCTCCGGCGGAAGGCATTCAAACGCTGGGGTTTGCCGGATTCTTCGGCATGCCAATTCAAAACCATCCGGGTGACGGGGTGCCTGGAGAAGCGCGGTGTCCGGTGTTGTTGACCCCGAAATTCGCCGTCCGGGAAGTGCGGTGCGGCAGCCCCCGGGATCGGGGGTTGAAGACCAGTGGAAATGCCACCCTGGGAAAGCAGGCCCGGGAAGCGATGGAAGTGTTCAAGACCTCGGCGGTGTCCTGCTTCCCCTTTGTCGAGACGCTGGGAATGTGGTTCGGAGCCGAAATCGCCCAGGCGGTCGTCCGGTCTGAGCTGTCCGGAGCCCCGGAGCGGTCTCCGGAGGGGAAGACCACGATGGATCTTTCGAGGGAAGCCGGGTCGACGGCGGAACCCGTGTTTGGGATCGATCTCCCGGACCAGATCGCCTTGGCCGAGGGCGCGCTGCGAAACATGGGACTGATCGATGGCTTTGCCCGGGTGGTCCTGCTCTGCGGTCATGGAAGTTCCACGGCAAACAATCCCTACGCCTCTGCCCTCGCCTGTGGCGCGTGCGGGGGTTATCCCGGTGACGCCAACGCCAAGGTGGCCGTCGCCATCCTCAACCAGCCTGTCGTGCGCGAGGGTCTGCGGGCGCGAGGAATCCTTGTGCCGGACGACACCCTCTTTCTGGCCGGGTTGCATGACACCGCGACCGACGAGGTGGCGGTGTTCGGTCTCGACGAGTTGCCCCCTGGAGTCGGCGCGGACGTCGACCGGATCCGGGGATGGCTGGAAGGCGCCTCGCGGGACGCCCGCCGCCAGCGCGCTCCTGCTCTGGGCCTGGGTGGAAGCGGTCAGCGGGAATTGGATCAGAAGATTTTCCGGCGTGCGCAGGACTGGGCCGAGGTCCGGCCGGAATGGGGATTGGCCGGCAACGCCGCCTTGGTCGCCGCTCCCAGGTCACGCACCCGGCATCTGGATCTGGGCGGACGGGTCTTCCTGCACGACTACGACGCGGATCGCGATCCCACCGGTTCCGTGCTGGAGTTGATCCTGTGCGCCCCGGTGGTGGTGGCGAGTTGGATCAACCTTCAGTACTACGCCTCGACCGTGGACAACCGCACCTTCGGGAGTGGCGACAAGGTGCTTCACAACGTGGTGGGAAGATTCGGCGTCTGGCAGGGCAACGCCGGGGATCTCCAGGTGGGATTGCCCATGCAGTCGCTCCATGACGGCACCCGTTGGGTGCATGAACCGCTCCGCCTCAGTGTCGTGATTGAGGCCCGTTGTGAGGCGGTCGATGCCGTGTTGCAGGCCCATCCGGAGGTCGCAGTCCTGTTCGACAACGCCTGGATCCACCTCCTGCTGATCGAGCCCCGGGGCACGACGGTCTGGCGTCACGCCGGGCCGTCCCGATGGGACGAGGTGCCGGCCCGGGGCGAAGCCGACGGTGGGAACTCCTGAAAACGGGAGTCCGAGTTTACGGGATCCGTCCCCGAACGGGTGGCTGCGTCCGGAGAAAACCTGTAACCGCGGGCGACCGGATCAGGTCAGCCGTGTTAAGCAGTCAACGTCGGCGAAACACAAGCGTTCGTAACACTCCAGTCCATGAAATCCCTGTCACGTATCCTGTCGGTCGCGGCCCTGGGTGCCGCGGTGGTCCTCACCAGCCTGACGGCATCCGCACAGGATGCCGACGGCGACAACGGCGGCGGCCGCCGCAACCGCGGCGGTGGCCAAGGCGGCCAGGGCGGGGGTCCTGGTGGCGGCGGCAACTGGGATCCGGCCCAGATGCGTCAGCGGATGGCGGAGCGGATGCGCGAACAGTTCGCCGTCAAGGATGACGCCGAGTGGAAGCTGATTTCCGAGCGGATCGAGAAGGTGAGCGACGTCCGCCGCGAGATGGGTGGCCGCGCCGGCATGATGATGATGATGGGCGGCCGCGGAGGCGGGCCCGGTGGGGCGGGTGGAGGCCGCGGCGGAGCGGGGGGCGAAGTGAACCCGGAGCAGGACGCCTTGCAGAAGGCGATCGAGTCCAATGCCCCGGCGGATGAGATCAAGGCCAAGCTCGCCAAGTACCGCGCTTCGCAGAAGGAGAAGGAAGCCAAGCTCGCCAAGGCCCAGGATGAACTGCGCCAGGTGCTCTCCGTGAAACAGGAAGGCACGGCAGTCCTGATGGGCCTGCTCAAGTAAGCCCGGATCCCACCACGATTCCTTCCATGGGGCGCTACGGCGCCCCTTTTCCGACTCTTCCCATGCCTGGCGAATCCACCCCCGACACCCTGCTGGACCTGATGGTGGCCGAGCGACAGTTGTCGGAGACGGACGCCCGGCTCCTGCGCGAGGGTCTACCCGGCGGCCCGGATCTTTCGAGCGAGGCTGGGATCCTGCGCTGGTTGGCTTCGGAGTATTCGGTGGGGTTCGATCCCCTCGACCGGATCGATCCCGACAAGGAACTGCTGTCGCGGTTCCCGGCCCGGATCCTGTTGAAGGAAGAATTGCTCCCGTTGCGGCGGGAG
>JBDNHZ010000105.1:0-5552 GCA_041688515.1 Verrucomicrobiota bacterium
AGGTCTGCCTCCGCAATGCAAGGGACTGAGCCCCCGTATTGCGAACCCCGGGGTCATGATTCGCATGCGACAGGAAATCAAATTTGATCGGCCGGATGCCCAGGGACGCAGGCCGGCCGAGAACGCCGCGCAGGGCGTACTCCATGTCTTTGTCGGCGACCAGAACGATGAGATTTAACATGACGCGGATCAGCTCAGGATTCCTGTGGCAAACACGACGCCAAGGTCGGGCTCGCCTCGCTTCCAGTCACGCAGGGCAGGGTGACGCTCCCCGGAGACGATGTCCGTGGCCCCGAGAGAATCCTTGGCGAAGCAAAGGATCTGTGACGGTTCGATGAGATTCAGGGCCACTGGACTGTGGGTGGCGATCAGCACTTGTCCGTCGTAGATCGAGCGCAACGATTGGAGGACGGTTTCAAGCGCACGGGGATGGATGCCGTTTTCAGGCTCCTCAATGAGGAAGGTTCCGGTGATGTCGGACAGGTAGGCCGGAATGGTTAAGGCCAGCAACCGGAGGGTGCCATCGGATGCCAGCCAGGAGGGTACTTGTGCTCCGTTCTCGTATTCGATGACCAGATACCGATGGCGATCCTCAGGCCGCTGAATGGTGGTGATGTCCTTGATGTCGTTGAGGGCCGTACGCACATGGCCCAGCCAGGAGTCGAACTTCTTCTTGTGGCCGCGCAATTCGTCGATCACCCAAGGAAGATTCGTGCCATCAGTACGAAAGCGGCGCTGCTGACCCGGAGGGCTGGGGCGCTTGATGTCCTGACTGTTCAAGACGAGGGGCGAAACACCCTGCTCCAGATAGTCCCTGAACCAGGAACTGACCGGAAAGTTTTCGGCGTCTGCCGGAAGGTTGGCGAGGGCCGACTTTCCCCGCCCCAGCTTGAACGACGGATTGAAGGTCTTCCGCTTTCCCTCGTTGTAGTAGTTGTCGTTCCCTCCCGGATTCTTCTTCACCGCAACCTTCCGGCCCACGCCCTGCCGAGTCAGGATATTTGGCATCGCATCCTGTTCGCTTGGGAAAAGATCCACCTGCCGTACCGTCTTCGTGCGCGGGGGGGTGATGAGCCACAGCGTTTCGTGATTCAATCCGACGACTCCACTTTCCTCGCCGATCTCCAGTTCGTACCGGACGTGGGTGTGTGATTGGAGTCCCTCCGCCAGCCTCGTTCGGATCGTTTCGGGAATCTCTGCCTCGACGGCCAATTGGCAGGCGGATCCCTGTCCCATCCAGAGGATCTTTTGGAAGGTGGAACTCTGCTCCTGAATGGCCCCGGTGACATCTCCTCGACGTCGCATGAGGTCGCTCATGAGTGCGATCACCTCCAGGAAGGTCGTCTTGCCGCTCGCGTTGGGGCCGACCAGCGCCCGGAATCGTCCGAGTTCCTGATCGATGGACTTGAGGCAGCGATACCCCCGTGTCTGAACGCGTGTGAACACTTCCCGAATCTTGATCGAACCGTCCAGAGACCACAACCCCCCACGCCTTCAAGGGGACCATCTGGGGCCGTCCATGCTTGCCGGCGGTTGGTACTCGAAACGTTCGCCCCTGCCTGCCGTCTGTAACCTTTCCGTCGTCTTCGTGTCACCGTCGGCATGAGTCGTCGTCCCGTGTTCTTGCTGGGGGTTCTGGCCATTTCCTCGATGGCTTCGGCGGATGTGCCCCAGCGAGATTCCGAGTTGTTCAGCCTGAAAAAGGTCTGGAATACCCAACTGACCTTCGAGAAGGCGCAGTGGGAATCGATTGAACCCAAGGGCGGGGGAGGGGGCATGTTCGGCGGGGGGCCCGGCGGCCCGGGGGGCGGGCCCGGACGACCCCGGGGTCCTGGGGGTCGGGGGGGTCCCGGAGGCGGTGGTGGGTTCAACCCAACCCGGTTCCTGGCACCGGCCTGGATGACGGCTCTCGACACGGACAAGGATTCCAAGGTGACCCGGGATGAGTTCATGGGAACTTTCCAGCGGTGGTCCACCGAGTGGGATGCCGGCAAAAAGGGGCAGTTGACCGTGGACGATATCCGCGAGGGAATGAACAAGGCGATGAGTGGGGGTATGCCCGGTGGCGGTGGCGGGGGATTGCGCCTGCAAGGACCCGAGGGCAAACGCAATGGTTTGAGCGGAGCGGCGGGCATCGACTTCGAGTACGTGCATGCCGACCTCGATTTCGGGGGTGGGCGCCTCACCAACGTGGCGGTCCGTTACAAGGGCAACGGGACCTACATGACCTCCCTAGGGTCCGACAAGAAGTCGTTGAAAGTGGACCTGAACGAATTCGTGAAGGGGCAGAAGTTGGCCGGGGTGTCCAAGCTCAATTTCCACAACAACGTCACCGACGCGTCGTGGATGAATGAGCCCCTGTCGTATTGGCTCTACCGGGAGGCGGGAGTGCCGGCACCGCGGACGAGCTATTCCCGGATCGGAATCAACGTGGCCGGTGTCCACACCAACCGGTACCTCGGGCTGTACTCGATCGTGGAAAACCTCGATGACCATTGGGCGGAGAACCGCTTCGGGACCAAGAAGGGAGCCATTTTCAAGCCGGTGACGCCAACGCTCTTCCAGTATCTGGGAGAGGATTGGGCCAAGTATCAGCAGACCTACGATCCCAAGTCGGATCCCACCGAGAAACAGAAGCGTCGGGTCTATGACTTTGCCAAGTTGGTCACGAGCGCCGACGACACCGAGTTCGCCCGGAGGCTGCCGGAGTTTCTGGATGTCGATGAGTTCAGCCGGTTCATGGCGGTGACGGTCTGGTTGAGCACGCTCGATTCGATCCTGGCCATCGGCCAGAACTACGTGGTCTATCTGCATCCAAAGACCGACAAGTTCCAGTTCCTCCCTTGGGACCTCGATCATTCCTTCGGGAACTTCATGCTTCAGGGTTCCCAGGAGCAGCGGGAACAGTTGAGCATTCGCCAACCGTGGGTGGGCGAGAACCGGTTCCTTGAGCGGGTGATGAAGGTCGAGGCCATCCAGGAAGCCTATCTGGCGCGCCTGAAGGAATTCCAGGGGTCAATCTTCCAGTCCGCCCGCATCCAACAGCAGGTCGATGAGGTCGCGGCGGTCCTCCGCGATGCCGTGAGGGACGAAGACCCTGAGAAACTTGCCCGCTTCAACAAGGTCGTGGCGGGCGAAGCAGTCGCCCCGGCTGGATTCGGTGGTGGGCCTCCGGGAGGCGGGCGACCGGGGGGAGGCGGTGGTCCCGGTGGGGGTGGACGTGGCCCGGGCGGATTTCCGGGATTCGGACAAACGGTCAAGCCCATCAAGGCGTTTGTCCCGATCCGGCATCAATCGGTGGCGGATCAGTTGGCCGGCAAGTCGGAGGGCCAGCGGATCGGTGGCCGCGGCGGTCCGTTCGGGGGCGGCGGCCCCGGCGGCCCTGGCGGACGGGGCGGTTTTGGTCCGGGAATGTTCCTGGCACCGGCGGTGGTGGAACAGGCGGACGCCGACAAGGACCAAAAAGTGAGCTCGACCGAATGGATGGCACTCGCAAGGAAGTGGTGGGGCGACTGGGACCCAGGGAAATCCGGTGCCCTAAACGCCGATCAACTGGCCGACGGACTGGTGAAATCCTTCCCCATGCCCCCGGGCTTCGGCGGACCGGGAGGCGGGCCTGGAGGTGGATCAGGGGCCGGGCCAGGACCACGTCGGCAGCCGTAACGGCGGACTCCCGGCTCAGTTCACCACGGATTTCCGGATGACCTGATACACGTCGGTTGCCGCCAAAGGTCCGACCGGGACGTGATTGCTTCCGATGAGGACGGGCCAGTCGTTCTGGGAGGCGGGGCGGCAGCCGTGGGATCCCTTCACGAGACTGGCGTCGAGGGGGATCAGGTCCATCAGCATCCGGAAGCCGAGCTTCTTCTTGAGAAGCTTCCAGGCGATGCGGAGTTTCACCGCCGACAGGTTCGGGTCGAGGAAGAGTTCGGCCGGGTCGTAGCCGGGCTTGCGGTGGATGTCGACGCAGCGGGCGAAGTCCGGCGCGAGTCGGTCTTCCAGCCAGTAGTAGTAGGTGAACCAGGCATCTTCGTGGGAGAACACCACCAGATCGCCGGCGCGGGCGTGGTCGAGTCCGATCCGACTTTTCCCGTCCCGATCCAGCACCAGGGCGACCCCCGGCGTGGACTCCAGGAGGGCCCGCACGGCGGGCAGGAGTGCGGGATCCTGAACATGGACATGGGCCACCTGATGGTCAGCAACGGCGAACACCCGCGACTGGCCGGCGTCCAGGATTTCAAGCCCGAGCTCCTCCTTTAGCGTGATCCAACCCTTCTCCCGAAACAGGCGGTTCAGATGGACGGGAGTCTGGACCGGAGTGATCCCGTATTCGCTCAGGATCAGGACCTGGGCCTGGCGCGACTCGAAGAAGTCGATGAGATCGCCAACGATGGTGTCGATGCGGGCGAGGTCGGAGGGGATCGACGGATGATCGGGGCCGAGGCGCTGGAAGCTGTAGTCGAGGTGGGGCAGGTAGACGAGTTGCAGGGTCGGCCGGTGCCGCTCCTCGATCCACATGGCCGAATCGGCAATCCATCGGGAGGCAGCCTCCGGTACGCCCTGGGGTGACGGCAGTCCGGCTGCCGGTCCCCAGAAGGTGGCGAAGGGGAAATCGCCCAGCTTCCCCTTGAGGCCCGGACGCAGTTCGTAGGGCCAGGCGTAGATGTCGAACACCTTGCGTCCGTCGGCCGGATACATCGGGCGCGGGGTGACCGAGAAGTCCGCGCTGGAATACATGTTATACCACCAAAAGGTCTTGGCGCAGGTAAAGCCGGGCAGTGCGGAACGCAGGTCGTCCCAGATCTTCGGTCCCTGGACGAGGTGATTGGACTGCTTCCAGAACTGCACCTCCGCCAGTTCCCGATGATACCAGCCGTTGGCGACGATCCCGTGGCTGGAGGGAGGGCGACCCGTGACGTAGGTCGACTGCGCGCTGCAGGTCAGCGCGGGCAGGGACGGGTCGATGACGGCAAGTTGGCTGCGTTCCAGGAACTTCCGGAGCCGCGGCATGTGCGGCCCGATGAGGGAACGGGTCAGCCCAACCACATTGAGGACGGCGACGCGCTGCATCAGGTGGGAATGGGAGGGGTCGTTGCGGTTTCGAGGATCAGTTGCCGGTCGCGAGTGCGGACGCGGCGGCGACCGCGGCCGTGTAGACGTCTTTTACCGGGACTCCGGCCATGGCGGCGATGGATCGGCAGCTTTCGAATTCCGGGGCAGCCTGAACGATTCTGCCCGAGAGGTGGCCCAGCTTCACTTTCACGCTTCCGAACCGGGTCTTCACCTCGGCGAACTCCCGCCGCAATTTCCGCCTTTGGGCCATGGTCTGGCGCACCCCGAAGGCGCTGGTTTCGGTCAGCAGGAACTCGGTGAAGGTGTCCGCTTCCTCCGGCGAACACAGCACGGTCAGGAGAATCCCCGGCCGCTGCTTCTTCATCTGGACGGGCGTGTGAAAGGCGTCGAGCGCGCCGAGGCGGAGGGCCTTTTCCAGCACGGCTCCGAGGATCTCCGGATTCAGGTCGTCGAGGTTGGTTTCCAGCACCGCCACGGCG
>JBDNHZ010000106.1:0-16827 GCA_041688515.1 Verrucomicrobiota bacterium
CTAGTCGGGCGGGGAACGTTCACGGACTCGCGGAGCTCGTCCCTCCGCGGAGCTTTGGCGTCACCGGGCTCCGCCTTTGAGGAAGGCGATCAGGTCGGCAAGTTCCTGGCGGTTCATCGCCTTCTCCAGGCCATCGGGCATCAGCGATTCCGGGAGGATCTCCAGTCGGACAATCTCATCACGTTCGATGGTTTCCTGGAGGGCCTGGGGTTGGCGGAGCGTGATGGCCGTGGCGGTTTCTGCGGTGAGCAGGCCGGAGAGCACCCGACCGTCCCGGGTCTCGCAACGGTACTGGGCGAAGTTCGGGGCGATCTCCTGTCCGGGGACGATCACATGCAGAAGGATGGCTTCCGCGGTTTGGTTCCGGATTCCGAAAAGGTCGGGCCCGACGGCGACGCCTTCCCCGTCGAGGCGATGGCAGGAGGCGCAGAGCTTGCGGAAGATTGGCCGGCCGGCCTGCGCGTTGGCGGTCAGTTCGAGGGCTGGACGGGAGGCGATCAAGGCTGCCTGGCGTTCTGCCGGGGCCGAAGGTTGAAGCAACGTCCCGGCCTGGGCCTGGAGCTTCGGGTCGGCGACCCGCAGCAGTTGGTCGCGCTGGCCGGCGGTGAACTGGTGTCGATGCAGGGTTCCCGACGCGAGCGCGGCGATGACGTGGGGCAGGTGGGTGGGACGCCCCAGGAGCGCGGCGAGGACTGCCGCCTGGTTGACCGGGGGAAGGGACTCCCAGATTTCGGGCGCCAGCAGCGCAGGGGCGACATCGGCATGCGGCGGAACCGCAGCCCGGCGCGCCGCGACCGAGAGGAGGTCGGCCGGGGCCGTCGATCGCAGCAGTTGCCCCAGGGCGGTGCGGGTGGCGGTGGGTTCGAGTTGGCCGGCGAGGCGGGCCGCCGCGAGCCGGAGGGCGGGGAGAGTCTCGGGCCGGGTGAGCGCGGACAGCGCTGCTTCCTGAAGGATACGCCACTTGGAACCCGCCGCCGCGGTGCCGGCCAGCGTCGCCATCGAGAGCGGCAGCGCGGGGGCCGCTTCCACAAACGCCCCCAGGAACGTCAACGTTCGCGCCAGGTCCGTCGTCTTGGTTCCAAGCAGCGCGGCGACGACCTCGGCGTGCGCCTCGGGCGGCACCATCCGACCAATCATTCCCCCGAGATCGTCGAGCACCGGCAAGGCGGGATCGGCCACCACCGGCGGTTGGTCGAGCAAGGCCTGAAGAAAGTTCCGTTCCTGTTCATGGATCGAACCCAGCACCGCCGCCCGGGTCCATCGATCGTTGCCATCCATCACGGCGATGCCCGCCAGGGCCGGGATCGCCAGGGCCGGGGCCTCGTTTGCAATCATCCCAAGGCTGAGGGCCGCCTGGAAACGGACCCGCGGATGTTCATCGCGGGAAAGTCGGGCTGCCGTGGTGGCGATCTCGGCGTGATCGAGCAGGCGGGGTTCCGCCAGGCGCAGACCCAGTTCCCGGAGTTCCGGATGGGGAGCCAGCATCGCTCCCAGGATCGCGTCGTCATCCAACGGCCCGATGCGCGCCAGCAGTTGCAGGATCCGGGCGGCCGTGATGGGGGTTCGCGACGCCTCCAGTGCGGTGCGGAGGAGGGGAGGGAGGTTGGTGCTGGTCTCGTCTTCGCGGAGCAACCGGAAGGCCGTGTCCCGTCTCCATCGGTTGGTGCTCGAAAGATCGTTGAGCAGGGCGATCGGTTGGTGGGTGAGGGCATAACGAACGACCCGGGGTTTGAGCGGACGACGCTCGCGCGGAGACGTCGCGGTGCGCACCCGCCAGATGCGCCCCAGTTCCCTGCCGGCCTCGAAATCCGTCCGGCGCCGAACTTCATCCGGCAGGTAGGACGGGTGTTCGATCGTCGGCCGATACATGTCCGCGATGTAGAGCGCACCGTCGGGTCCCGCGGCCAGGAAGACCGGTCGGAACCAGTTGTCGGTGGAACGGAGGAACTCATGGGTGCCGGGTTGACGCACCGCGGAAAAGGTGGCACCCGCCGGATGGAGTTGGTCGAAGTGGACGAGGTTGGCGGTGGGATCGCAGCTGAACACGCCGCCGTTGAAACGTTCCGGCAGGTTCCCGCCGGTCCAGAGCAGAACGCCACAGGCCGCCGTAAAAGTGCCGGCGTGGGAGTCCGCCGTCGTGACGTTGGAGCTGATCGGGTACAACCGCGCCGCGCCGCCGCCACCGGCCAGCCAGGGATTGTCGATCCGCTCCGGGCAATCCTGGACCACGCCCGGCGGAGGCAGGAAGGGATGTCGCGCGACGGTTCGATAGGGGAAGACGTAGTGCCGGACTTGAACCCGATTGTGGGAACCAAAACGGCGTCCGTAATCGTCGAGATCCTGCCCGAACTGGGAGGGGCCATCGATGGCCTGGTATTCCCCGGTGTCAGGGTTGAACCGCAGGTCGCCATGGAGGTCGAGTGGCTTGTCCTGGGGACGTCGGGGGGCGGTGATTCGTCCGCTGGACAGGCCGGACGCGACATAGACCCAGCCATCGGGACCCAGGAGGGGCCGATTGACGCGCAACTGGGTGGTCTGATTGGTGGCGAACCCGGTGAGGATCACCTCGCGGATCTCCGCGACGCCGTCGCCATCGGCATCCCGTAGCCAGAGGATGTCAGGGGCACAGGTCACCAGCAGACCGTCGCGCCAGGGGAGCAGGCCGTTGGGGAAGCTCAATCCGGTGGCGAACTCCGTCCGTTGGTCCCAGTCCCCGTTCCGCTTCGAGTCGGTCAACAACGCTATGCGCCCGAGCGCTTCCCCATTCGTTCCGCCCGTGGGATAACCGCGGTTCTCGGCGACAAACATCCGACCCTGATCGTCCCAGGCCAGCGCACAGGGGGAAGCAACCCGGGGTTCATTGGCGATCAGTTCGACGGTGAGATTGGCCTCGGTGTTGAAGCGTCCCAGCGCGCGCAAGGCGGGCTCGGGGCCGCGCTCCGCTCCCGCGCTCCGGTTCAGCGGAAGCAGCGCCCACAGCAGGAACCACCCCAGAAGGGCAGTCCGGTAGCCGGAGGATTCGAGCCATTGCATGCCGAAGGATGGAAGCGTCTTGGCAGGGGAGGAAAGGGCGAAGATGAACGGGAAGGACTCCACAACTCTTCCACTCGGTTCCTTGCCGCCGGGTGGGGTGGGCCGTAGGGTGCCGTGAAGGTAGGAACTCCATGAACCGCCGCATTGTCTACGGATTGCTCGCTGTCGCGCTCTCGCTCTATGTCTTTTCCGGAGCGCATGTCTTCCGCCTCACGGCGGCCGACGAGAAGGATGACGCCTATCAGCAGTTGGAATTGTTCTCGCGCGTGCTGGAGCGCGTCCGGCGCGACTACGTCGATGGGGAGAAGTTGACGTACCGGGATCTCGTTCAGGGGGCGCTCAAGGGCATGCTTTCCACTCTCGATCCCCACAGCGAGTTCATGGAGTTGTCCAAGTACGAGGACCTGAAGCAGGACACCGAAGGGACCTACGGCGGCGTCGGACTTCAGGTTCAGGCCCGCGACGGCGCACTGGTGGTGATCGCACCCATGGAAGATACCCCCGCGTTCGAAGCCGGCATCATGCCGCAGGACCGGATCATCAAGATCGATGGCAAGACCACCGAGCGCATGAACCAGGGGGATGCCGTCGTGTCCCTTCGCGGCGCTGCCGGTTCGAACGTGATTCTCACCGTCATCCGCAATGGCCAGACCGAATCCCGAGATGTCACGCTGACCCGGGCCGACATTCGCGTGTACACGGTCAAGGACATCAACAACCGACGCGAGTATCCCGTGGGCGAGGACAAGGTGGGCTACGTCCGCCTGACCCAGTTCGCCGAGCACACCGACGATGAGTTGGAAGAGGCGCTCAAACTTCTGGAATCCAAGGGAGCCGAATCCCTGGTCATGGATCTGCGCGGGAACCCCGGCGGTCTCCTCGATCAGGCGGTGTCCGTGTGCGAGAAGTTCCTGGACAGGAATCAGCCCATCGTTTCAACCGAAGGTCGCAACTCAGCCGGCAACACCCAGCGCCGCGCTTTCGGTCGCGGCCGGATCCGTCGTCTCCCGATGGTCATCCTGGTGAACGGCGGGAGCGCTTCCGCAGCCGAGATCGTCGGAGGCTGCCTGCAGGATCTCAAACGGGCGGTGTTGGTCGGGGAACAGTCGTTCGGCAAGGGCTCTGTCCAGAGCATCCTGCCCTTGCAGGACGGTTCCGCCCTCCGATTGACCACGGCGAAGTATTACACTCCCAGCCACCGGGTGATCCACGAGAAGGGGTTGACCCCCGACATCCTCGTCCCGATTTCCGACGACGAGGAGATTGCCATCCAGATGCGGCGTCTCCCCGGTGGACGTGCCGGCATCGACGAGGCGCTCAAGTCGTTCGATGCCTCGCGCCGCGAGTCCCTGCGGGAACTCGTCATCAACGATCGGGACCCGCAACTCGAGCGGGCGGTGGACCTGCTCAAGGGCGTGAATCTGTTCACCAAGCGCAGCGCCTCAGCCGCCCCTTCCAAGACCGGCAAGACCAACGCGCCGGCCAAGACGCTTAATTGAAGCCCGTGCATCCCGGCCTGACTGATGTTGCTCGCCTTTGAGTCGTCCTGCGACGAGACCAGTGTCGCTGTCGTCCGGGATGGGGTGGTTCTGTCCAATGTGGTCGCCAGCCAGATTCGGCTGCATGCCGAGTACGGCGGTGTCGTTCCCGAATTGGCCACGCGCGAACACCTGCGAAACCTGCTCCCGGTAGCCCGGGAAGCTCTCGATCTCGCCGGGGTCGCAGTGGACGCCCTCCAGGCGATCGGCGCGACGCGCGGACCGGGCTTGCCAGCGGCGTTGGCGGCGGGATATGCGGCCGCCCAGGGGTTCTGTGCCGCCACCGGAATCCCCCTCTTCGGGGTGCACCATCATGAGGCCCACCTGTATTCACCGTGGATCTCTGGCAAACCC
Organism: Verrucomicrobiota bacterium; assembly: GCA_041688515.1. Taxonomy (GTDB): domain Bacteria; phylum Verrucomicrobiota; class Verrucomicrobiia; order Limisphaerales; family UBA9464; genus UBA6176. Next base: position 4,926 of record JBDNHZ010000106.1, read on the forward strand.
CCGCGCGCCGACTGGGAAGGGTTCCAGCCCAACCTGTCGCTGATCGTCAGCGGCGGACACACGCTCCTTGTACGGGTCGATTCTCCCGGCAAACACCGGGTGCTCGGGGGCACCCTCGACGATGCGGCCGGGGAATGCTTCGACAAGCTTGCCAAGTTGCTCGGCCTTCCCTACCCGGGCGGTCCCGTGCTCGATCGTCTCGCCGAGGAAGGCAACCCGGTCGCCCACGCCTTCCCGCGTCCGCTGATTCACGAGCCCAACGATGACTTCAGCTTCAGCGGACTGAAGACGTCCGTCCGGTACTATCTGGAAAAGCGACCCGGACTGGCCGATGACCCCGCGCCATTGCGGGACCTGTGCGCCTCCATTCGTGCCGCCGTGGTGGACACCCTGGTGACCAAGGTGATCCGCGCCGCCCTGCGGGAAGGACTGGCCACCGTGACGGCGTCGGGCGGCGTCACCTGCAATCGTGCACTGCGAAGGGATCTGGCGTCCGAATGCAGTCGGGCAGGGCTGTCGTTGAGACTGGCTGAACCGCGATTCTGCACCGACAACGCCGGCATGGTGGGAGTGATCGCCGAACGTCGATGGCGGACCGGCGTCGCCCCGGACGCACCCGACCTGGAAATCTCCCCCGGCTGGGCGCTCGAAGACCTCTAGGGTGGGAGTTGCCCGATCCCAGACCCACGCCTGGGACCAAGGGCTCGCCCGCTCCGCCGCAACGTGCAGCCGCAAAACCGCCGGGCTCCTCAATTCCTCACCTTTGATGCGAATCAGAAAAGACTGGGCGAGGCGGAAGGTCTCGTGGTGCCAGTATGACATCGGATTTCCGGTGGTTGCGATGGATCTGCGTAGGCCTGCCGGGACGACTGAAGGAGGCAATGGACTGCGCAGGCCATTCTGGCCGCGCATCCCCCGTCTTTCGGCTCGCGATTGGCCCGCCAGAAGGCTAGTTAAGTGCATGCTTTCGTCTCGTTGGATCCGGTCGATCCTTGGCCTTGGAACGGCCGCCGCTTTGCAGGCGGCGCCTGCTCCCGCGCCGACGGCTGAGGCCATCCGTCAACTGCCTCCCGCTGCGATCGCTCCGGTGGACTTCGTCAAAGACGTCCAACCCATCCTGGAGGCGAGTTGCGTCAAGTGTCACGGGCGCGGCAAGGAGAAGGGCGGATGGCGGTTGGACACGCGGGAGACCGCGCTGGCGGCAGGCGATTCCGGGGTGTCCATCGTTCCCGGCAAGGGCGGGGAAAGTCGGCTCATCCATCTGGTGGCCGGGACGGATCCGGACGAGGTCATGCCCCAGAAGGGCAAGCGCCTGACGCCGGCCGAAGTCGGAATCCTGCGGGCGTGGATTGATCAGGGGGCGGTGTGGCCGGGGAGCGTCGGGTTCGGTCGGGTGCCAGCCAACAACCTGGTGGTCCGCACGCCGGAGCTGCCGATGGGTCGGGCAGGACATCCGTTGGACCGGTTCCTCGAAGCGTATGCCGCCCGTCAGGAATGGAAGCTGCCGAAGACGGTGGACGACCGGACGTTCATTCGTCGGGCGCATCTGGATCTGGTTGGGTTGCCTCCCACGGCGGGGGAATGGGCCGCGTTCGAGAAGGATCGTTCTGCCGATCGGCGGACGGTGTTGGTAAAGCGCCTGCTGTCGGATCGTCAGCGTTATGCCCAGCACTGGTTGACCTACTGGAATGATCTGTTGAGGAATGATTACAAGGGCACCGGCTACATCGATGGCGGCCGCAAGCCGATGCATCGTTGGTTGTACACCGCGTTGCGGGACAATCTGCCCTACGACCGGTTCGTTCGGGAACTGGTGAACCCCGGTCCCGAGAGCGAGGGCTTCACCAAGGGAATCGTCTGGCGCGGCGAAGTGAACGCCTCGATGACCCCGTCCATGCAGGCGGCGCAGAACGTCTCGCAGGTGTTCATGGGAGTGAATCTCAAGTGTGCGTCCTGTCACGATTCCTTCATCGACGACTGGCAGTTGAGCGATTGCTACGGTTTGGCGGGCGTCTTCGCCGAGGGACCGCTCCAGATGGTCCAGTGCGACAAGCCCACGGGTAAACTGGCACCTTTGCGTTTCCTTTTTCCCGAACTGGGGGCCGTCGACGCCAGCGCTCCGCGGAGCAATCGGTTGGAGCAGTTGGCCCGCATTATCACCCAGCCCGCCAACGGCCGGTTGTCGCGGACCGTCGTCAACCGGCTTTGGGCCCGCCTGATGGGCCGTGGCCTGGTGGAACCGCTCGACGTCATGCAGAACCCGGCCTGGGACGCCGATCTGCTCGATTGGCTGGCGGAAGATCTGGCGGCCCATGGTTGGAACCTGCAACGGACCATCGAACTGATCCTGACCAGTCGCGCCTATCAGTTGCCGAGCGTGGATGAAGTGGAGGTGGCCGGACAGAAGTTCGCCTTCCGCGGGCCCGTCCTCCGTCGGCTGACCGCCGAACAATTCCGCGACACGCTGGGGCAGTTGACCGACGCCTGGTTTGACAAGCCCGAAGGCGGACTGGAATCCCTGATGCTGGAGCCTTCGGCCCAGGCGGCGACGGGATCGGCTCCAACGCCTTTCTGGATCTGGGGCGATGCCCATGCGGCGAGCGGAGTGCCGCCCTCGACCAATTGGCTCCGACGCGAGGTGATCCTGCCGGTCGTGCCCGAAGAGGCGGTCCTCTACGTGCAGGTGGACAATTCGGCCCGCGTGTTTCTCAACGGGAAACGGCTGAAGGGAACCGAGGCGGCCGATTGGGCGACGGCGTCGGTCTATGACCTCCGCAGCGGATGGGTGAAGGGGACGAACGTCCTCGGAATCGAGGCGATCAATGGAGGCGACGGACCCAACCCGGCGGGCTTGATCGCCTATGTGCGACTGCGAAGCCCGGCGGGTAGGCCCGGTGAAAAGAAGTCTGAGACGAGGCATGATCTCGCGTCGGACGCAGGCTGGAAGGCGTCGAAACAATTGCCCGCGCGCTGGCCCGCGACGGATGCCGAGGCCGATTGGCAGGCGGCGTCGGTGCTGGGAGGGGAATCCATGGCACCCTGGAATCAGGAACCGCGCCTGGCCCGGTTGGCGGACGGAGCCCGGGTGTTTGGACAGGTGCGCTCGGCACTGGCGACGGCGGATCCCCTGTTGCTGGCGCTGGGACGGCCGAATCGCGAGCAGGTCACCACCGTTCGACCGACGGCCGCCACCACGCTGCAGGCGTTGGAGTTGACCAATGGGGAGACTCTGGCGCGCCTGCTGCATCGTGGAGCGGAGAAATTGGTGGCGAAACATCCGGCGGGCCGATCGCTGATCGAGCACGTCTTTGAACAGGGATTGGGACGGCTGCCGAGCCGGACCGAGCGTCAGGCCTCGCTGGAACTCGTGGGGGATCAAGCACGGGTGGAAGGCGTCGAAGACCTGTTGTGGAGTGTGGCGATGCTGCCCGAGTTTCAATTCATCCGCTGAACCGAATCAATCCATGCAAACCGATTACACACGACGTGATTTTGTGAAGCAGTTGAGCGCCGCGACGATGGCGGCGCTTGCGGCTGGCGGTGCCCGGGTGGTGGAGGCATCGGAAGCCCTGCCCAAGCTCCCGGCGACGGCCGATGCCATGATCGTCCTCTGGATGGGCGGGGGAATGGCGGCGACCGAGACCTTCGATCCTAAGGCATATGTTCCCTTCGAGAAGGGAATGGACCCGCGCCGGGTGCTCTCGACCTTCCCGTCGATTCCCACGGCGGTGGATGGCATCCGGTTCAGCGAAGGGCTGGAGCGGATGGCCGGAGTGATGGATCGCGCGACGTTGATCCGGAGTTACACCGCGGGTGATCTCGGCTTCATCCTTCATTCGCGGCACCAGTTCCATTGGCACACGGGGTATGCACCGCCCCAGACGGTGGCCTGCCCGCACATCGGGGCATTTCTGGCGCGCACACTGGGGCCACGGGATCCGGCGATGCCGGCCTTCATCAACATCGGGCAGCGGTTCGACGGGGGCGAGAGCGAGGAATTGAAGGCCTTCACCACGGCCGGCTTCCTGGGAAGCGAGAACGGACCGTTCAACGTCCCATTCCCCGACGCTGCCAAGGATGTCGTCACCCCGCCCGGCGGCATGACGCCGGGCCGGTTCGAGAGCCGGGATCGGTTGTATCGCAAGCTGCTGGCGGCCTCGCCGGTGGGACAATTGGGGAGCACGCACCAGCGCGAGTCCCTCGTCCGATCCATGGACAACGCGCATCGACTGCTGGCGTCGCCAGCAGCCAAGGCCTTCGATCTGTCTTTGGAGAAGCCGGAGACGGTCGCAAAGTATGTCCCGGGCGGATGGGACTTCAGCCGGCGACTGGGCGGTGACTTCACCCGGGATGGCAACTACGAGAAGAACAACATCCAGCGTTTCGGCCTGGGATGTCTTCTGGCTCGGCGGTTGATGGAGGCGGGTGCCCGTTATGTCGAGGTGACCACCGAGTACATCCCGTTCCTCAACTGGGACACGCATGAGCAGGGCCACGAGAAGCTCGTGAACATGAAGAAGGCCATTGATGGCGCGGTGGCCCAGTTGATCCTGGATCTGGAGGAACGCGGACTCCTCGACCGTACCCTGGTCGTCCTCGCCTCGGAGTTCAGCCGCGACATGATGCAGGAGGGCAAGCCCGACAAACCGATCCAGAACCAGGTGACGGTGCCGGAAAAGATCGAGTCGATGACCCATTACGGGATGCACCGGCATTTCACCGATGCCGGATGCGTCCTGATGTTTGGCGGTGGGATGAAGCGCGGCCATCTCCACGGGGTGACGGCCGATGAACGCCCGTGCAAGACCCTCAAGGATCGCGTGGTGATCGAGGATCTCCACGCCACGATGTACCGGGCGATGGGCATCTCGCCGAAGCTCGCCTATGACATCGAGCAACGCCCGTTCTACGTCACCCGCGACGGCAATGGAAAACCCATCGCCAGCCTGTTCCAGAAGAACCTGCCCGAAGTCTGATTTCGCGAACCGTGAATACCGAGACCGACAAGCCAAAGCACCCCGCCAATCGACTGGCACGCGAGAAGTCGCCGTATCTGCTGCAGCACGCGCGCAATCCGGTCGATTGGTATCCTTGGGGGGACGAGGCCTTCGCGCGGGCGAAGGCGGAGTCGAAACCGATCTTCCTCAGCATCGGATACTCGACCTGCCACTGGTGCCACGTGATGGAGCGGGAGGTGTTTGAGGACAGCGCGACGGCGGCGTTTCTCCGGGAGCATTTCATCAGCATCAAGGTCGATCGGGAGGAACGGCCGGATGTGGACCGCATCTACATGTCGTTTGTGCAGGTGACCACCGGGAGCGGCGGTTGGCCGCTGAACGTCTTCCTGACCCCCGAGCTCAAGCCCTTTTACGGCGGCACCTACTTCCCGCCGGAGCCGAAGCACGGACGCCCGAGCTTTCGGCAGTTGCTCGAGCGGATCGTCGAGCTCTGGTCCCAGCGCCGCGCCGATATCGAGGAATCCGCCACGGAATTGACCGGCCGGCTCCGATCCATGGCGGAGCACGATCCGGCGAATGCGTTTCCGGCCGGGCAGCGGGAACTTCACGGTGCTGGAGAATCCTTCCTCCACGAGTTCGACCCGGTAAACGGCGGTTTCGGGGGCGCCCCGAAGTTTCCACGGCCGAGCCAACCGCTCTTCCTGCTCCGTTACGCCGACCGCTTTGCCGACACGACCGCCCGCGACGCGGTGATCCTGACCTGCGACCGGATGGCGGCCGGCGGGATGTACGATCAGTTGGCGGATGGATTTGCCCGGTACTCCGTCGATGAACGGTGGCTGGTGCCCCATTTCGAGAAGATGCTGTATGACAATGCCCAGCTCTTGCAGCTCTACCTGGAGGTTCACTGCCTGACCGGCGAGGCGCGGCACGCCGAGGTGGCCCGCGGGATTGTCCGGTATGTCTTGCGGGACATGACCGCTCCCGAGGGGGGCTTTTACTCGGCCGAAGATGCCGACAGCGAGGGACACGAAGGGAAGTTCTGTTGCTGGACCCTGGAAGAGGTGAAGGCCGTCCTCAGCGCGGCGGAGGCGGCGGTGGCGATCCGGTATTTCGGGATCACAGCGAAGGGGAACTTTGTGGATCACAGCCATCCCAAGCCGTTGACCGGACAGAATGTCCTGTCGGTGGTGGCCCCGAAGCTTTCCGAGGCCGAGAAGGGGCTACTGGAATCCGCCAAAACGAAGATGATGGCCGTCCGGGGAAGAAGGGTGCGACCGCACCGGGATGACAAGGTGCTGGTGTCCTGGAACGGGATGATGCTGGGGGCGCTGGCGCGGGCCGGGGTGATCCTGGAAGAACCGACGTTCCTGGCGGCGGCATCGCGCACGGCTGACTTCATCGAGAAACGGATGTGGGATGCCGGGACACGGACGCTGCATTCGCGGTGGAGAGATGGTGAACGGGATCAGGTCCAGTTGCTCGATGCCTACGCCAATCTGTTGGCCGGGTTGACGGATCTGTACGAGGCGACGCTGGATCCGCGGCGCCTCCAGTTCGCCGTGGCGGTGGCTGATGCGATGGTGACCCGGTTCTACGATGCGGCGGGAGGCGGGTTTTGGCAGTCGGCCTCGGACACGCCTCATCTGTTGGTGCGCAGCAAGGAGGACTACGACGGGGCGGAACCCAGTGGAAACAGCGTCGCGGCGTTGGCGTTGCTTCGGTTGGCGGTAATCTGCGGACGCAAGGACTGGCATTCGGCAGCGGAGAAGACGGTGCGATTGTTTGCCCAGAAACTGCATCAGATGCCACAGGCGGTTCCGCACCTGTTGATGGCGCTCGATTTCCTCCAGCAGGAACCCAAGCGGGTGGTGCTGGTGGGGGACTGGACCTGTGGGAGCACGACATCGCTCCTCCAGACGGCGCACCGGGTGTTCGAGCCGAACCGGGTGATCCTGGGGAATCTTGGGCCGGTAGAGGAGTTCGCCCGGACGCTTCCGGTGAACGAGGAGTTCACGCGGGCATTCTGTTGCACCGGCCAGGCCTGCGAGGAGCCGACCCGCGATCGCAAGCGGGTACGGGCCTTTCTGGAACGGCGTTCGAAGCCCTGAGGCGGAAGATTGCGGCCAGATCCGGCTTTCCGTTTGCCAGAACGGGGTGCTGCCGGTAAGGGAGTTCTCAGTTCACACACCGTATTCATCACGAAGAAATTATGCCCAACGCCTACCACGCATCCATCGAGGGCGCGCAGCATGGAGCCAAATCCCTCGACCAGTTCCTCGACTATGCCAAAGCCTCCGGGGCTTCCGGTGCCCAGCCGAGCAACTACATGCTGGCGGACGGCAAGGGCGGCTTCAAAAAGGTGAAGGAGATCAAGGCCGCCTTTGAGTCGCGGGGCATGCATCTGGACGGGATCTCCGCGCATTGCCCGTTCTGGGTGCACACCTCGGCCTGGACCGGGACCAAGTCCGGCAACCCGTTCATTGCGCCGGACGTGGCCTCGCAACCCCCGGAGAAGATCGAGAAGTGGCATGAGACCTATCTGCTCAAGCTCATGGATCTGTCCGCCGAACTCGGGGTGAAGAGCCTGCCGATGTTCTGGGGCGTGGCCTTTGGATGGGAGCTGGCCTCGGGCTACCCCTGGGGATTCTGGGCGGGATCGGGTTTTGATCTGCTCAAGGAAGGCCAGGAACGGTTCGTCAAGAAGACCGCCAAGCTTCGCAAGAAGGCCAACGAACTCGGCATCAAACTGTGCCACGAGATCCATCCCGGCACCGGTGCCATGTGCGCCGACGATTTCCTGATGCTGGTCCAGATCTGCGACAACGATCCCTGTCTGGCGGTCAATGCCGATCCCTCCCATTGCTGGGAAGGCGAGTGTTGGGAGTCGCGTTTCCTCAAGGTCGGCAAGTACATCTACGCCGCCCATGTGAAGAATTTCACCCTTCGCCCCGGCTTCCCGCTGCGCGCGATGGAACCGAACTGGCCCCGGCGCGGCATGCAGTTCACGGACCTGCCGTCGGGGGACCTGAACATGCAGCGCTACGTCGAACTGCTCTTGCACGTGGGTTACCGCGATCGTTACTGCAAGCTCAACGGCAGCTTGACTGCGCCTCTGGTCGTCGAGGCCGAATCCGCCCATCGCGATCTCGATGTCACCAGCGCCAACGGCATCGCCTTCGTCCGCGATCATTGCTGTTGGCCGGCGGCGGGCGGGAGCTTTGAAGACGGTATGGGAGCCTGACGACTCCAAACGGCGGGGCAAAAGGAGGGCGACAGGTGGCACAGGACCTGCCAACGATTTGCCATCCGCATGAAGCCCGTCTTCAGATTCGTTGCCGTGGTCGGTGTCGCTGTGTTGGGAGGCTGGCTCGCTGGGCGCGGTCCGGTGCAATCGGGGGCGTCCCTCTCCGGCCTCCTGCCCGAAGCATTCCTTCGCGAGTCGGCCCCTCCCGGTCCGTCGAGCGAGGTTGAGCCCGTGGTCGGACCCTCGCGATTGCCCGGGATCGCGGCGGACCGATCCATGACCCGTCTGCTGCCGCCCGCGGATGTTCATTGGCGCACCCGGCCGGAGGAAGCCGCCTTTGCCGCATTCCACGATTGGGTCGGACGATTCGAGAACTCGTCCGAAGGCACCCGGGCGGCACTGGAGGCCGAGGGCTTGGCATTGGCACGGCGACGCCGGGAGGAGTTGAAAGATCTGATTCCGTCGGATCCGAAGCGGGCCATTGAGTTGGCAGTGCCGCTCTCGGTTCGGGCCGCCCTGCCGGAGCCGATCGCATCCGTACTCGAAACGCCGGTCCAGGGGAGGGGGGATTACGAGGTTCTCGCGGCGGTTGCCGCTCTGGGTGAGGAGGCGTCGGGCCCGTCGCTGATGCGCAAGGTGGCCATGGACGGCCGGCGATTCGTGGCCAGCACCTACGGACAGCGCCTGTTTCAACCCACCCAGTTCGGGGTCCCACTCCACGGGATCGCGGTCGATGAGCAGATGGCGTTGGCAGAAAGCCCGATCCGCCGACTCGAACAGGTCGAGGTGCTTACCCTCCGGCAGGTCCAGGCGGATCCGGTGTGCAGCGTGGACGGAGCCCGACTTTCGACGGTGGAAGAATCGACGGTCGCCGTGGGTGTAGCCGGGGATGAAATGGTGTGGACCTGTGGCACGGCGCATCTGGAAGAACAGAGCGCACGAATGACCCTGCTGGGCTTGGATGCGGAGTCGGTGGATGCCAACGGAGCCCCGCGGACGCGCCGGGCCTATACGGAGGGGACGAAGCGGTTGATCTTCATCCGGGTGGATTTTTCGGATCTGGCGGGGGCTCCGTTCTCGGATGCGACGGGGACGAACCTGCTGACCAATCTTAATACGTTCTATCGGGAGCAATCCTACCACCGGACGGGGTTCGCTCCCCTCGGACCGAACGGTTCGGTCCTCACCCCGACGCTGCGCCTCCCGAACACGGCCGCCTATTACGGGTCGCGGGATGCAGTCGAGGTCCGGACTGCCGCACGGGCGGCTGCGACCGCCGCCGGGTTCAATCTGCCGAGCTACTCCTTCGATCTCACCTGCTTCGGTTCGGTCCCGGGATTTGCCTGGGCGGGACTGGGCTACGTGGGTTCACCGGGGTCGTGGATCCGTGCGTCCTTCGACACCGCCGGAGGGGTGATCGCCCATGAACTGGGGCACAATTACGGGCTGTTTCACGCGAATTTCTGGGCCACGGGCGGTGAATCCATCATCGGGAATGGCAGCAACGTGGAGTACGGCGACAGTTTCGACACCATGGGGAACGCCTCGGCGGGACGTCGCCATTTCAACACCCGCTACAAGAACTACCTCGATTGGTTGCCCACCACCTATGTGCGGAATGTGCTGACCAATGGAACGTATCGGCTGCATGCCATGGACAGCACCAACGATGTGACTTCCGTCCGGGCGCTGACGGTGCGGAGGAATTCGAGGACCAACTATTGGCTGGAAGTGCGACAGAAGTGGCCTGCCAACACCTGGGTGGTGAATGGCATCGGAATCCGGTGGGGACAGACCGGTAACACCACGTCGATCCTCCTCGACACCACTCCCGGTTCGGCGGACGGCAAGAACGACGCTCCGCTGGTCCTTGGCCGGACCTTCAGCGATCGGGTGGCCGGGGTGCATGTCACCCCGCTGGCCAAGGGCGGTACCGACCCGGTCTGGTTCGATGTGGCGGTCCGACTCGGCAATCCCACCAACAATCAGCCCCCACAGCTCAGCATGAGCGGATCCGCTTCGTCGGCAGCGCTCAACAGCACGGTCCGCTTCACCGCCACCGCCTCGGATGCGGATGACGGAGTGCTGGCCTATGCCTGGGACTTCGGGGATGGATCCTTCGGGACCAATGGGCCCACCGCCTCAAAGGCGTTTTCGACCCAGGGCGAGTACGTGGTCCGCTGCGTCGTTTCGGACCTGCGCGGGGGAATGGCATCCGATTCGTTCCTGGTGCGGGTGGGAAGCCCGACGACGGTGCGGGTGAGCGGACAGGTCCTGAGGGAGGGGCAACCGGTCGAGGGCGTGCGGATCTTCACTTCCAACACCAAGCAGACCTTCACCGACAGCGATGGCACGTACGTTCTCGCGGGGCTCACCCGCGGCAGTTACACCGTGCGGGCACTGGCAGATGACCTGCTGTTTACGCGACAGGGATTCAGCAATCCGCTCAACGTCCAGGCCAACCTGAGCGGGGCTAACTTCGAAGCGGCCGCCCCGGGCGATCTCCAGAGCGTCAGCCTGGTTCCGCTGGGAGCTTCGTGGCGGTACTACGACCAGGGGACGCTTCCCGCGGGCGGGTGGACCTCGGCGTCGTTCAACGATTCGGCCTGGAGCGAAGGGGCGGCGCAGTTGGGATACGGCGATGACGACGTCGTCACCACGGTCGGTTCCGGTCCCAATGCCAGTTCCAAGTACATCACGACCTGGTTCCGGCATGCCTTCGTCGTGGACGATCCCAAAGCCTTCCTCTCGGCCACGCTGGGGGTCATTCGTGACGATGGGGCCGTGGTGTATCTCAACGGACGGGAAGTGTTCCGCAGCAACATGCCCACCGGCACCATCGGCGTCAGCACCCTGGCCTCAGCCACGGTCGGAGGAACCGATGAATCGACGATCTTCGAGACGGATATCGACCCGACCCGGTTCCTGGCGGGTCGCAATGTGCTGGCGGTGGAGGTTCATCAGAGCGACGCCGCGAGTTCAGACCTGAGCTTCCAGTTGCAGTTGAGCGGACTTTTGCAGGCGATCCGCGACCCGGCCCTCGGGTTTGCGCTTGAGAATCAGGAGCTGCGGATCGTCTGGCCGTTGGCGGCGGCGGGTTTTGTCCCGGTCGAAGCCACTTCTGCCGTGGGTCCGTGGACCGATGTCGAGGAACCGGTGAAGTCGGTGGGAGGTCAAAATGTGCTGCGTGTACCTCTCGCCGGTGGGGCGCGTTTCTACCGTCTCGTGAAGCGCTGACCGCGGCAGGCCCGATTGTCGATTGTCCTCAGCGGCCGTCCACATGGGCACCGCCTGAGGGCAGGCGGCCTTGCAGTCGACTCACTCGGCGTGATAGCCGCGCCAGACCCAGACCAGGGTGTCGGCCAAGGTCTTCTGGAAGACCTTGCCATCGCAGTGACCGGTTGCCTGGCTGAACACGAAGCGTTGGTGGTAGCCTTTCGCCTTCAGTGCCGCATCGGTCCGTTTGCCAGCCATGACCCAATTGTGCTGCGTGCTCTCCGGGTCTTTGGCGCGAAGGTCGTTTTCCGAGACGTGAGTGAAGATCCGCAGGGGCTTCGTCGGGCTGTTTTCGATCAGCCTCATGCTGCTGTGATACTCCCACGCGCCGTAGGGGTAGCTGGCTTCTTCCGGCGCGTCGTCGTCCTGCTGATCCACGAACGTTCCCGAGTAGGCGATGATCCGCCGGAACAGATCGGGC
>JBDNHZ010000107.1:0-9241 GCA_041688515.1 Verrucomicrobiota bacterium
GGTACCCTTGCCAGTTATCTGCTGGGCGATTCCGTCACCCAGTTCTCCACCATCATCGGGGTTTACCTGTTCGCCATGGGCGTGGGCTCGTGGTTGTCGGGATTCGTCGTCCGGGGAGAGGCCCGGTTGTTCGTCCAGGTTCAGTTGCTCATCGGTGCCATTGGCGGCAGTTCTGCGGCCGCACTCTTCGTCCTGTTCACCCAGGTGAACGCCTTTCGTCCGGTGCTCTACGGCTTGATCTTCGTGGTCGGAGCCTTGGTGGGACTGGAGATCCCGCTGCTGCTGCGGATCCTGAAGGATCGACTCGAGTTCAAGGACCTGGTCGCCCGGGTGTTCACCTTTGATTACATCGGGGCGCTGCTGGCGTCGCTGCTCTTTCCTCTGGTGCTGGTGCCGCACCTCGGGTTGGTCCGTTCCTCGTTTCTCTTCGGCATGCTGAACGTCGTCGTGGGTCTTCTCAGCGCCCGGGTGCTGCGCCTGACCGGACCCTGGGCCACCGGGACTACCGTGGGTGGAGTGGCCCTGCTGGGGTTGCTGGGAACGGGATTTTTCCTGTCGGACCGCTTCACCTCCTGGTCCGAGCGCAACACCTATCCGGACCCGATCATCCACGCCTTTTCATCGCCGTATCAGCGTCTGGTCCTGACCCGGGGCGCGGGCGATCTGCGGTTGCATCTGAATGGCAATCTCCAGTTCAGCTCGCGCGATGAATACCGCTACCACGAATCGCTGGTGCATCCCGGGCTCTCACGATTGCCGGGGGCGCGACGGGTGTTGGTCCTGGGCGGGGGCGACGGTCTGGCGGTGCGGGAGGTTCTGAAACACCCGGGAGTGGAAGAGGTGCTGTTGGTCGATCTCGACCCGGCCATGACCGATCTGTTCACCCGGCATCCGCTGCTTACCAACCTGAATGCCGGTGCGTTGGTCTCGCCCCGGGTGAAGGTGGTGAACGCCGATGCCTTCACCTGGCTCGCGGAAGCGCGGCAAACGTTTGATTTCGTCGTCGTGGATTTTCCGGATCCTTCGAACTTCAGCCTGGGGAAACTCTACACCACGGCCTTTTACCAACGGTTGCGTCCGGTGGTGGCACCCGGCGGGGCCGTGGTCATCCAATGCACGTCTCCGCTGATCGCCCGGCGCGCCTTCTGGTGCATCGACGAGACCTTGCGCGGAACCGGATTCAAGACCCGGCCGTATCACGTCTATGTCCCGAGTTTCGGCGAGTGGGGCTTCATTCTCGCTTCGATCGAACCCTTACCCGAGGCCGAGCGTTTGCCGGAAGGCTTGCGCTACCTGGCGCTGTCCACGCTCCGCGGGCTCTACGAGTTTCCGCCCGACATGGATCGCGTCCCGGTGGAGATCAACCGTCTCAACAACCAGGCGCTGGTCCGCTACTTCGAAGAGGACTGGGCCAAGGTGCTCGCCCATTGAACCCGGCCGTGATGGATCCACAGCCCACACGCATCCCCCGACGGACGTTCGTCGTCGGCGCGGCCCTCACCGGTGCAGCGGCGCTGGCCGGTTGTACCCGGGAATCCGTCATGGAAGGTGCCATCGTCGGGCCCAATCGCGCGGTCGGGCACCGCCTGCGGGAGGGAACGCTGCCGGTGCCAGGCCGACGCAAGCGCGTGGAGGTGATGATCGTCGGAGGCGGCATTGCCGGGTTGGCGGCGGCGCGGGAGCTCGGCCGGGCTTCGATCGGGGAGACCGTCCTGGTGGAGTTGGAAGGGGAGTTGGGCGGGAATTCCAGTTGGGGGCAGTCCGGCAGGATTCCCCATCCGTGGGGAGCGCACTATGTCCCGCTTCCCGGACGGGACGCACCGGAGATCCTGGCGTTGTTCGAGGAACTGGGAGTCATCACCGGTCGCGATGCCACGGGTCGCCCGATCTACCGCGAGGAGTATCTTTGCCATGATCCGAACGAACGGCTGTTCCTCCACGGACGCTGGCAGGAGGGATTGATCCCGCATCTCGGCGTCAGCGCGGCGGATTCGGCAGAGACCGATCGTTTCCTGGCTCGCATGCAGGAGTTGCGGGAGCGCACCGGAGCGGATGGACGTCCGTTGTTCACCATCCCGGTTGATCGGAGTTCGACCGACCCGACCTGGCGTGCGCTCGACCAGGAGACCTTCGCGACCTGGCTGGATCGGGAGGGGTTTCGAGCCCCGCCGTTGCGTTGGTACCTCGACTACTGTTGCCGCGATGATTTCGGGTTGGGGACCCACGGCGTGAGTGCCTGGGCCGGTCTCCACTATTTTGCCGCGCGCAGCGGGGAGGCGGCCAATGCACCGGCCAGCGCCGTGGTCACCTGGCCGGCCGGGAATGGCTGGTTGATGGAACGTCTCCGCTAGCGCGCCCCGGCGCGCGTGCGCACCGGTTGCCTGGTGCATTCGGTTCGGGAGATGGGGGGGTGGGTTCAGGTGGATGCCATCGACGCCGCCACCGGGGAAGCCCTGGGATGGGAGGCGCGCCAAGTGATCCTGGCGGTGCCCCAGTTCCTTGCGGCCCGGATGCTGGGTGCCGCCGCGGGCGACCGGGGAATGGGCGCGGTCTATCCGCCCTGGCTCGTCGCCAACCTGTCGCTGAGCCGGATGCCTCGCGCGGCGGGAATCGGTCCGGCCTGGGACAATGTCCTCTATGAGGGCCGCGGACTGGGCTACGTGCTGGCGAACCATCAATTGTTGGAACCCGTGATGCGCGAAGCCGTGCTCACCTATTACCTGCCGCTCGACCACGCTCCGCCCGGAGAGGCGCGTCGCGAGGCGTTGGAATGGACCTGGGAACAGGCGCGGGACCGGGTCCTGGCCGATCTGTCGCGGGCACATCCCGGTCTGGCTCAGCTCACCCGACGTCTGGACATCCGCATCTGGGGACATGGGATGATCTGTCCGGTGCCGGGATTCCTCTGGGACGGACGGCGCGAGCGTTGGGCGCGGCCGCTGGGCGGGATTCATTTTGCCCATTCGGATCTCTCGGGGATGAGCCTGTTCGAGGAGGCCTATGTCCGGGGAACCGAAGCGGGGCGTGCGGTGGCAAAGGAACTCTCGGGGAGCAACGCGTGAAGACTCTTGGACATCACAGCCTGATCGAGTTGAGCGGGTGCGACCCGGAACGGTTGAAGCGGGTGCGCGGAGTGCGCGAAGCCATGCTCGAAGCCGCCCGTCGTGCGAACGGGACGATTGTGAAGGCGGTGTGTCACGCCTTCAGTCCCTGGGGGGTGAGCGGTGTGGTGGTGATCGCCGAATCGCATCTCACCATCCACACCTGGCCGGAGCATGGATACGCTGCCGTCGATGTCTTCTCTTGCAGCCCAACGCTGCGTCAGGGCGAGGTCCGGAAGTATCTCGCCCGTGCCTTCGGCGCGAAGCGCACCCAGACCCGTCGCATGAAGCGCGGACCAGGCAAGGTCTGAGGTGATTCGGTGAGCACCCGCGCACTCCCGGGACCGCGTGCGTCCTCGCCTGCGCCTTCCCCGGATGGATGCATGCCGGTGCGGCGCTGGGGACGGTCTCACGCGAAGGCGCAAGGACAGGCCGGGCATCCACTCCGGTCGGATGCGGGAGCGGAAGACGGTGTTCTCGGTGCGTTGGGCGAGGCTGTTGGCGCGGTCGTAGTCGGCCTTGGAACCCTGCGCGAGGGCGGAGAGCGTTCCGAACCAGAGGGCAAGGAGGAGGTGGAATGTGGGCGTCCGGGTGCGTCCCGAGTCAGTCCCGGATGGAGGCCGCCTGCCCTCGGGTGGCTATGACGAAACGCCTGCTGAGCGCAGCTTGGGAAAGGGGTTGGCATCCACGAATCCACGTCCCCGATCGGTTGAGCCCGCGTGGGTCCGTGGATTCGTGGATGCTCACGGTGGAAGGGCGGCGGCCAAGGTGACTTCGGACGTTCCACATCATGACCAAGATTCTGCCATGGCATGGCCTGCTGTCTTGGCACAGAGTCCGGTGGTGTCGGCAAAAAGGGGGCACAACCGGAAAGCTTTCGTCGTCACCGCCGTTGCCGGCGCTCTCGCCGGAGGCGGCGGGCCTGGCGGCGTTGTTCGATCACGTGCCGGACACCGCCTTCTTTGTGAAGGACCTGACCGGCCGTTACGTGGCGGTGAACCGTTCCCTCGCCGAGCGCGTGGGGTTGCGGGAGCCAGCAGAACTGCTTGGCCGGAACGTCAGTGAGTTCTTCCCCTCGGCATTGGCAGCCCGCTATGCCGCGCAGGACGCCGATATCGTCCGCACCGGACACGCGATCCGGGATCGGCTCGAGTTGCACTGGTACCCACGACGGCGTCCGGGTTGGTGCCTGACGACGAAGCTTCCCTGGCGGGATGCCGGCGGGAAGATCCTCGGTCTGATCGGCATCTCGCGGGACCTGCGCGCACCGGGCGACAGTGAGGTCATCCCGGGTTCATTGGCGGCCACGTTGGAGTTTCTCGAAGCGGAGTATTCCGAGCCGGTGTCCCCGGCCGGATTGGCCGCGCGCGCGGGGCTCAGTCCGGTGCGCTTCGCCCGGCTGATCAAGCGCATCTTCCGCATCACCCCCAGCCAGCTTATCACCCAGACCCGGCTGGCGGCCGCGTCCCAGATGCTGGCCGAGACGGACCAGGCGGTGGCCGATGTTGCCCTCGCCAGCGGCTTCTACGATCACAGCGCCTTCACCCGCGCCTTCCGCTCGGCGACGGGGGAAACCCCGACCAGCTTCCGCGCGCGGCATCGGTGAGGAACGATGTAGGACGGGGGTGCCGGCGGCCCGCCGGTACGGGGTGACGGAGCGTGGCAAGAGATGGGTTCGTGAGCTGCTGTGACTGGGTGGGTCGACACCAGCGTTGGATTCCATTGCTCGGCGAAACTCGGCGATCAAGGGCGACCGAAGGGCGGTGCATCTTTCAGACACAAATCATAAAGTCGGCGATTGACTTCAAATAGGGTCTGTGGCTCCTAGGGGTTATCCGCCATGATCCCGCCCGCCTCTAACCCGATCGGCCCGCTCTCGCCCGCTCTCGCCCGCTCTCGCCCGCTCTCGCCCGCTCTCGCCCGCTCTCGCCCGCTCTCGCCCGCTCTCGCCCGCTCCATCCGGCGGTTAGTGTGGATATGCGTCTTGATTGGGGTGCTTGAGGTCATCCCGGAAAAAGGCGTGGCGGCGACGGTGGTGCGCTGGTGCTCGCCGGATGGTACGGGAAGCGGGATTGATTCTAGCTCACCGATGGCTCTGAATTATCATACATTCACCAATACCTTCCTCAGCAACCCAGACGAGAACGCCTTCGTCTTCAAGCTCCTGCCATCGGTGACGGATTACTTGATCACCACCAATCTGGCGATCCCGGAGAGCATCAGCAACGGCCTCCTCGCGCAACTCCGAATCACCATTGAAGGGCAAGGGGCAACCCCGGACGCGGTTCGCTTGGTCAACCGAAGTCCGTACGAAAACTCTGCATTCAAGAACCCCGACTATATCATCGCTCTCAATCGTACCGTCCCTGCGGGTACCGCGGCGCCCATTACCGCGGATCGGATTGTGATTGAGAACCTGCTCCTTGACGGCGGGTGGGCGTGGAAGATGGATCAGGTGAAGGCGCCTGCGTTTGGGCAGGGCTACAAGAACTCGCCCCTCAACCTTGCGGCAAGAACCGGAGCAGCGAGAAGGCTTATTGTGCGTAATTTCGGCGCCCTGGGGTATGTTCCATGGAGTCACATCGGAGGCGGCGCTGGGGTTGAAACCTTCCCCGTTGTCGTTGGAGGACACGATGTCGGTCAGTCACCTCCACCTGGCTTTCGGCGTCCTTGGGAAGTCTCTGACTGCGAGATTCAAGGATTTAATGGATCGTACGGTGGATATACGACTGAGTTGATGGCCCACGCCAAGGCGACGTCCACATACACACCAGCCTGGGCAAGGAACGACCCAACCCGGCGCTTCATCGTGGTGCGCAATGTCCAGTACCGATCCGACTCCGACGGGCGTGCCCACATCGCCATGGGGAGTGCGGGTGTTCCCTACGCCGGGGAAGAGTCCGGACGAACCACTTTTACCGACAGCATCGTTCTGAACCACAGCCTCGGCTACAACGCGGACACGGGGAAGGCGATGTATGTAGATATCACCAACTCGCTGGGTTTGAACGTCTGGTGGTGGGCCAACCTCAATGCCACCACCTTCGGCTGGAACGATGGGTACAATCTCTCCGGGAATTCCATTCGATTTGGGCCAAGGGTGGCGTATCCCACATTCCGCATGTTCTGCTGGGAATCCTGGGCAAATGGATCCAAAGCGTACACAAATCCTGATCTGATCATCGGGCGTGGCGAGACCAATGATCTGTTTACGGTGGTCCGAATGGGATCGGTCAACAATCTGACGGTCTCCGACAACCAAATCACCACCATCCCAGCAGCCCGCTTTGACACGACGGGGGCCATCGTCAGCAATCCCAAATATCGACTTCTGCTCAAGGCACCCATCCTGACCGCAGCTTCCTGCGAATGGTACCCGACGCAATACTATCCTGGTGTCAACCTGGTAGTGGGGCAGAACTTCGCCTCCGAATTCGCCCAGGACTTTGGATGGCTTGGGGCAAAACAACCGATTCCGACTCCTGGAACGTACTCCAGTGTGACCGAGACAGCCCCCGCATCGGTGCAAGCGGAGCGTCCACTCCTTGGCGATATGGATCTCGGGCAGGACTATTACAACTTCGGCCGAATTGCCCGGGTGCACCCCGTCACGACCCCGCTGAATCGAACCTACTCATGGAAGAACTCAGCGGGGATCGCTACCGACGTCGTCTTCACAGACCAATCGCTTGTCGGGGCGTGGGAAGTTTCGATGGCAGATCCGACCATCGGCCCGTCCACGGTCACTTTGCCGGTCGGCATTGTGCTGCAACACACCCCACCGGTGGCTACCGAGTTCGGGGCCGACAAGCGGGTCTGGCTCAAGGTGACCGGCTTGGTCACGTGGAATGGGGACTTGGTCTGTGATGCTTTGGGTGCTGCCGCCTTTCAAATTTCCTTGGGGGCCGGCCTTCACGGGGAACTGAATGTCACCACCTTTCATGATCCGTTGGCTGCGAATGGTCCCGCAGGACAATTCTCGGAGTACAAGGTTGCCTATGCTACTGGCACAATCCCCATTGGAACGGTGGTCTCAGTAGTGCCATTGATCCCGGTGGCCGTGGATCGACGGGAGGGGGGTGTTCAGGAGGGGCGAATTCGGTTCCAGCGCACAGGATCCTTGGCCAGTAGCCTGACCGTTGCCTTCTCTTTAGCTGAGAACTCCAACCTTCGACCAGCCACGCTTGGATCGGACTTCACATTGATCGTCTCAGGGGTTGGTTCGATCACGGCCAGTGGAAGCAGCGGGACTGTGACCTTTCCGGCGAGCGTCAGCACGGTAGAGGTGCGGGTCGTCCCGATCACCGACCAGGTGATTGAGCGGGAGCATGTCTGGGTCACCCTCCAGGGAGGTGCCAACTACGCGGTCAGTGGCAGTCGGACCAAGGCCTCCGTGTACCTGTACGACGGGCCACCTTGGACTCTTCACGAGATTACTCACGACGCTGAACCCTTCAACGGCGTGACCCGCGCGAAGGCGGTCAGTGGGCATCTTTCCGGAAGCACACCGGCACCTGTCGTGGCGGCCGATATCTGGACTCGGCGAACGGGACCAAACGGGCCCAACGGATACACGATTACCAGTGAAGGCTACGTGGGGGCCCAATGGAGTGGGACTTTCGGTGTGCCTTCATTTGTTTTCGAAGGCTCGTTCGCGCCACCCCACGCTCCCGTCGCCACGGGAATCAACGATCTGGAGCAGCACACCCTCTCCGGTTATCTCACCCTTCCATCGGGATTCGATCGGGCTGCAAGGATGTGGCTGGGCGCCGTGCCCGGATACAATGCGAGTTGGAGCTACCTCCCGGTTCCGACCGGTGGGGAGTGGTTGGCCGACAAGAATCGGGCTCTCTGCATCAGCCCCAACGGCACTTACCTCGGGGGATACGCCACGCGGTTGCAGTCGAGCCCGGCGGTGCAGGAGCAAATGGGTGTGATGTGGAAATGGAGCGGGATGACGGCGCTCTTCT
This sequence comes from Verrucomicrobiota bacterium, assembly GCA_041688515.1. Lineage (GTDB taxonomy): Bacteria > Verrucomicrobiota > Verrucomicrobiia > Limisphaerales > UBA9464 > UBA6176. The sequence goes on from JBDNHZ010000107.1 coordinate 8,072, forward strand.
CCGAGCCGGCGCTGGACGGTGGTCGGATAGGGGAAGCCCTTGCGGTGAACAACGCGGGGGAGTTCGTTGGACGCCGCAATCTGGCCAACAGCGTGGGTCAGTACATCCCACGGGCGTTCCGCAGTCGTTCGGATGGCACAACGGTCCTGGCTGGGGATTTATTGAATCCACCGGCTCAGAGCCCACCCTTAGCAATTCCGTCAGACGTTCCTTCCATCGCGCTTGCAGTCTCAGAGCGCAGCGGTGTTATGAGCGGGGTCGCCGTCGGGTGGGCGGGGCGCCAGCAGGATAATGCATGGCTGTCTCAACCAGTCATCTGGTGGTCCAGAACCAATGATTTGCCTCAGCCGAACAACAATGCCTGGGTGCCTTTGAGCGGGTTTGACACAGGCCAGGTTAATGCCATCGGAAGTGGGAGGGCACTATACGGATGGGTGGGTACCGCATCGGGCGCAAACCGCAAAGCGTGGCGCTGGGTGAATGGCTGGACTGCGGGTTCGGCGTTGGATGACAAGTTTCTCGTCTTTGGGTTTACTTCATCTTGGACCCTGCAAGAGATTGTGGACGCAAGTGACAAGGAAGTACTCTTGGGTAATGGTACAAAGGCCGGCTCCGCCCGCGCTTTCCTTCTAATTCCGCAGGCCGTTGCCAACTGATTTCTTCTTATGAGTATGAGATTTCGAATCGGATGGTTTATCGCCGCAATTCTGACTTGGCTGTGCGAGTCCTTGGCGGCCCAGTTGTTTACAGAATCTTCGACGACGGCCATTACGGGAATCGAGGATGTTGATCTGGAGGTAACCTATACACTGACTGTTAGACCCGAGTTTTACGAGGACTACGCAGTGTATAAAGTAAGCTCTAGTTTGAATCTGACCCGCGATTTCGGTCGTTTTCTCGTTCCGTCTGCGGATAGATTCGATTTCTCTGAGGGTGGCGTAATCGGTTCCGGGGATATGACGTACACCAATGCCTCAACGGGATCTACCTGGGGTATGCCCGTATTGTTCTACACATGGGAGGTTCGTTTTCCAGGTAGCAGAGTCTTCGTGCGTTCAGATCTGGATTTCTTCCCCAACAAAACCTCGATCCTGATCGGGTTTGCACGCTCGCATCCGCTGGTAGCGGGAACTCAATACGGCTGGGTTCGGTTGGAACGGGAGACGACCA
>JBDNHZ010000014.1:0-20442 GCA_041688515.1 Verrucomicrobiota bacterium
GGAGTGAACGCGCAGGGCGGGTTGTAGGCCTTGTTGAAATCGACATCGACCTCGCCGGAGGCGTCGGGTCGGTTCACATGTAGGAACCGCCCGCCGCCGTAAGTTTCCTTCCCGGAAGTCGCATCGCGAAAGAGCAGGAACAGATCATTGGCGTCGGTGTCCTCGATGACATCGATCCGGACCTCCTGATCCTGAAGCTGAAAGACCAGCGCTCCCGGGCAGGTCTCCTCGGTCACGCCACCGGTGATGTCCGCCACCGGGAGCTTTCGCACCGGTTGATACGGCTCGAACCGGGCCTTCACCCGATAGCCTGGGTTGTAGATAAACACGCGGATGTCGGTGAAAGCCGTCCGTTCCGGAGCCTCGGGATCCCGCACCCGCACTCCGCGACGATCGCCGCGATGCAGGATCCAGAATTTCACCCGACCGACCTCCAGGATATCCGGGGCATTGTCCACGTCGGTGACCATTTCATGTTCCGCCGTGACGGCGTACCCGCGCAGCATGACGCGCACTCCTGGGACCGGGGTGAACCAGACCTTCTCGCCTTCCCGCTTCAAGGTCCCCACCACGGTCGGCGCGGAGCCCATGGGCAACCGGATGGGCACATCCCCCCGGGAACCCACCCATTGTTCCCCGTCCTGAAGCCAGAAGAGTCCCGCCAGAGAAGTCCATCCGTCTGGTCCGCCGATGTCCTGCATCCGGCGCTCCCGCCACAACGGCCAATCGGCCGGGGCCGGAGCCAGCCGTGTCTGGCAACCACTGAACACCAGCAACAGCCCCAGGGCCAGAACGACGATCCGAAAGACGGATCCATCAAGACACTTCTGCAACATGACCCCAAACCCCGCCGGAACTGCGTCACGCTGTCAACCTCTTGCCCGTTTGCGACCGGGGTTCCCGGCACCTCGCCTTTAAGCCTTCCGCCGCTCGCCCGAGGGCGTCGTCGCTGTTAAGCTGCGCCCACGCGATCGAGCACGTCATGACACTGCCACTCCACGAAGTCCACGCCGCCCTGGGAGCCACCTTCACCGAACTCAACGGCTGCGAAGCCGTGGCCCACTACGGGCATGCCGCCGTCGAACACACGGCCCTGCGCACGACGGCGGCCGTCCTTGATCTGGGTTTTCGCGGGCGCTTCTGCCTGACCGGCACCGACCGGGTGCGATTGCTCCACGGCCAGGTCACCAACGATGTGCAGGGTCTGGCCGTCCTCCAGGGTTGTTACGCCGCCTTCGTCAGCAACAAGGGGCGCATGCAGGCCGACGCCTTCATCTACGCCCTCCCGAACGAACTTTTGGTGGACCTGGAACCCGGCCTCACTGCCACGCTCCTGCAACGCCTCGATCACTACATCGTGGCCGACGACGTCCAGTGCATCGACGTGGCTCCCTACTACGGCCTGCTCACCGTCCAGGGTCCGCGGGCGGCGGCCGTCCTCGAACGTCTCGCGCTCGGTCTCGCGTTGCCCGACCGGAATCTCGGCGTCGCCCACCTGATCGATCCCACCCTGGGCGAGCTCTACCTCACCCGCAACGCACGCACCGGCAGCACCGGATTCGATCTGTTCATCCCCCTCGACGTCCAACCCATGGTTCTCGACAAACTGGTCTCCGCCGTGCGCGCCGAAGGGGGGAACCTCGCCGGGTGGAACGCCCTCGAACTCGCCCGCATCGAGGCCGGCATTCCCCGCTTCGGAATCGACATGGACGAAACCCACCTCGCTCCCGAGACCGGCATCGAGACCCGGGCGATCAGCTACTCGAAGGGCTGCTATATCGGCCAGGAAACGATTGCCCGCATCCGCACCTACGGCCAGGTCGGCAAGGCCCTGCGCGGACTCCGACTGCCGGACGACTTGACCCCGCTTCCCAGCCGGGGCGACAAACTCTTCCAGGGAGAACGCGAGGTCGGTTCCGTCACCAGTGTCATCCGATCACCGGTCATGGGGGTGGTCGCGCTGGGCTATGTCCGACGCGAATGCAACGCGATCGGGACCGAACTCCTTCTTCGCACGGGCGGCATCGACGCGCCGGCGAAGATCGTGCCGCTGCCGTTTTCCTGAACCGAAGACGCCCCTCAGAGCGCGCTGTCGCGGCCGATGCGCCAGAGCTTGCCGTCGCTCCGCACGAAGAGGGAACCGGCCGCGATCGACGGCGTGCCAATCACCGTCTGGCCGAGATCCAGTTCGCTGGCGAGAGCCACCTCGGGCTTCTCCGGATCGGTGACGCGCGACGGATCGATCACCTGGACCAATCCCTTTTCATTGACGCAATAGAGCACGCCGCCCGCGACCACCGGCGTGGAACTGAAGGGACCCTTCAGCCGCATCTGCCAGAGCCGCTTGCCGTCCGTCGTGTCGGCGCAACTGAGGATCCCACCGTCGTTGAGGGTGAACACCCGGTTGCCCACGACGACCGGACTCGGCGTGCCCGGACGCAACTGCGCCGCCCGCCAGAGCTGCTTGGGCGCCGTTCCATCTGCGGACGGCTCCAGCACGGTCAATCCCTGCGACGGCACATAGAGCCGACCCTGACTCACGGTGGTCGAGGGAACGGTGGAAGCACCCTGATCGTAGTTCCACACCACCCGTCCCGTGGCGGGTTCCACCCCCGACACGCCCTTCGCCGACTGCAACGCCACGACCGTCTTTCCGTCGGCACCCTTCACCAGCACGGGCGAGGTCCAGTTCGCCTTCTTGGGACGATCCATTTTCCAGCGATTCACCCCGGTCACGGCATCGAGGCCGGCGGTGAACGACTCGGAATCATTCTCGACCTGGGCCACCACCACGCCGTCGGCCACCACCAGGGACGAGGACATGCCCAGGGAATTGCTGGCGTTGGGATAGTCGCGTCCGAGTCCGCGGAACCACAGCAGATTGCCGTCGAGATCGAGGGCAGCGCAGTCGTTGGACGAGAAGATGGCGAAGATGCGCTGGCCATCGCTCGCCGGGGAGGGTGTGGCGGCACTGATCTTTTCGTGGGTCTGGGTGCGGCCCGTCGCCCAGAACTGGCGTTCCCAGAGCAACGATCCATCGGCCAGATTGAAGCACAGCACGTGCAACCGGTCCTGGCGCGCGCCGCTCGACGCGGTCACGAAGACCCGCTTGCCGATGATCACCGGCGAAGAGATCCCGCGGCCCGGAAGGTTCACACTCCAGGCCACCGCCCCGGCATCAAGCGAAGTCGGGAGCCGGGTGTCTGGCGCGATGCCGTCTCCTGCGGGCCCGCGGAACTGAGGCCAGTCCGCGGCCGAAGCCGGCAGGGCAACAGCGAGGGCGAGGAGGACGGCGGCGGAAAGGCAGGTGGACTTCATGGGATGCGAGAGGCGGAAGGCAGCGGGATGGCGGAGGCGAAAGATCACTTGGTGGAGACGATGGGGGTCCCCTGTTCGTCGGTCAGGCGGAGCTGGAACTCCCATTCCTTGGTCCAGTCTTCCTTCTGCTCGTTCTGGCAGCACTTCACGAGGATGACATTGCGACCGGGCTTGAGTTCGGTGGCCAGGCGGTACTGGTCGATCTCCATATTGCGATGGTACTCGTCGCGCCCGAAGAGGAGCTTGCCGTTGACCCACACCTTCCAGCCGTTCTTGCAACCGAGCCGGAGCTGGACCGGACGCGCTCCGTCCGCCCAGAACTCGGTATAGGCATAACCACTGACCTCCTTGAGATCGGTGAAGGGCTTGTTGAAATCGATCAGGCCGTAGTCGTCCTTCGACTCGAAATCGACCCATCGGACCTTGGCCGTTTTGCCGTCGAGCTCCGCCTGGAGATCGATCGTTTCCTCCGGCGGAAACACCTTGGCGAAACCCGCGCCCCCGGTGTTGTCGAAGGGCCCGATCATCTTCCACTTCGTCACCCAGCCGAACACCTTCTGCAAATCGACCTTCTCCTTCAGGTCGGCGAGTTTCTTGGCGATGTCATCAATCTGGTCCGCGTCACGGGCGTATCCGAGCGCCTCGCGGTAGGCGGCCACCGCAGCGGGCTTGTCGCCCTCCACCTTCGAACCGGCCGCCACTACCCGGAGATCGACCGCGTCCCGACGCAGTTCGTTGGCCGGGTCATTCACGAAACCTGGGCGCAGGGCCTTCGCCCGCTCCGGTTCGGAACGCTGGATCAATTCATAGGCAAGCCGTCGCGCACGCGGATGATGCCGCGTGTCCTTCAGGAAGGCTTCGAGCTCGGCCACCGGCAGTTTCTTGCCGCCCGCACGCCCGCGTTGCTCCACCGTCTCGACGGCCGAACGTAGCCAGTTCAAGGCGTAGTCATTGGCTCCGTCCATCGCCCCCAGGATCCCCGGGATCACCGACAACGGCGCGGAAGCCACTTCCTTGAAGGCCGCGGTCGCTGCCGCGTTGCCCTTGCCCTCGGCTTCCACCGAGCGCAGCACTTTCACCGACTTTTCCAGTCGTGCGGGCAGCGCCGCATGAAGTCCCCCATCCAGAATCAGAAGAACCAGGCCGACGGCAGCAGACCGACGAAATTGCATGGTCAGAAGGCTGCCCCGGCAGGATCGAACTGCCAAGCGGCGAGTGGGTTTCCGGGCGAGTCCCGGGACCGCGGGCGTCCTCGCCCGCCTCTCTCCTCCCTGCTCCCCATCCCTTCCCAACTCACCCCGCTTTCCGGGCATTCCCCGGCTTGCCCATTGACAGCAATCCCGGATCGCCCGCGAGCATGACCCTCATGCACGTTCCGCTTCGCCGATGGCTCGCGCCGCTTCTGGGCTTCTGCCTGGGAGCCGAACTGGCATCGGCCAACGCCGTCCTGGAATGGAATGGCCTCATGATCGACGCCATCCGCGTCGACAACAGCGGCCCGACGTTGTCGTCCCGCAACCTCGCCATCCTGCACACGGCGATCTTCGACGCCGTCAACTCGGTGACGCGAACGCATCAACCCTACCGTTTCCAGCCCGCGACCGACCCCGTCACCTCGACCGAAGCCGCCGTCGCCACCGCGGGCCATGCCATCGTCCAGGTGCTGTATCCGGCCTTCGCAGCGCGGGCCGATGATCTGCGGGATACACAACTTGCAGCGCTCCCCCGGAATCGGGCGCTCACCAATGGAGCCACCCTCGGAAGACAGATCGCCCAAGCCATGCTGGACCTGCGGGCCTCCGATGGTGCCGGAACCCAGGTCCCCTACATCCCCAGTGCTGAACCGGGGCAATGGCGTCGGACCCAGCCCTTTTTTCGGCCGCCCCTGGATCCCCACTGGCGGGATGTGACTCCCTTCTGCCTGCCGGAGCTCGAACCGTTCCTCCCGCCGCCGCCGCCGCGCCTCGACAGCCCCGAGTACGCTGACGCGCTCAACGAGGTAAAGACCCTGGGCGCGCTCAACAGCAGCGTCCGCACCCCCTACGAGGACCAGACCGCCGTGTTCTGGTCCGACTTCAGCTACACGGCCATGCCCTCCGGGCACTGGCACGAGATTGCAGCCACGATCGCCCGGGAGCGTCATGCATCCCTGACGGAGTCCGCCCGTCTGTTCGCACTGCTGGGCCTGGCCCAGGCCGACGCCGTCATCGTCTGCTGGGAAACCAAGTATCGCTACAATCTGTGGCGGCCGATCACGGCCATCCAACGTGCCGATGAAGACAACAACCCGGCCACCGAGAAGGATGCGGCGTGGGATCATCGGCTGGGCTCCCCCCCGTTTCCGGCTTATCCCAGCGGACACAGCACCCTGAGCAAGGCGGGCGCTCAGATCCTGACGGCGTTCTGCGGCACGGATGCCGTCACTTTCACGACCGGATCCGACTCGCTTCCCGGCGTGTTCCGCACCTTCTCCAGCCTCCGGGTCTGCGCCGAGGAAGCGGGCATGAGCCGGATCTACGGCGGCATCCATTTCAGCTTCGACAACCGCGGCGGCCGCATCGCCGGACGGGGTGTGGCCGACTTTGTCCTGGCGAATTTTCTCCTGCCCAATTCCGGCTTGCCGCGACTGGCATCCGTTCCGGTGAGGATCGGTTCCAATCCCCAGCTCCGGTTGCACGGCCGGGCGGGCTCGACGCTCGTGCTCGAATCGTCCGCCGACCTCCATGTCTGGACCGAAGTCGGCGTGCACCCCGCCCAACCCGGAGGCACCCCGGTGACGCTGGAAGCCGGCGGCGGAGCGCGGATGTTCCGGGTCCGTGAACGGTGAGGCGCCAAGCGGGCGGGGACGCCCGCGGTCCCAGCAACCGTCACCGCGAAGGTCTTCAAGGCAGGGAACTCCCAGGCCATCCGCCTCCCCTAGGCGTTTCGCCTGACAACCGAAACGGTCCAGATTGAGAAGACTGCCCGTGGCCTCCTCATTCTGGATCCGCGGGCGGAAGCGAAGCGTCTGAGAGCACTCCGTCGTCTCTACGGTTCCTGCCCGGAGTTCCCCGAGGTGGATCGACTAGACCTTCGTGAACCGTGATCTACCTGCCAGACACCCATGTCTCCTCGCGCTTCCTGCGAGGCGAAGACGTCAACATCCGCAGGCAATTCGAAGCCAACCTGCGATTCTGCCGGCTCTCGTCCGTCGTCCTCTCAGAACTTGAGTACGGTGCCGCCAAACGCCCAGATCTGCCGACCTTGCGCGATCGGATCTCCGGGCTTCGGACGACCATCGAAGCTCACGTTGACTACACCACCGCGGACGCGGCCATCTATGGAATGGTCCGCGCCCACCTTGCCCGACTACGACCCAATGCTCAGATGATCGGCCCCTACGATTTGATGCTGGCAGCTCAAGCCCTCCGGATGGGTGCCGTCTTGGTCACCCACAACACCTCGGAGTTCTCCCGAGTGCCCGGTCTTGCTATTGAAGACTGGCAGCAGGGCTGAGTCCGGAGACGCCTTCCGGAGTTTCGGACTCGCGGAGCTCAGCCTTCCGCCAGGCTCAGGCTGCGACCTTCGGAAATCACCTGGGAGCCCAGTGCCACGCGGGCGGCGTTGAACTCGCGAGACTCACATCCGAGCTGTCGTCGCAAAGTGGTCGAGGAAACCCTCGGCTCGCCGGCGGCACGCGCGGCGCGCAGGCGTTCCAACAGACGTTCCGCCAAGGCGGCCACGGCAATCCCGGTCATTGCGGAATCCGCCTCGCCGTCCGCCGGCCCGACCCCGGCCGATCCGACCCCCGCCGGTTCCTGTCCAGGCACGACCAGACGCGAGGCACCGCCGCGTCCGCGGACCACCCGGATCTGGACGGGGATGGCATCGGCCATCTCGGTGACGTGGGAGATCACCCCGACTTTCCGGCCCTGGGATTCGAGGTGCATGAGCGCACTCATGGCGGTGTTGAGGGTCTCGGGATCCAGGCTGCCGAAGCCTTCATCGATGAAGAGCGACTCGATGCGGATCCGGTTCGACGTGAGTGACGCCAGACCGAGCGCGAGCGCCAGCGAGACGAGGAAGGATTCACCGCCGGAAAGGGAATGGACCCCGCGCCGTTCATCCCCCATATCCCGGTCGATGACCACCAGGCTGAGGGATGCCGGCAGACGCTCCAGTCGGTAGCGCGCGGCGATGAGTTCCAACTGGGCGTTGGCGTCGAGGAGCAGCAGGTCGAGCGTGTGCCGCTGCGCGATGCCGCGGAACCGGCCGCCGTCGGAAGAGCCGATCAACTCGTCCAATCGTTCCCAGGGGCCGGCCTGCGTTCGTTGCGCGTTGAGTTGTTCCAGCAACTCCGCCGACTGGATTCGACGACGGTTGTCCTCGGCCAGCACGGTTTCGGCTTCGAGACGTCGATCCTCGGCCTGTTTGAGCTGGTCGCGCCGTTGTTCGAGATCGGTGAGGACCACCGGTTCGGCCTCTTCCGTGGGACGCCGCTGAAGGTGTTCGGCGCGGGCGGCCGCACGGGCGGCACATTCGCCCTGAAGGGTATCGGACGCCCGGGAGAGCTCCGCGAGCGCAGACTGTTCCCCGGCCAACCAAACCTCGCCGCGCGACAGGACTTCACCCAGGTAGGAGCGATCCAGCACGACGCCGGACCGGTCGGAAAAGCCGGCCAACCAGACGTCGAGGGCCTGGACTGCGACGGTGACGCGTTCGTCCGCCCGAAGCGCCGCCTCGAAGGACGTCCGCACGGTTTCGACTGCGGCCGCCTGATCCTTCGACGCGGTCGCCTCGATCCCGGTCGCCGTCGCGGACGCCGTCTCCGCCGAAGTGACCTCGCCTTCGATCCGCCGGTTTTCCTCCTCGACCGATCGCCCCCCCAACAGGGCCTGACGACGCAACTGAAGCTCGCCCTGGACGGCAATCGCCTCCTGCTCGGCAGCCCGGGTCTGGTTGATGCCGGTCTGGGCCGCCTGATGCTCGCGTCCCTCGGCCTCAGCGCGAACCCGGTTCAACTCGATTTCCCGTCGGACGCCCTGAAGGTGGCTCTCGGTTTCCGCCAGAGACTGGATCCGGGATTGAAGCTGCGGCAGGGCCACGGCGGGCGTATTCCGTACCTGCTCCTGTTCGTCCACCGGAAGCCGTTCGAGCACCGGCAACAATGGGGCGAAGGCGTCGGCATCGGCCTGAAGTGCCTGTGCCGCCGCGGCGCGATCCGCCGTCTCCGCCGCATTCGCCGCGGCGAGGGAACGTTCGAGCTCGGTGAGCTTTCGTCCTTCGACTTCGGAACGGAGCCGCGCGCCTTCGAGTTGGACCCGCGCCGCATCCGTTTCGGCAAGGGCCTTGCGATAGCGGTCCTCCTGTTGCTGGAGGTGCACGCGACGTTGGGTCTCCTGCTGGATCTGCTGGCTGACGGTCTCCAGGGCCTGGTCCTCGGCGAGGGACCTCCACGCGGCGACCATAGGCGGGCTGAAGGCAAGTTGGCGGGAGACATCGCGACGTTGGCGAAGGGCGTCGAGGGCGGTCCGGGCCAACCCGAGTTCGGTGGTGGCGGACTTCAACCGGGTCTCCAGACGGGTGGATTCCGCCCGGAGCAGATCGAGGGCTCCGCGGCGGTCGGCTTCCGCCCGCGACAACGACGCGAGCACCGCGTCCGCGGTGGGGGCGTGGGCCGCATACGGATGTTCCAACGCGCCGCAGACCGGGCACGGCTGTTGTTCGCGCAATCCGGCGCGAAGGCTGCCCGCCGCGTGCTCCACCGCCGCCTGGGCGTTGGCGAGCAGATCGCGGGAGGTGACCCAGGCGACCTCGGCGGACGGCAATTGCCGGTCGCGGACCGTGGCGAGGGCGAGCGTGTCGGTGGCGATGGATTCCCCGAGCCGGAAGGTGTTCGCCATTGCTTCCTCAATCTGACGCCCGAGATCCCGGGCGATACCGAGTTGGTGGTGCGTCTCGCTGAGCACAACCAGGGCGGCGTCCAACGACTGCCGCTCCCGGGAAAGGCCGTCGGGATTGAAGGCCTTGAGCGCCTCCAACCGGGCCGCGTGATCCTGCGTTGCCGTCGTCGTGGCTTCGAGGAGCAGCGCGTGGGTCGGCTTGAGCGAAGCGATGTCAGTGAGCCACCGCTGGACCGCCTCGCCTGCCCGCGTCGCCCGGGTGTGGGCGGCGTCACGGAGGCTTCGAGCGCGAAGCGCCGAACCAAGACGCTCGATCCAACCCGCTGCCTCCGGAAGACACGGGGCGAGGGGAAGATCTTTCGCGCGCTGGAGTTCAAGGCTTTCGGCGCGTTGTCGAAGCGCTGCCAGTTCCACCGCGGACGCGTCGGTGCGGCGAGTCGCTTCGAACAGGCGCACCTCGGCCGTCTCCCGTTCCTGTCGGGCCGTCGCGAGGCGCGCCGTCGCGGGGATCAACTGGGCATCGAGTACGCGCGCCTGTTCCAGCAGCGGCGCGGCGGCGTCCCGTCCGGCGCGGGCCTGATCGAGGCGTGCGCGGGCCGCGATGACGGCGTGCGCGGCCTGTTCCACCCGCGTCCGGCTCGTGCCGGCGCGTTCCTCGGCGGTCAACCGGTTCCGGTGGGCTTCAACCTGCTGAAGCTTCGCCTCCTGTTCCGCGCGGTACAGGGGTTGGGCCGACTGGACGACCTCGGTGGCGCGGTTCAACTCGGCGCGGCGCGGGGCGGCGAGCGCGAGCGATTGAATCGCGGTTTGGTGGCGCTGGGTGACCTCGGCCAGCGTGCGCTCGAATTCGCGATGTTGTTCGAACCACTGGGCCTGCGCCGTGCGTTGCTCGACCGCCCGGCGGGCGGCGTCAACCGTGTGCGCGGCCATATCCCGGACCTGTTCGGCGGTCGCGCGCAGATCGGGAGCCATGGGGGCCTGGCCCTCCAGGCGACCCTCGATGTCCTTCACCGCCTGCTGCTCGAGGCGCTTGCGTTCGAAGGCGGCAATCGACAATCGCTCGAAGCGCTCGGATCCCGTCAACGCCTGCAGGATGAGCGCCCGTTCGCCGTCGCTTGCCTTGAGAAAAACCGCGAACTCGCCCTGGGCCAGAAGCACCGCCCGCGTGAACTGATCGAAGCTCAGACCCACCTTCTCCCGGATCGCCGCCAGCACCTCGGTTTTCCTGCCGCCATGGATCAACTCCCCGCCGACGCCCTCGACCACGTCCCCTCGATACAGGGCCATCTCGGGACGTTGCAGGGAACCCTCCACCCGCTGGCGGGCACGTCGAACACTCCATCGGGCGGTGTAGATCTGTCCGTCGATCCCGACGAAGGCAACCTCGGCAAACCCCTCGGAGGCGCCGCGACGAAGGAGGTTCGCCGGGTCACCGGGTTGGATGACCTCTCCGGCGTCCGGAAGCGGTGCGCCCTTCGCGCCGGCGAGGCGCGGCGAGTCTTCGTAGAGCGCCAGGCAGAGCGCGTCGAGCAACGTGCTCTTGCCGGACCCCGTCGGGCCGCTGATGGCGAACAACCCGGCCGACGCGAGCGGTTCGCGGGTGAACTCGACTGAATGCGTTCCCGCCAGGGACGCCAGATTGCGAAGCCGGATGCGAAGGATCTTCATGGCCGCTGCGGTTCCCGCGCTTCGTTGACGATCAGTTCCCGCAAGGCGCGCTCCAGCTCGGGAGCCGGCTCGGTGCCATGCCGTTCCCGATGTGCCGACGCCATCAGCAGGAGCGGATCCAGCGACTGGAGATCCGCCAGCGAACCCAGGCGCACCCCGGTGGGATCCGTCCCCCCGACCGTCGCTTCCGGTCGAGTCAACTGGATCCGCGTCAGGCGCGCGGCCCTGTCCCGCAGGGCTTCGTCAATCTGTCGGCGACGAGTCGGATCCGGGCCGGTATCGAGCACGTGGATTTCGAGAAAAGGGGAATCGAGGGCGGGCGGAACGGTGACCGCCGGCAACTGCGCGAGAAGGGCGAGCACTTCCGGCAGCGGCAGCGCTCCGGATTCCGGGAGTCGCTGGAGCGTCACGAGCCTGGGGATGGGCAGACCGGTGACCGAGCGGAGTTGTCCCTCGCCGACTTCGACCTCGACCACCCGATGCCCATAACGCCGTTCGGAGAAGGAGAGCGGGATCGGGCTTCCGCAGTAGCGGATGCGGCCGCCGTCGAATTCCTGCGGTTGATGCAGATGTCCGAGTGCCACGTAGGCGAGCCCGGGCGGGAAGACGTCGGTGCCGAGCGCCTCGCTGCCGCCGATGACCAGGCGTCGTTCGGACTCGCGGGATTCCTCCCCCCCGGTCAGGTGGCAATGTCCCAGGGCCACGAGGGCCGCACCGGGGAATCGTTCGTCCCGGATCGCCTGCGCCTCCGCCACGACGTTCCGGTGGAACTCGCGAAGGCCATCGAGATAGGGATCCGCGGCATCTGCGGGAGCCGGGACATCGGCCGGACGCAGGAAGGGAATGGCGAGCGCGAGGGCCTCGACTTGTCCAGCCGGGTTGCGCAATGGAACCAGCATGCGGGCCGTGTCCACGGTGCCATCGGCACGGCGGGGCACGGTCCCGACGACGTGGATGTCGAGGCCGGCGAGGAGGTCGGAGGGTGCCTCGAGGCGGGACGCAGAATCGTGGTTGCCAGCGGTGAGGACCACCTGGAGCGCGGGACAGGCGATGCGGGCCTGGGCGAGAAACTGATAGAACCGACGCTGCGCCCGGGCGGGCGGACTGATGCTGTCGAAGACATCTCCTGCAACGACGAGGACATCCGTCCGTCGTTCGATGAGTTGCCGGAGAAGCCAGTCGAGGAAATGGGCGTGCTCGGCATCGCGATCGAAGCCGTGGAACAACTGGCCAAGATGCCAGTCCGCCGTGTGAATGAATCGAAGCGCCATGGGAACCCGAAGTGAAACGGGAGCGGAGACATACGCGCTGCGGGCAGGCCGGTCACGCGGAGTTCAACTCGGGAGGCACCGGGAGGGGCGGGCGAGGATATGCCGTGGGAGGCCTTCATCCCGGAGGGATGGCAGCGATTAGCCCGGGTCAGCGAAGCGCCACCCCGGGAGGGCGATGGAATGGAGGATCAACCCCGGAGGGGTTGCAGATCTGTAACCCCTCCGGGGTAGGGATTCATTTTCGGTCGTCTGACCCCAGGGTGTTACCCCGGGCTAATCGCTGAAACGCCTCCGGCGTAAAGGACGCTCGCGGTCCCGGGAGGGACGGTGACAGACCGAGCCCCGCTCATTCCCCCTGACCCACGAGCCGTGGCTGCTTGGTTCCGCCAAAGCCCACGTTGACCTCGGCATCTCGGACCACGGTGTTCCCGTCGAACCGCAACCGGACCGTGGTCGCGAACGGCGTCTCATAGGCGCAAACTTTTAGGACCAGCGTGTCGTCCGCGGCCCAGGCAGCGCTGGCGGCGAGCGGTTCACTGGGATACGGCCCGAAGGCGGCCCGCCCTTTCTTCCACGTTCGATGGCCGGCCGCGATCCGGCTTTCCACCCCTCCGGTTCGGATCGCCACCGTGAGCCCCTCTCCGGAGGCGTCGGGAACCACCGTCAGGGACTCCAGCTTCTGGTCGTTGGCGGGAAAGACGAACTTCCGACCTGCCACCTGCGCCAGGAGCGGAGAGGTGGCGGATCCTTCGGGGGTGGCGACCGCCAGTGCTGCCAGTCGGGCCTCCAGCTTCTTCCGATTCGCCGCATCGGCCGGGAGCCGTTTCGCCTGCATCGCCGGGAGAAGCTTCTCCCAGACGAGATTCATCACTCCCTGCATGTCCCTTACCCCGCTGGTGATGGCCACCACCGCATCCTGATCGGGCAACACGATGCAGTACTGTCCGAAGGCACCGTCCCCGCGATATCCCCCATGACGACACCGCCAGAACTGATAGCCATAGCCTTGGTCCCAATCGCTCGTCGGGCTGCTTCCATTCGAAGTCTGTTTCGCCGTGGCTTCCGAAACCCAGGTGGCAGGGATCAATGGTTTCCCCTTCCATCGACCCTTCTGCAAGTAGAGCTGTCCAAAGCGCGCGATGTCTTCGGTCCGCACCTTCAACCCATAACCGCCCAGCGAAATCCCCTGAAAATTCGTGGCCCAGGTAGCACCCGTGATGCCGAGCGGCTCGAAGAGCCGGGGCTGAAGGTAATCAAATACGGTCTGACCCGTGACCTTCTGCACGATGGCCGACTGCATGAAGGTCGCCGCGGTGTTGTACTTGAAGTGTGTCCCCGGCTTGTGGGGCACCGGCTGTGCCAGGAAGGTCCGCGGCGACACGGTGTCGGCCCGGCTGGAGGGCTCGTCTTGATGTCCGGTCGACATGCTCAACAGATCGCGGACCCGCATGGCCTTGAGATTGGAACCGGGCTCGGCCGGGGCGTCTTCCGGGAAGAACTTCAAGACGGGATCATCGACGCTCAGTTTGCCTTCGGCGACCGCGGTCGAGGTAAAGCTCTTGCTCAAGGAATACAGCTCGTGAGGGCTCGGCGCGTCATAGGGTGCCCACCAACCCTCAGCGATGACCTGGCCATGCCGGGCCAACATGAAGCTGTGCAGGGCGTCCACGCGATCCGCTGCGTCGATGAAGTCCAGGATCGCCCGGGAGGCGACCCCCTGGGCTTCGGGCGTGCTGCGCGGAAGGGCCTTGGGATCGGCGGCACGGGAAGGGATTCCCGACAGCAGACAGACGATAACGAGGGCCACAAGACGGTTCATGGCGGTGGCGATGGAAGAACTCGGGTGCGGACACCGCGAAGTGGAACCCATCCCGCCCGAGGATTCCAGACATTGGCGAGGCCCCTTCCTGGGACCGCGGGCGTCCTCGCCCACCTCTCTCCTCCCTGCCCTGCCGAGGTGCCTCGCCGAAGCGGTCGAACGTGGCCGAACAGGGTTCCAGGGTCATGGGACAGATTCTCCTGCGGAGGCGCGGAGGCGCGGAGAGGCCGCGGTTGGGTTCTCTGCGTCTCCGCGGCTCTACGCGAGCCGTTTGTTATCCATCCCTTCGGGCGCGGCCCGTTCCCCACCGGATTGGCGTCCGACTCGGACCCCAACACCCTGGCCAGTGCCCGACCGAACGCGGGCCAGGTCACAGCCCCGTCAAGATCTGGCAAAAACCGGCGTTTACCGGCCTTTGTATTGACAATATCGGGCAGAAGCAGAGCGTAAAACCCTGTCCTGAAGCGTGTTTTACCGGCAAGCGGTGTCTTCGCGCCCGGGGCTCATTTCATCATGAAGCATTCATCCAGAAATCGTCATCTGCGCTCCGCAGTGGTCCTTCCGTTGTTCCTGGCGGCGGCCGCCCTGCGCGCCGATTACCCGTCCGCGGTCCTGGCCGACAATCCCGACGCCTTTTATCGGCTCAACGACTCCGGGGTGCGGACCACGCTCAACCTCAACAGCGGAAGCCTCGGCGCGGCCGCCAATGCCACCAACGATCTTCCCACCGGGGTCGTCCGCTCGATCCCGGGAGCCATCGCCGGCGATTCGAGTCGCGCCTCCTTCTTCGACTTCACGACCCGGACCCAGATTCCCTTCAACGCGGCGTTGAACCGCCCGGCCGATCAACCGTTCACGGTCGAGGCCTGGTTCCTCCCGTCGTCCGATCAATCCGGCAACGGCATGTCTCCAATCGCCAACCGCTGGACCCAGGGCGGGCCGCGTCAAGGTTGGGTGATGTTCCAGCGTCGTCCGAGCGCGGACAACACCAGCTCCGAGTCCGGACTGGGATGGAACTTCCGGATGTATAGCGGCGTGGACACGAGCACGGCGCTCGACGTGCAGAGCGCGGTCCCGTTCACGATGGGCAAGTGGCAGCACATGGTGGTGGTCTATGACCCGGTTGGAAACGCCGGGGTCGGCACCACGCTGAGCATGTATATCGACGGCGTACTGGCCAACACCGCCACCTGGAACAACGACACCAAGCCGGGCTACGGCCCTTGCACCGCGGATCATGATCCGTCGGAGGCCGTCAATGGTCAGCCGGGGCTGGCCTTGGGCAATTACAACAATGGCAATGGCAACGCCTCGAACCTCGGCGCGGTCAATCCGTGGTTCGGTGGCGTGGATGAGTTCGCCTATTATTCGACGAAACTGACCGAGGCCCAGATCCTCGCCCACTATCAGAACGGCACGAACGCCAACCGTTCCACCCCCTACGCCACCCTGGTCCAATCGCACGCGCCGAGCGTTCATCTCCGCCTCGGCGAGATGGCCCCGGACTCCGAAGGACTCATCAATGTCGGTGATACGCGCAAGGCCGGGAACGGCACCGTCACCTCCGAGGTCCGCTATTCGGCTCCCAGCGCCCTGGCGGGCAGCCCGGGCGATCGCTCCGTGGTCTTCCACAGCCGCAACGGCAGCGCCTCTGCCTCGGTCCCGTTCAGCGAGGCGAACAATCCGGATGCCAGTGTTCCCTTCACCTTTGAGACCTGGCTGAAGCCCACCCGCGACACGCAGGGCGGCCAATGCCCGATCAACAACCGCATGGTCGGCGGCACCGGCCGCACCGGATGGGTGATCTTCCAGCGGAATCCGAACCTCTCCTACCCTTCGAGCGAAGGACACGGCTGGAATTTCCGGATGTACAGCGGCAATGGCGGCAGCGGCTACGACGTTCTCACGGAGACCGACTACGCGGTCGGCCGCTGGCAGCATCTGGTCGTGACCTGGGAACCCCAGGTGGACAACGGCGATCCGGGCGGCAATGGCAACCACCAGTACCAGGGCATCCTCACGGCCTACGTCGATGGCGTCGAGGTATCCAAGAACGAGAACGCGCTCTACGCCGCCAACCGTGCGGTGCCCGAAGAAGGCCAGGGAAAACCCCCCGGCGTTCCTTCTGATATCGGCATCGGGGCCTATAACCTTGCTTCCGGGATCGGCTCCAACCCGTACGAGGGCGGCGTCGATGAACTGGCCATCTACAACAACTATCTGCTCAAGCCCGAGCAGATCCTCGCCCACTACCAGGCTGGCACCAACGCCAACCCCGAGGTCTCCTACGAGAGCCTCGTCTATACCGCGGCCTTCGACGCCAACAACCCGCCCGATCAGACCCGGGAACGCGCGACACTTCCCGCGACCTACCTGCGCTTCAGCGAGCCCGCTCCGGCTCCGGCGGCAAACATGGGCTCGTTGGGTACCGCTGCCGATGGCAGCATCGTTGCCGGCATCAACGACGCCGTCGGTCCCGTCGGCCCCGGCTTCGTTGCCGGCAACACCGCCGTCACCGTCGGTCCCCGCAACTTCGTCTCCCTCAACAATCCGGCCGCGTTGAACATTGCCGGCCAGATCACCCTGGAAGCCTGGATCAAGCCCGACGCCACCCAGGGCACCCTGACGCGCATCCTGTCGCATGGCCCGGCCATCCAGTCCTCCTTCGACGTGGCCGCGACTGAGATCACCCTCGCCGGTTCCCTCCTGTTGCCCAACGAGGTTTCCCTGCGCATCGAGAATGACACCGAATACGTGGTCGGTTCGATCGACGACACCGGCTTCCACGGCACGCGCGCCCCGGTCGGCACGGACCTGGGCTCCGGCCAATGGGTTCACCTCGTCGGCACCTATGACGGCTCGAGCTGGCATCTGTACCGCAATGGATCCCAGATCGGCAGCACGGCCGACGCCAAGGGAGCCGTCGCCTCGCCCGACGGCGACTGGGCCATTGGTTCCACCGGCAGCGGTTGGGCGGAGAACTTCCTCGGTGGCATCGACGAGGTCGCGATCTACAAGAAGAGCCTCACGGCAGCCCAGGTGAAGGCCCACTACGACGCCGCCACCGCCGCCGCGGTGTCGAACCTGTCGTTCGAACGGACCGCCGCCGGCCTGCGCCTGAACTGGACGGGCGGTACCTTGCAGCAGTCGGACACCTATAACACCGGGTTCACGGACGTCCCCGGGAACGCCAACCCGCTGGAAGTCCCCGCGACCGGCGCAGCAAAGTTCTATCGTCTCCGGTAGCCCAGCGCCCGCGCCCAATCAGCGCGGATCGGATTCAAGGCCCCGTTCCACCCTGGGTGGGACGGGGCCGTTTTCATTCCCTCCCTCCCGGCGCATCTTCATACTGCCCTCGATCAGTTGGGCGGCGACACGAACCTGGGTAGCTGCCGACGTGAGGAGGCGGATTTCAGCGTGCTTCGCCTCGTCTGGGGTCCGCCTCGTTCCCTCGGCAGCATGGTTGCACCAGACCAACGGTCAGTGGGTCACGTCCGACAGCTTGCGCTATCAGAGAGGAGTGCAGTTTTGATGCGGCCAAACCCCTGAGCGGAATAGATCGGGCGAGGACAGGGGTGGATCACCGGCGGCGATGAGCCGCCCGATTTATTTCGCGGTTGGACGGAGCCGCGGGGGAGTCGCAGGGCTATCGGAAAACGAACTGGGCCTCAGTCCACCGAAGGGCTCGATTCCTCAGAACTCCATGGTCATGTCATGGGGGTGTTGCGCACGGTCGGCGGGTCGCCTGTTCGGATGCGGGCACGCCGGGCACCGGCGGCGAGCGGGGTAAATCTCCCCGAGGAATCGAGGCGCCCGATGCAGGACAGGTCGTCGGCGCCGCAGCGTGGCCAACATGCCTCCAGCGCCCCTGCCCACACGCTCCCCCCGTTTCCATCTGTGCCATCTGCGAGATCTGCGGATAAAAGAAATGCCGGCTCATTGGGAATGGCTGCGGTCGGCGTTGATGGAGGAACCCGAGAGCTTGCGCTCGTGGTTGAGATGGAGTAGCCACAACCCAATCTCCGGATGCCCGAGGGTATCGGGAGAGAGCGGATGGAACCGCGCGAGATGGACGATCCAGTCGGTATCGAACTGGACCGTGCGCGCGGCGAGTAGGCGAAGCCCGAGGTGATCGATGGACTCCTTCCGTTGTGACGTGGCATGTTTCATACACCCGGAGCAGGTGCTCCGGGACGAGGCTGTCGTTCACTCTGGCGAATCCCCCCGCGCAGCGGCTTCGTTCAACCCTTGCGCTGCAGCGAACAGCTTCGCCGGTCGCTGAGCTTTGGGTCGTTAGGCCAACAACGAACCACATTCCCATTCGAGCTACTCTATGAAACTAAAACACTCAATATTCATCAGCATCGCGGTGTTAATCGCGGCGGCAACTTTAACCCATGCCGCAAACCAAGTCACCGGCTGGGGTGGTCTTGCGACTCCCAGCGCCACAAATCCGATTGCGATAGCTGGAGGCGACGGCTTTTCCTTGGCGTTGAACGGTGATGGCACCGTCTCGCAACTGGATACTGGCTTCATGGACCCTCCTCCAGCAGATTTGACCAACGCGGTCTCCATTGCCGCAGGCGACAATGTTGCTATCGCGCTCCGAGTTGATGGCACCGTGCGCGTTTGGGGTACAGACATCGGCAACCCACCCGCGGATTTGACCAACGTGGTAGCGGTTACTGCGGGCTGGGAGTCTTGTGTCGCGCTGAAGGCAGATGGCACCGCGCGCTCTTGGGGCGGTGGACCCGTAGTGCCTTCTGGACTCTCGAACCTCGTCGCAGTCGTGGCAGGAGGGTGCGACCACTTTATTGCCTTGCATGCGGACGGGAAAGTCACTTGCTGGGGTAAAAACAATTACGGCCAAAGCGATGTCCCTTTGGGCTTATCCAATGTCGTGGCAGTCACTGCGGGCTGCCTCTTCAGCCTTGCCCTCAAGAGCGATGGAACCGTCGTTGCATGGGGAAACAACCAGTTTGGTCAGACCAACGTTCCCTCGTCATTGACGAATGTAATTGCGATTGCCGCCGAAAACGCTTCTCACGTCCTCGCTCTCAAGCGTGACGGGACCGCCGTCGCGTGGGGAGAAAACTTCGATGGACAATGTAATGTTCCTCCGGGACTAACCAATGTTGTTGCGATTGCCACCGGCAGCCGTCACAGCATGGCAATCGTTGGAGATGCTCCGCCAGCACTTCAGGCGCATGTGTTGCCAGCATGGACAAATGGCGCGTTTGTCATGCGTTTTCCTACACAAAGCCGGAGAGTCTATCAGCCTGAAAGCACCGATTCTCTTGGCAATCCGCATTGGACTGCCTTGCCATTGGTAGCCGGTAACGGAGGTATGCGGTCAATGCCGGGCCTTACGGCGACTAACTCACACCGTTTCTACCGCGTGCGACAGTGGTAACCGAGACATGCAATTGGGACGGATGGGTGTTTTGTGTATGACGACGACGTGGCCTAACAAAATCGGTCGAGCGAACGGGGATTGTCCGTTCACGTCTATTGTGTTTGTCGGACGCGAGGGACGGCTCATCCTCGTCGCTCACCTCTGACGTTGGGCCACCGCGTGTCACCGCTGAATTCCATGCCAATGTTTTGGCGGTCACCACTTCTGGCGGTCCTGGCAACGGCGGGTGGCGCGCTCATTGGCTGGTGGATGTGGCCGATGGCAGCGTCACTCGTGATCGCTGTGCTCGGTGTCAGATACCGAGGCTTTCCGGTCATTCTTTACCACTTTCTAGGCACGGTTGGCGCCGTGCTCGGAGCTGCTACAGCGTTTACCGCGATTATTTCACTTGGCGGTTGGCGACGACTCGCCGGTTGGTTGCTCATCGCTGCCGCGGTCGGTGCGATTGCTTGGAGCGCACCGGCAGCGTGGAGCTTCATGCGATCCGACGGACGACGGCTTGCGGCAGCAGTTTACGGGCTTCCAATGTTCTGGGCTTGCCTGCTCGGAGCGTGGAGTTGCAGCATAAGCAGACGCCATGACCGGAGAGAAGCCGCCCAACCTGTCGGTCCAGCCAACCGCTGACGCGGTCGCTGACCTCAATCGTTCGGCAGCATGAGCATCTCGCGCCATCTTACTGTCCTCGCTTTCGCAGCAGTTGCAGTGTGTGGTTGCAGACATCAGCCGCTCACGGAGCGAGTAGCAGGCCTGGATCGAGAGCCCGAGGGGCAGCTTGTCAGCCGATTTGGAGTTCCGCAGTATCGTGAGGAGTATCCGATGTCACAGGCAGCCGGAGAGTTCAGGACTGGTTTGCAGCGCTACTTTCCGATGCCGCAGAGTCGCGATGTTCGGATTCGAGAGCTTACATGGGGCTTGCCAGAGCATCACGCCCGCACGTCACCGCATGGTTGCACCAGACCAACGGTCAGTGGGTCACGTCCGACAGCTTGCGCTATCAGAGAGGAGTGCAGTTTTGATGCGGCCAAACCCCTGAGCGGAATAGATCGGGCGAGGACAGGGGTGGATCAC
>JBDNHZ010000108.1:0-8925 GCA_041688515.1 Verrucomicrobiota bacterium
CAAGGCCCTCGCCCCGTTCGTGACGCCGGAGCACATCAAGGTGCTGGAATTGAACCCGGCAGTGACGATCGACGATGTCCGCAAGGGGTTTGAGTTCGTCAAGTCGGTCTGGGGGCCGGAGTGAGTTCAGCGTCGGCTGGTGCGACCGCCGCCCGCGGGGGGATTGCGGCCTGGGTTCGTCTCGGGGTGGCTTCCATCCTGATGGGGTTGATTCTCCACATCATCTTCTGCAACGAGGCGCAGTTGTACCTTTCCCAGAACGGCCAACGCTGGGATGCCCTGTCCAAATGGGACCAGCGTCGGTTGGCCTGGTCCCGGGGTCCGGTGGAACTCTGGGGCACCGCACGACGTCTCGATCTCGGCAGCCTTTCCCTCGCGCTCGCCCTGTGTGGCGTGCCGGTGGTGGCCGGCGGACTGCGGTGGCGTCGGGCCTTGCAGGTTCAGGGATTGGAACTGTCGATCGCCGAAGTCACCCGGGTTTCGTTCGTGGCCCACTTCTTCAACGCGTTCCTTCTGGGATCCACCGGAGGCGATGTCGTCAAAGCCTGGTGCGCCGCACGCTGGACCCGGGACAAGCGGGCGGAGGCGGCGCTGACGGTGGTGGTGGATCGGTTGGTAGGAACGCTGGCCCTCCTGTTGTTTGCGATGGCCATGATTCCCTTCGCCTGGGAAGCCAACGCGGGAGTGCCGCTGTTCCTCGGCTACCGCCGATATCAGGCGGTGGCGCTGCTGGTGGGCGGCATGGGCGTGATCGCCCTCGGCGTGGTGGTGATCGCCTTCTATACCGACCTGCTCGCCCCGGGCGCGCCCGTGGCCCGGGTGCTGCGCCGGTTTCCCCGCGGCGACAGCCTGGTGCGCGCCCTGGCGGCCTGCCGGTTGTTCGGACGTCAGCCCGGATACCTGCTGGAGGCGGCCGGATGGTCCCTGCTGATCAATCTCTGCATCGTAGGAACGTTTCTGGCATTGGCCTCGGGCCTGCAACTGGAAGTGCCGCTGCGCGTGCTGTGGTTCGTCGTGCCGGCGGTGGTCTGTGTGGCGGCCCTGCCGGTCACGCCCAGCGGACTCGGGGTGCGCGAACATCTGTTTGTCTCGCTACTGGCCATCGAAGCGTTTCCAGGCGTCAAACACGGCGAAGCCCTCGCCCTCGCCCTGCTGGGCTATACCGCCAACCTCGTCTGGAGCGCCGTGGGCGGCGTGGTCTATCTGGCCCTGCCAGGAACGAAGGCGGTGTCGGGTCCCGACGATCGCGCGGGCTGATCCGCGCGCGGGCGCCGTCGGCCGGAGAATCAGACCGATCAGACCGATCAGACGGATCCGACCGATCGGTCGGTGCAGAGGTGCATGCGAGTTGGGCAGGGCAGGGTCAAGATCCGCCTTGATGGTGTCCCCTGCCGTGTTATGACTCACGGCAATCTGCGGGTGCTCCATCCACCGTTGCCCGCATGCTGCCTCCAAAGATGCCAAAGGTTACCGACCTCCTCCTCCTGGGCCAATCCGGCGGTCTGTGCGTTTGGCCTAATTATTGTTAAGCGGCACTGCGTTCTATGATCCTACTCGCTCAAATCACAACTCAGACCACACAGACAGTTGCTCAGACGGGCATCGGCCTTGGTTCTGCCATTGCGGTAGTCTGCTCGTGGCAGCGCAACCGCTCCATTCTTTGGGCGTTGTTAGCGGGCATTTTGTCGTGGGTCTACGTCATCTATTTTGCGCTGACCCGGAAGGCAGACGAGACGAGATGATCACCAGCCCGCGCATGCCTGAGATAAGTCGGTTTTACGGCATCATGGTCCGGCTTTACTACCGTGACCACCCGCCCGCTCACTTTCATGTAATCTATGGGGAAAATGAAGCACTGATCGAGATCGAGACGGGCCTTTCAAACCCCGGACCTAGAACCCGCCGTCGTCGGTCCGAGGGAAATCCCGTCCGTACTGGCGGAGCAGGCGGTCGGTGTCGTTGGGCATGCGGTAGAGCTTCTGCCGGATCCGCCGGGTTGCACCGGGGGCCAATCCGCCGATCCACGGGTCGCTGTGGAGACAGACGTAGACGCCTTCGAACAGCTCGAAGGTGCGATCGCTTGCCAGGGCCAGGATCGACTTTCCGTCGCTTGAAACGCAGCCGATGAGGCCGTTGGCAATCCGGTCGATGGCGATCGGGCGCGGGTTGGCATCCTGTTCCTGAACCCACGGCGGCAGGTAGACCTGGCCTCCTCGATACAGGGCGTTGGTCGTGCGCCGAATCTGGTCCAGTGGGGTCCGGCCCGCCGCGGTGAAGATGAAACTCTGTGCCGTGTAGTTCGATTGGCTCGCGCCCGTGAAGCGGTCTACCCGCATGCAGGCCGGCTGGAACCACTGCACGTTCCAGGAATTGGTTCCGCGGTGAACCAAGAGGAAATCCATTTCGATCAACGTATCGCCATGCCCCGTTCGCACCTCATGAAGGACCTCGATCTCAGACCCGATGGTACTGCGGAACCGCAGTTCTGACCCGTCGGGGGTCGATGTGAGGAGCTGGGTCTGATGGGGGATTCGAGTCTCGCCCCAGGATCGTTCGTGGCCGCCAGGTATGCAGAAGGCTTCCAGATAGAAGACGTCGAGGGTGCCCCCGGGCAGGCTTGGATCACGGACGGTCAGCAGGTTGTTGGTCCATGAAAGGCGGATCCCGGTGGATTGGGCGGAGGCAATCCCAGTCGCAAACCCCAGCAACAGGAACATCCAGAACCAGCGGCGGTGCATCCCTCGATTCTGGGGGTTTCGTTCGGGAATGGGAGCCTCGACTTCGGCCGCTCGCGGGCGGTGGCGCATCCTCACACTGCCCCCGCCCGACTGAGATCCGCCTCCTCACGTCGGCAGCTACGGCGCGAGGGGTAGCTGACGAGGTAACGAGGCGGACCGTAGACGAGGCGAAGCACGCAGACGTCCGCAGCTACCCAGGCTCGTGTTGCCGCCCAACGGATTGGGGGCGGTGTCAAGATGCGCCCGCTTTCTGCGGGCTCTCAAGTTGTCGCTGGCTTCGACTGTGTTGCAGGGCCAATACTCCCGAGACATCCACATGAAATCTATGTTTCCTCGGTTGGCGGGTCTGTCTTCCATCGTTGTCTGCCTGTTGTGCGCGCCCGGATATCGGGCTGCGCTTCTTGCTGCCGATGGTCCCCCCACGCATGTCCTTGCAGGGGACTATGAGAAGAAGCGCCTCGGCCTGGTGGAAGTGGCGACCGGCAAGGTGCAGTGGGAGATCCCGATCCGGGACATTCATGATCTCTGGGTGTTGCCCAACGGCAATGTGCTGACCCAGACCAACTGGACCCGGGTGATCGAACTCGATCGTCAACAACGCGTGGTCTGGAGCTACGATTCCGCCACCATGAATGGCAATGCCGGCAAGCCGGTGGAGGTGCATTCGTTTCAACGGCTGCCCGATGGCCTGACCATGATCGCCGAGTCCGGACCGGGCCGGATCATTGAGGTGGATCGCGCCGGCAAGATCCGGCATGAACTCAAACTCAAGCTCGCGCGGCCTGATGCCCACCGCGACACCCGGTTGGTCCGCAAGCTCGCCAACGGCCATTATCTCGTGTGCCATGAGGGCGAAGCAGCGGTCCGCGAGTATGATGCCAAAGGCAAGGTGACTTGGGAATACGCGGTGAAGACGGCTGCTGGTGAACCCGCAGCGGTGTTTTCCGCCTCGCGCCTTGCGAATGGGAACACCCTGATCGGTTGCGGCAATGGTCACCGCGTGTTGGAGGTGAGCCCGGCAGGGAATCTCGTCTGGAGCGTCGAGGAGAATGAGGTGCCGGGGATCAAGCTGGCCTGGGTCACGATGACCGAACGACTCCCCAACGGGAACACCTTCATCGTCAACTGCCATGCGGGTCCGACCCAACCGCAGTTGATCGAGGTGACTGCGGACAAGAAGCTCGCCTGGGCTTACCGTGACTTCGCCAATTTCGGGAATGCCCTGCCGGCAGCGAGGGCATGGTCGGCGGGGAATTGAGGCGGGCGGGCGTCCGTTGTGTCATGGCTGGGCTCGTGTCGCCTTTGAATGCGCGTCCGGGTGGCGTCGGCCGTCGCGGCAGCTGCGGATCCATCCCACGCTGGACACCGAGAGAGCGGCATGGCTCTAGGTTCGGCCGCCAAGTGCGGCTTGATCTGCCCGAGAATCAGGATATCACGCTGCAGATCGACGCCGTCCGAATCGCCGAAGACGGCACGATCGACGTGCTGGGCCGATCCCCGGAGAATCCCGGCAGTCACATTCATCTGTCGCTTGAACGCTCCTGCCCGAGGCCGTTCCCAACGGATCCATCTCCGCCCTGGAAGCCCTTCCCGACGGGGGGCGTGCTGGCCGCGGGCACCTTCACCACCGCGGACGGCATTCGCCGAACCGGCGTGGTCCGTCTGAAGGCCTACGGCAGCGTCGATCCAAGATTCAATCCGCCGGAACGGCTGACCTCCACGGTCCAAAACCACACAGTGCCACCCGTGGAGATCAACTGTCTCCTACCGCACTCCAGCGGACGGATGCTGCTGGGCGGTTTCATCGCCTTGGCCGACGGACGTCGCGCTGACAATCTGGTGCGAATGGAAGCCGACGGCCGGCTGGACACGTCCTTTCAGCCGCCCACGCTGAACGGCGTGGTCTGGAGCCTGGCCGAACAGCTCGACGGAAAGATTCTCGTGGCCGGCCATCTCGAGCAGTTCAACGGAAAGGCCGTCCATAATCTCGTTCGGTGGAATGCCGACGGATCCCTCGACACCCGCTTTCCGCTCCTGGAGACGGGGAACTCGGCGTTGGTCGAGAGCATTGCGATGCTCCTTCCTCTTTTCCTGGATTCCAAATTCAAATCCAACCCAGGTCTTCAGCCGGTTTCCGCGCGCTTGGCGCAGGGGCTTCCGCTGTCAGCCTGTTGCCATGGCGGGGCTGCTGGAACAGGTGATGGCGTTGGCCATATTGCCGGAGTTTGTGGCGGAGCTCGACCTGCGTCTCACCGCCGAGCGCGAGCGGCGGCACCTGACCCCAGGTCGCGAGATGTGTCTTCAGGGCTCAGGTTGTGGTGGACGAGGCCAAACTCGGGGCGGGCACCTTGGATTGTGCCATGTGCGGGGCGATCTGGGTGGGGGCCTTCTTGGCGAATGACCCTTGCCCAATGGCACTGAGACAGGAGGCAGAGCATTGCAGCCCAAGAAGCCGGCTGAACAGGGAAGCGCTTTCGCGACACTCCAAGGAGTAGCACAGCATCGTGTACTGGAGGTCATCGGCGGATTCGGCCTGCAAGAGGTTCTGCACAAGGACGAGTTCCGGAATCAGCCGTTTGCCCCGGCCGGTTCGGATCATGTACCAAGCGATCAGTCGTCCGCGCCGGGGGAACATTTTGTAGAACAGCTGTCGTTCGAGGGGATTTGCGGTCAGGAAATCTCGGACGCCGTGGTCAATCGGGTCCTTATGGGTAGCCGGATTGTCGGAAAGGTTGATCCAACCATTTTCCTAGGCTGATCCATCTGATCTTTTCAAGAGCAAGTCGCGATAATTCATGGGGTCTCCGTCCGGCGACTGTTGTTGGGTTACCCATCGCATGCCATGGGGTGAAACCCCGACATTTCGGTAGGGCATTATCCCAATCAGCCGGGCTGGAGTTGGCTCCATTGACTTGAATTTTCAAGGTTGCAGAGCTTCACCCAGTGCCTCCCCCGTTGGGTGAGGGGACGACCGAGGGATTCCGGCAGTCCCGTGACCCTCCGCATTCCAGCGCATCACAAATCCCCCGAACCGGACGGTGCAATCCGTTGCCGGGGGAGGTAGGGTTGGCGCGGTGAGCAGCACGACGACAACCAACGCGGTGTTCGAGCCGCGGTTGCCCCATCCTTTTGGGCAGTATGAATTGCTGGAGGAGATCGCGCGCGGCGGCATGGGCGTCGTCTACAAGGCGCGGCAGTCGGGGCTGAACCGCCTGTGCGCGGTGAAGATGTTGCGTTCGGGCGCCCGGACTGGCGGGGTCGCCGCCGGGCAGGAGTTGGAAGCGGAAGCCGCCGCCGCGGCCAGCCTGACGCATCCCAATATCATCCGGATCTATGAGGTCGGCTGCCACGAGGGACAGTCGTTCTTCTCGATGGAATATGTTCTGGGCGACAACCTCGCGCATTGGACTGCCACCCGGGTGCTTGCCCCGCGGCAAACGGCCGGTCTGGTGCGGGCCATCGCCTCGGCCGTCGCCTACGCTCACGCACAGGGCGTCTGGCATCTCGATCTCAAGCCCGGCAACGTCCTGATGGATGCCGATGGTGTTCCCCGCCTGACGGATTTCGGCCTCGCACGACGTCGGGATCTTCGCGCCGCGAATGTGGGGACGGCGGGCATCGGATCGCCCAACTACCTCGCGCCCGAACAGGCTTCGACCCGTTACGGCGAACCGCGCGCGGTGACCGACGTGTTCGGGTTGGGGGCCCTCCTCTATTTCCTGCTGACCGATCGCCCGCCGTTTCGCGAGGAGACGTTGGAAGAGACTTTGAAGGCGGTGCTGGAGCGGGATCCGCCGCGTCCGGGCAGCCTGCGCACCGGTGTTCCCGAAGATCTGGAGACGATCTGCCTGCGCTGCCTGGAGAAGCGTCCCTCGCGCCGCTACGCCTCGGTGGCCGAGGTGGTGGAGGAACTGGATTGCTTCCTTCGCGATGAACCCATCCGCCGGCGGGGGACGAGCCCGGCGCTGCGCTTCGGGCGGTGGTGTCGGCGTCATCCCGTGTGGCCTGTCTTGGTGCTGGTGGTGGGCGTCGGGGGCACCGTGACGTTTCGGAGCGTCCAGGCACGGATGCAGGCCTTGCACGCGGCGGGCGAAAGGGCCCGGGCAGCCCAGGTCCGGGCGGAGAACGCAGAATGGGAGGCCCGTCGGTTTCTCTACTCCGGGGACATGGCTCTGGCGTTCGCTGCACAGTCGGCGGGGGACCCGGGACGGGTGCGCTCCATTCTGGATCGTCAGGTTCCCGGCGGAGGACAGCGGGATCCCCGCGGGTGGGAATGGAACTTCCTCGATGGGTTGGTCCACAGCGATGCCGTGGGCCTGCTGGGTCGGATGGAAGGAGAGGTCCAACGGGTGCTGTCGCTTCCCGGAGGCGGGCGTCTGTTGGCGGCCGACAATGCCGGCGTGGTGGTCGAGTGGGAGTTGCCCTCCGGCAGGGAACTGCGCCGGAAGGCGCTGCGGGGGGTGGGCCTCGCGGGGGTGGTGGCGTCGCCGGATGGAACCTGGCTCGCGTTGAACGACCGGCTTCCCGGGGCGACGAACACGCTGGTCCACATTCTGGATGCGATGGACTGGAGCCGGATTCGGACCTGGGCGGTTCCGGGGTTGGTGGGGCCACGGGCGGTGTCGAGCGATGGTTCGACGCTCTGGTTGACCGGTCGCGATTCGTGGGTGGCCCTGTCGGTGCCGACGGGGTCGGTGCGGGAACATCCGCTGGCCGTTCAATCGCAGCCCGCCGCACTGGCGGTGAGCCCGGATGGACTGGGGTTGGTCATGTCGTATGGACCGCGGGCGTTGGCCTGGTGTCCGGCCGAGGGACCGGCGGACATCTCGATCCGCCGCTTCGAAGTTGCCCAACCCGATGGGAAGCCAGACGTGGAAGTGCTCAGCCTCACCTACTCGCCTGACGGCCGCTGGTGGTTGAGCGGGGGTTCAGACGGAAGGGTTCTGCTCTGGGATGCCGAGAGCCGCGAGGTGGTGTCGAGTTGGGAGGGACATTCCTCGGGGATTCTCTCCGTGCGGTTCAGTCCGGACGGCACCCGGGTGCTCACCGTCGGTCGGGACGCGTTTGGGTTGGTCCGCGAGTTTCCTTCCGGGCGTGAACTGGCCCGGGTGCGCGGATTGAAGGGGTTCACGAGCGATGCGGCCTGGCTCGGGGACGAGATCGTCACGGCGGGCGGCGATCGTTCGGTGCGACGGTGGAAGCCGCGTCCCGCCGAAGGGATCACGTCGCTGACGAATGTTCCCCCGGGCACGCTGGGGGCCATGCTGCTGCCGGACGGAACGCATGCGGTGGTGACGGGCGAGACCGGCATGCAGTTGTGGCAACTCCCCGGTGGAGAAGTGATCCAGCAACTGCCGACGGACCCGGACGCGTTGGCCTCGGCTTTTGTCCATCGTCCGGATGCGCCGTCCGGGTTGGCGGCCCGTTACTGGGTGGGTGGTCGGATCGGGGTGCGCTCGTTGGAACTGGAGGGGCGTACCACTTCGGTGGAGGAATCCGACTGGACCCCGGTGCCGCGGTTTTCGGGTGCGGCGGACCTGGCCTTCGACGCGGCGGGAAGCCGGTTGGCGGTGGTAGACACCGCCAACGGCGTCCGGGTGTACGGGGTGGATCCGTTGGAGTTAAAGCATCGCTTCGAGTTTCCTCTGGCCCGCACCGCGGTGTTCTCTCCCGATGGCCGACGCCTGGCGGCGCTGGCCGATGGGCGGATCGCGGTGTGGGATCTCTCTGCCAGCACACCGGTGGCGTCGATTCGGAATGTGCCCCAGGTGCAGGCTTTGGCTTTCTCGCCTTCGGGCGACCGATTGCTGGTCACCAGTCGGGATGGAATCGTCCGGGTCCTGGATTCGGCGATGATCGGCAGCCCGGAGAAGGCCACGCTCTCGCCGTTGTCCATGGAGCTCCTCTGCGTGGCGATGTCGCGGGATGGATCGCGGGTGGCGGCGGGAACGATCGACGGCGGCGTGGTCCTGTGGGATGTGGCGACCGGGCGCGAGTTGGGCGTCTTGAAGCTCGGCAGCACGCCGGTCTATTCGCTGCGGTTTGCCGAGGACCAGTCGTTGGTGGTGGCTGGCGGCAATGGAGTGAAGATCCTGGGGCGTCCTGCGCGTTGAAATAATCAGAGTCTCCTCACGTCGTCTGCTACGGGTAGGCGACGACGTCACGAGGCTCACTTCAATCGGGCGGG
>JBDNHZ010000109.1:0-5801 GCA_041688515.1 Verrucomicrobiota bacterium
CCCGATCAGTTGGGCGGCGACACAAACCATGGTAGCTGCCGACGCGAGGAGGCGGATGGACGAGTGCCTAGCATGGTTTGGCATCCGCCTCGTCACTTCGGCAGCTACCGCATCGCGCCGTTCGTAGCTGGCGGATCCCAGTCGGGCGGGGGCATGGCGGTGCTTGCCTGCCGACCGGCATCGGGTGTCCCCTTTCGAAAGTTCTCCACACGCCGGTCTCCGTCGGTTGCCCCACCCCTGATCTTTATGAGGATGAATCCAGATGCCCTGTGCCGTCGGGGCGGGCTCCTGTTCGTGATGGCAACCCTGCTGGTTGCTGGCTGTGCCTCGGACCGGACGGTCCCAGGTCCCAACACCCTTGGCAGCCGGGAGCAGCGGGAGGGATGGAAGCTCCTGTTTGATGGGAAGACGACCGGGGGCTGGCGGGGCTTTGGCAAGCCGGCTTTCCCCGACAAGGGATGGGTCGTCGAGGACGGCTGGTTGCGGCATGTCCCCAAGGCGGGCGGCGGCGACATCGTCACCCAGGAGTTGTTCACGGACTTCGAGTTCGAGTTCGAGTGGCGGATTGCCGCCGGTGCCAACAGCGGGGTGAAGTACCTGATCGACGAGAAGCGGGGGTCTGCGGTCGGGCACGAGTACCAGGTGATCGATGACGCGCTCCATCCGGATGCGGCCCACGGTCCAAAGCGACAGACGGCGGCGCTGTACGATGCCCTCCCGCCGCAGGCTCCGCCCATCCGGCCTGCGGGAGAGATCAACCAGTCGCGGATCCGAGTGAACGGCGATCAGGTGGGGCACTGGCTCAATGGACGGAAGGTTCTGGGTTACACCCTGGGTTCGCCGGAACTGATGGCGGCCAAGGCGGCCAGCAAGTTCAGCAAGGAATCACGCTGGGGAACCAAATTTCCAACGCCGATCCTGCTGCAGGATCATCAGGACGAGGTCTGGTATCGCAACCTTCGGATCCGGGCCCTTTAGGACGCATCGGGACACAGCCCCCGAGCCGACTGAATTATGGCACTGAGCCCTTCGGCTTTTGCTCCGAGGACGTCACCCGTACGTTGAATGAGGTTCCACGGAGTTGGCAGAGCTCGATGGTTGAGTTTACCAAGGACTTCGCGCTGAAGCTGGCGGTGCGCAGCAGCTCGGCGGAGAGCTCCCGGAAATTGCCCTCAAACTCTTCGCGCGTCGTCGTGCCGCTAACCTCGGTCACCAGCAGGACCCGGTTGGTGGCCATCTTCGTGAGGTCCAATCGGGCGGCGACGCCGTAGATCTGGGATTGGTTCTGGTTCAGCGGTTGCAGAACGGCGATCGGGGTTCCAGCCCGGGAGAATTGCGCGAGGCCAGGTCTGGACGCGAGGACATCCCATCGCAGTTCGACGAACGTCTCGTTGTGGGAGCCATGGCCAGTGGTGGACACCCAACGAGGATCTCCGGACGAGAACACCGGAGAGACCGCGAGGGTGGCTTCGTACACCTCGCCGTTCGCGAGGCGGAGGTCGAAGAGAGTACCGGCAAAAGAGCGGGCCGGCTTACCAGGAAGCGGTCCGATGGGACGGAGATGGTCGAAGGCGCGTCGGGCGATCTGCGCATTCGGCAGCACAAATCCCATCCGCCACGTTTGCCGGCCCACGGGAAGGATTCGCCAGGTTTGGTTGCCCGCGTACGGCACCGGCTTGACGAAGGTCCCGTTGAACGGCGGGAAGAAGGTCTCGTTTAAGGATTCCTCCACGTCGCCCTGCAGTCGGGTCCCGGTGAAGCGCACCCGCAGCTCCGCCGAGGTCCGCTGGACGTCTGTCTCCACGTCCACGATCACGACGTTGTTGCTCACGCCGACGGGCACGCATTCGAACCTCACCAACGGCGTGGGCACGGCGAAGAACTGTTCGACGGCCCCCGGTGAGCGCGCTTCCTGCATCGTCAGGAACCGCGCCACGGCGAAGGAGACGAGGATGGCTCCCAGACCGGGCAGGGTTTCGCGGACGCCGTGCCGGAGAGCGGATCCCCTTCCAGGGGTCAAAGGGCGGTTGGAACTTCTCAGCGCAAATCCACCGACGGCGCAGACCAGCACCAACACCCATGATCCAATGGTGATGATCGCTTCGCTCCGACCGGGGTTCCAACTGGGGTCGTTCGCGATCTGGACCAAGGCCAACAAACCGAAGAGGGCAACGCCCGCGCCGAAGGCGAGCAGGGCCAGGCCCGTCCAGCTCCTCCACGTTCGGGGACTCGCCACGGAGGGATCGGCACGGGGAGCACCACGCCGAAAGAGCAGAATGAGGCCGACGACCACGAGTGGAGCCACCGGAAGAAACGCGCGCAGGACGGTGGCCCCGGTGGGGAAATGCAGGCCGTTGAGCGAGGTGGAGATCTCCTCGGATCGAGCCTGCGCCGTCGCGGCGGAGGTGGTCAGGGCAGCCGCTTCACCGGACTTCTGGGCCGCTTCCTTTTCCAACCGAATCCGGTCGACCGAGATCGCGGTGTTGTCGGCCTCGCCTTGGATCCGGTTCGCTGCGCCGCGCGCCAGGCCTTCCGCCGCCTTCAACTCCATCCACGCTGCCTGCTGCTTTCGGATCTCCGCGGTCAACACCAGGAAGCGCGCCCGGTAGATCTGATTCTCTTCCAGCAGCCGCGAGCTTCCCCATGCCGTCGCCAGAACCACCAGTGCGACCCCGATGGCCCGGCTGGTCCGGCTGACGATGGGGGCGGGTCGGCCGCGGCGAACCCAAAGCCACCGCAGAAGCAGGAATGAACCGAAGCCAACGGAGAAGACGACCGCGCCAATCACTTGGCCTCCCGGTGGAGATGAGTCTCCGCCGTTGCGACTCCAGACAACGAACAGCACCGCCAGGACACCGCCGAAGATCATCGGAAGGTCCACGAGCGCCAGCAGGAGGACCCACCAACTGCTTCGCGACGTAGGCGTGTTCGGGGGTTGTGCTCTGGACGCAGCATTGCCCGACGCGACCGGTCCTCGCCACTCGGTGGTGTGTCGGCCCATGCGCAGGCAACGCGGGCACCAGAGCATTCTTGCCGGTTTTCCGGCGGATCCGAAGCGGATCCCTCCCCGCGCCCAGACGGATTCGGAATGCCCGCATGGACAGACCAGATGCCAGCTCATCGACTCCCGCTTCGCCGCCTCGGCCCAACGGGTGGGTAGTACTCCCTGAAAAAAGCGCTGCACATCGCTGACGGGAGCTTCCACGGTCGCGGAACCGGTTCCTGTTTGGTCCGACGCCGCTTCCACCTGGGTGCGGAACTCCGCGGCCGTCTGGAACCGCAACTCGGGCTTCGTCTCCAGTGCGCGGAGGACAATCTCATCGAGCCGCACATCGATCTGGACCTTGCGCGAGGGCGGCTGAAGTTTGGCGGCGGGCAGTTCGCCGGTCAGCAGTTCGTAGAGCACCACGCCGAGCGAGTAGATGTCCACGCGATGATCTGTGCGCCCGCGGTCGTTCTGTTCGGGCGCCATGTAGTGCGCGGTGCCGGGCGGCTGGCTTTCCGCCAGTCCCACATCGCCGCCATCGGCATGAAGCATCTTCGCGATCCCGAAGTCGGCGATCTTCACCCGGCCGTCCTTGTCGAGGAGCAGGTTCTCCGGCTTGATGTCGCGATGGACGATGCCGTGCTCGTGCGCGTATTGCAGGGCCTCGCAGACGGGCGGCACGACGGCGAGCGCCTGTTCGGGAGTGAAGCGGCCGGCCTTCATGGCCTGACGGAGGTTCACACCGTCCACGAACTCCATGAGCAGGAAGTAGAATCCGCCCGCCTGGCCGAAGTCGTGGATGGTGACGATGCTCGGATGGTTGAGAGTCGCCAGCGCCCGGGCCTCGTTAGCGAACCGCTCCGCGAACTTCGCATCCGCCACCCGTTCCGGTGCCAGAAGCTTGAGTGCGACGAGGCGGTTGAGGGACTTCTGGCGGGCCTTGTAGACCACACCCATGCCGCCACGCCCGAGGCATTCGAGGATCTCCAATTGGGGAAAGTGCGGTGCCAATACGTCGGGAGGGACGGGTTTGCCCGGGGCCGCAGGCTCAGCATCAGCCTGCGTCTCGACCATCGCCTCTGCCATGAGGCATCGCGGACAAAGCCCGGCGGTGGCGACGGAGGGCAAAGCCGTGCCGCACTTCGGGCAGGAACCGGGCGTTGGCGAGGAGTCGTTCATGCTGGAGTCCTGACGCGCTGGAGGAGTTTGGTTACCACGTTGGTTTCCTCAACTTGCCAGGGCGGTGAACAGCGCCTGCATCTCCGTCTCAATCGCGCTGGAATCGTCCAGTGTGCCGGCTACCTCCTTGCGCAAGACCTCGCGGAACCGACGTTTCAGCCGATGGATGGCAACCTTGAGCGCGGTCGCATTCACGCCGCACTTTTCGGCCAGCACGGATTGGTCGCCGTGGGCTGCATCGCCGGTGAGCCAAGGTTTGACGAGCAGGAAAAAGTCGGCGCGCCCGTCGGCAGCACATTCCTCGCGCAGAGTCTCCAACGCTCGGGCGAGGACCGTGATCGCCCATTGCCGATCAAACGCAGCGTCGGGTGACAACGCATTTTCGTCGGCGATGGGCCTGCTCTCGCCGGTATCCGTGTCGTAGAGCGAGATGTTCTCCACGCCACCGCCGCGTTTGAGACGACCCGCAGCCGCACGCCGATGCGAGAGGAAATGTTTTACCGCCCCGAGCAGATAGGAACGAAAGCGGCCGCGCCCCTGCTCGGCCCGGTCGATGGCTCCCCCCGCCAGAATGCCGGCGAAAAAGTCGTGGGTTGTTTCCCGCGCGGCATCCGAATCTCGGAATTCGCACCGGAGGAACGCGGCGACCGGCTCGTAATAGGCCTCGCAGAGTTCCGCGAGGGCGCGCTGGCCGTCGGCGGATTCCGCCTTGGCCCGGCCCACCTGCGTCCAGCGGGTGGTGCGAAACGAGCCGCCAGACGTGGTCGCCGACGACGTGGGTTGGGTCGGTTCAGTGGTCATCGGGACGTTAGGAAACCATGTCAGGGAGGCCTGACGCTTTGGAGCAGAACGGTTATGGGACATCTTATCAAGGCGACCCTTGGTCACAGCCGTTTCGGCCCCCGGTCCGTCGGGTTTTGGTCGGGTGGGGGACGTGCGAGGACCGGGGATAGGGTCTTCATTCCGGAGGGAAGGCAGGGTTGAGCCCGGGATCAGCGAAGCGCCCCCCCGGGATGGCGATGGAATAGTGGATCAACCCCGGAGGGGTTGCAGGTCTGCAACCCCTCAGGCGAAGAAATCCATTTGGGTCGTATGACCCGGGGTAGCCCTTCGCTCACCCCGGACTCATCGCTGAAACGCCTCCGGAGTAGAAGGAACTGGGAGCCACCGCCTTGAATCGGCGGTGAACCGTGGGGCGCGGGCGGACGGTCCGTCCCCGCGTTCAGCCACGTCCCGATCGCGATCACACTTTATAAAGTGTGATCGCCCTCCCGGATCGCGGGACTCCGAGGGAGCAGTGTCCGGATGCGCCCCGTCCTGGGGGTGGGGCACCGCCTCGAATCGGGGGAAAGCGTGGGGAGCGGGCGGGCGGTCCATTCCCGCGTTCAAAGATGCCTCGATCGCGATCACACTTTGCAAAGTGTGATCGTCCTTCCGGATGGCGGGACGCCGAGGGAGCAGTGTCCGGATGCGTCCGTTCCCTGGGGTGGGGCACCGCCTCGAATCGGGGGGAAGCGTGGGGAGCGGGCGGACGGTCCATTCCCGCGTTCAACGACGCCTTGATCGCGATCACACTTTGCAAAGTGTGATCGTCCTTCCGGATGGCGGGACGCCGAGGGAGCAGTGTCCGGATGCG
>JBDNHZ010000110.1:0-3246 GCA_041688515.1 Verrucomicrobiota bacterium
CGTAGGCGACGAGGTCACGAGGCTCACCTCCCCCCCTCCCGTAGGCGACGAGGTAACGAGGCTCACTTCCCCCCCTCCCGTAGGCGCCAAGGTCACCAGGCTCCCTTCCCCTCCGCCAATCCCCGGCACCCCTCCGGCCCCCGAGGAAACCGCCTACGCCAAACTCATGGCCGGTCGGCCCCGGCTCGAATCCGAACTCGCCAAGGTCATCGTCGGACAACGCGAAGTCATCGATCAGATCCTCATCGCGCTTTTCGCGGGCGGCCATTGCCTCATCACCGGCGCGCCCGGCCTGGCCAAGACCCTCCTCGTCAAATCGATCTCCCAGGTCTTCCACCTCCGCTTCCAGCGCATCCAGTTCACCCCCGACCTGATGCCGGCCGACATCACCGGCACCGAGATCCTCCAGACCGACGGTGGCAACCGCCGCATGGAATTCGTTCCCGGCCCGATCTTCACCAACCTGCTTCTGGCCGATGAAATCAACCGCACGCCGCCGAAGACCCAGGCCGCCCCGCCCGAAGCCACGCAGGAACACCAGGTCACCGCCGCCGGTCGGCGACATGCCTTGCAGGAACCGTTCTTCGTCCTCGCCACCCAGAACCCCATCGAGATGGAGGGCACCTATCCCCTCCCCGAAGCCCAGCTTGACCGGTTCCTCTTCAACGTCGTCATGGATTACCTCCCCGAAGACGACGAGGTGCAGGTGATCACCCGCACCACCGGCCGTGCCGGTGCCGCCATCGAAGCCCTCTTCACCGGGGACGACGTCATCCGCTTCCACGAACTAGTCCGACAGGTCCCCGTCTCCGAGGAGATCGTCCGATACGCCGTCCGCCTCGCTGCCACCAGCCGGCCCAACCGCGCAGGCGCACCCGATTTCATCAACGAATCCGTGACCTGGGGTGCCGGCACCCGCGCTCCGCAGTGCCTGATCCTCGGCGGCAAGGCACGCGCCCTTCTCCAAGGCCGCGCCCACGTCACCGTCGACGACATCCGCGCCCTCGCCCTGCCCGTCTTCCGGCATCGCATCCTCCTCAACTACCGCGCCGAAGCGGAAGGGATCCGGGTGGACGCCCTCATCCGCCGCCTCCTCGAAACCGTCCCCGCCCCCACGGCAAAATGACCCCCCACCCCGGAGGGACAAGCTCCGCGAGTCCCCATTCCTCCCGCCCATGACCACCCCCACCACGCCCAGCCTGGTCTCCACCCAGGCCCTCATGTCGATCCGCAGCCTCGAGCTGCGCGCCCGGGCCGTGGTGGAAGGATTCTGGAACGGACTTCACCGGAGCCCGTACCACGGGTTCTCCGTCGAGTTCACCGAGTACCGCCAATACACCCCCGGCGACGATCCCCGTCACGTCGACTGGCGCGTCTACGCCCGGTCGGATCGGCATTACATCAAGAAGTTCGAGGACGAAACCAACCTCCGCTGTCACCTGCTCCTCGACCGGTCGCGCTCGATGGAATTCGGCACCTTGGGCCACACCAAAGCCCAGTACGCCGCCACCCTCGCCGCCACCTTCGCCCACTTCCTCCACCAGCAGGGCGATGCCATCGGCCTGATGACCTTCGACGAACAGGTGCGCGAACTCCTTCCCGCACGGCATCGTCCCGGGCACCTCCGACACGTCTATCACTCCATCGAAGCCCCCGCCTCCGGCACCAGCACCCGACTCGCCGCCCCGATCGAACGCGCCGCTGATCTCCTCCACAAACGCGGCATGGTGATCCTCCTCTCCGATTTCCTGGTCGATCCCGCCGAACTCGAAAAACCCCTGCTCCGACTCGCCGCCATCGGACACGAGATCTGCGCCTTTCAGATTCTCGACCCGTCCGAACGCGACTTCGCATTCAAGAACTCGTCCTTGTTCGAAGACGTCGAATCCGGTGCCACCCTGCACATCGATCCCGGCTCCGCACGCACGGGTTACCTCGAGCGTTTCAAGGCCCACCAACAGTCCCTGGCCACCCTCTGCGCCCGCGTCGGGGTTTCCTGGCATCCCCTGACCACCGACCGTCCCCTCGGTCTCGCCCTCTTCGACTTCCTCCAGGACCGCGCTCGCCGCGGCCGGATCGTCCGACGCGCCACATGAGCTTTCTCGCTCCATTCTTCCTGCTCGGTGCCGTGGCCATCGCGGGGCCGATCCTGTTCCACCTCATCCGGCGCACCACCCGTGAGCGAACCCTCTTCAGCTCGCTCCGGTTCCTGCGCCCGACGCCACCCCGGCTCACGCGCAAGAGCCGGATCGAACACTGGCTCCTCCTGCTTCTTCGCTGCCTTGCCCTGGGCCTGATCGCTCTCGGCTTCGCCCGCCCGTTCCTGCGGCAACCCACCGCCCCCACCCAACCGGATGGCCCCAGCCGTCGCACCGTCCTGCTGATCGACACCAGCGCCTCCATGCGCCGGCCCGACCTGTGGAAGGACGCCCAAGCCCGCGTCGCCCAACACCTCCGCGAAGCCACCGCAGGCGACCAGTTCGCCATCGTCACCTTCGACCGCACTTCCCGGCTGCTCTTCTCCTTCCAGCAATGGGAAGCCGCCACCCCCTCCGACCGCGTCACGGTCGCCATCGCGGCGCTCGAAGGCGTCTCGCCCTCTTGGCACGCCACCCACCTCGGCCCGGCCCTCGTCCGCGCCTCCGAGGAACTCACCGACACCGACATTCCCCAGGAAGGTCTCCGGCGCCGGGTCATCCTCATCAGCGACCTCCAGGAAGGGGCCCGACTCGATCCGCTCCAATCCTACGAATGGCCCCGGGGAATCGAAGTCATCCCCGACTCCGTCAAGCCCACCCGCACCGGCAACGCCTCCCTCCAACTGATCGCCGAATCCCCCGACGCCGACCGCGGCAACGATCCCAACCTCCGCATCCGCGTCGCCAACAGCGCCGATGCCAAACGCGAACAGTTTCAAGTCAGCTGGAATTCTTCCGACGCCACCGCGCCCACCAGCGCGCCCATCGAAGTCTACGTTCCTCCCGGCCAGGCTCGCATCGTCCCGATCCCGCTCCCGACCAACTCCGCCGCCGTCGGCACCAACACGACCCCGGTCGCTCGCGCCGCCTCCCTGAACCTGAAGGGCGACGACGAATTGTTCGACAACACCCTGTTCATCACCCCTCCCCAGCCTGCCCGACTGGACATTGTTTACCTCGGCAACGACCTCGCCGACGAAGCCCGCCAACCGCTCTTCTTTCTGACCCGCGCCCTTCCCGAGACCCGACGCCAGACCGTCCACATCAC
>JBDNHZ010000111.1:0-6941 GCA_041688515.1 Verrucomicrobiota bacterium
GCCCGAAATCCGTCCGGGATTCAAGCCCCGGAACGGGGGAAGCGTCTTCGCGAAGAATGGCGGAGGTCGTGTCCATGCTGGGCAGGAGATGGCCTTCCACGATGACGGGCTGGCCCTGCCGCCAGACGACGGCATACGGGCCCAAGCGGCGCTTCCGTTCCAGGGCGTGCGCCACCGCTTGCCGAAGGGATGCCAGCATTGCGTCGTTGGAAATGGATGCCATGCGCGAACGGGAGATCGCCATTCGGGGACGAGGTCGTCGACCGAACGGCGTCAGCCGAACTATGGATTCCATCCTGGTCGTTCCCGTCGAAGGTCGTATGCCCTGTCCGGTTGAGCGTCCGGGCTGCGGTGCCGATGGCACCGCAGCCGCCAACCAATCGATCGCCGAGGGCTGATCAAAGTCCCATCCCCTGAATCGGGCTTCATGCTCTCACCAAGGCTCACCTCAGGGGCCGCGTCCCGTGCGCCCTCCCCATGCCTCGGCTTCCACCCGGCTTAACGACGAGGCAGAGTCGCCCTGTAACGTCCGCGCTGATTGCCCCCTTGAACTCGAGCATCCGCCATGAAGTCCGCACGCCGCTGAATCACATCCTCGGCTACTGCGAACTGTTGCTGGAGGAGGCCGAGGAGCGTTCTTTACGGGAGTGGACCCCGGGCCTCTGGCAGATCCATTCGGCCGGATCCCGACTGCTGGTCCTTTCCGAGAACCTCTTCGGCTCCCCCGGCACGGACACAGCGGATCCAGGCCGCTTCATCAAGGAGTGGCATTCCCAACTCGACCTCATCCTCGACCTCGCCCAGGCCCTCCTCGACCAAGTCCCGGCACAAGGCATGCAA
The DNA here is from genome assembly GCA_041688515.1 of Verrucomicrobiota bacterium. GTDB lineage: Bacteria > Verrucomicrobiota > Verrucomicrobiia > Limisphaerales > UBA9464 > UBA6176. Next base: position 841 of record JBDNHZ010000111.1, read on the forward strand.
CCCTTCGTTGAAGACATCGAACGGATCCGTACCGCCTCCCGGAAGCTCCGAAGACTCCTTCCGGGACTGGCTCGCGAGGAGGGGACCGGCGGAACCCCGACCGTCGGTGCGGGTGCCTCCAGCACTTCCCTGCTGCGGAACACCCAGGCCGAGGAGAACCGGCCGGAACCGGTCGGGCTGACCGGATTGCTGCTGGTGGTGGATGATGACGAGGCGAATCGTGAGATGCTCGCCCGACGCCTGACGCGGCTGGGGCACACGGTCCTGACGGCCGAGAACGGCCGGGTGGCGCTGGAGATCCTGCGGTCCAATCGCTGCGACGTCCTCCTGCTCGACCTCCAGATGCCGGAGATGGACGGCGAGGAGGTACTCCGGCAACTGCGGGCCGATCCGGCCTGGCGATCCCTGCCCGTCATCGTGTTGTCCGCCTCGGACGAGATTGAACGCGTGGTCCGTTGCATCGAGCAGGGAGCCGAGGATTACCTGTCGAAGCCTTTCAATCCGGTGCTGCTGCAGGCCCGGATCCGGGCCTGTCTGGAAAAGAAACTCCTGCGCGACCGTGAAGCCGCCCATCTGCTCCGGATCCAGGACGAGAAGCGGCGGTCGGATGAACTCCTGCATGTGATCCTTCCGCACGATGTGGCGGAGGAATTGAAGTGCACCCAGTCGGTGCGCCCCCGTCGCGTTGAAAACGTCGGGGTCCTGTTCTGCGACATCGTGGGTTTCACGGCCTGGTGCGAGCGACAGACACCGGAAGCGGTGCATCACGAACTGCAGTCGCTGGTCGAGGCCTTCGAGCAACTCGCCGCCGACCACGGTCTGGAGAAGATCAAGACCATCGGCGATTCCTTCATGGCCACCGCCGGGCTTCTCGCGCCCCTGGACCATCCCGCCCTGAATTGCGCCGCCTGCGGCCTGGCCATGATCCAGGCCGCCCGTTCCCTGCCGCCCCGCTGGGAGGTCCGGCTCGGATTGCACGTCGGCCCAGTCATCGCCGGCATCGTGGGCCGGCGGAAGTACCAGTACGACGTGTGGGGCGACACGGTGAACACCGCGGCCCGCCTGGAACAGGTGGCTCCTCCGGGCACCGTGTGCGTGGAAGCCACCCTCTGGCACCGGTTGTCGGATCGCTACCACGGCGAAGCCCTCGGCCTGGTCCAGCTCAAGGGCAAAGGCGCGAAAGCCCTATACCGGATTGATGGGATCCTGCCGTGATCAGCTCAGGATGCCGCGGATCACTTCCCCCTCCACATCGGTGAGCCGGTAATCACGCCCCTGGAACCGATAGGTCAGCCGCTCGTGATTGAATCCGAGCTGGTGCAGCAGCGTGGCTTGCAGATCGTGGACGTTGACCTTGTTTTCCACCGGACTGAACCCGAGCTCGTCGGATTCTCCATACATCATCCCGCCGCGGATCCCACCCCCCGCCACCACCATGGAATAGCAGTCGGGGAAATGATCGCGCCCCAGGATGTCGCTCTTGGCGGTGCGTCCCTCGCGGAACGGCGTCCGGCCGAATTCGCCCCCGAGCACGACCAGCGTCTCGTCCAGCATTCCGCGCTGGCGGAGATCCTTCAGCAATGCAGCCACCGGACGATCCATGGTCGCGCATTTGTTGGTCAAGCCGCCGCGGATGTCCTCGCCGGGGCCGGTCCCATGGAAATCCCAGCCCCAGTCGAACAGTTGGACATAACGCACGCCCTGCTCGACCAACCGTCGCGCCAACAGACAATTGTTGGCGAAACTGGAATCGCCTGGCTTCGCGCCGTACGCCTCCAGCGTCGCCGCCGATTCCCGGGTGATGTCCATCACCTCCGGGACTGAAGCCTGCATCCGGAACGCCAGCTCGTACTGGGCGATCCGCGTTGCCGTCTCCGGATGTCCCAGCTCGCGCGACTGCATCTCGTTCAGGTCGCGCAACGCATCCAGGCTCAGGCGACGCGTGTCGCGGTCGAGCCCCTCGGGATCCGTGGCATATAACACCGGGTCACCTTTCGAGCGGCATTGGACGCCCTGATAGACCGACGGCAGGAAGCCACTGCCGAAGGAGTTCCTGCCGCCGTTCGGCTGGACGCCGCTGGAGATCAGCACGACGAACCCGGGCAGGTTCTGGTTCTCACTGCCAAGCCCGTAGGTCACCCACGATCCGATCGAGGGCCGGCCGGGACGCGGGGAACCGGTATAGACGAGCAACTCCGCCGGCGCATGGTTGAACTGGTCGGTCGTCATCGAACGGATGACGCACAACTCATCCGCCACGGTGTGCAGGTGCGGGATCGCATCCGAGAGCCAGATGCCTCCCTGGCCATGGCGCGCAAAGGTCCGCGGTGTGCCCAGCAGCTTCGGGGTCCCCGAGGTGAACGCGAACCGCTTTCCCTTGAGGAAGGCATCCGGACAATCCTGCCCGTTCCGCTTCACCAGTTCGGGTTTGTAATCGTAGAGATCCAGGTGCGGCGGAGACCCGGTCAGATGCAGGTAGATTACCCGCTTGGCCTTGCCGGCAAAGTGCGGCAGGCGCGGCGCCAATGGATCGACGGAGGCCGCACCCGCCAGGCTGCCCTTGAGCATCGAGGCCAGCGCGATGGCTCCCAGCCCGTTCGCCGTCTTCCCCAGGAAATGACGTCGGGTGAGATTCTGCAGATGTTGGAGTTGTGGGTTCATGTCCGGTCCTTGTCCGTCAGCGTTTCATCAGCACTTCATCCAGGTTGAGCAGCACGTTGCCCACCAGGGTCCACGCGGCCAACTCCGCCAGATCGCTGCCGGCCGGTGCCTCCCCGAGCGGCTTGGTCGCCATGTCCTTGGCCTTGACTGCATCGGCCTTGAATCGCTCCAGCGACTTGCCGAAGAACTCGGTCATCCGGTTCAACTCCTCGTCCGACGGCGGACGGCTGAGGCACAGTCGATAGCCGTGACGGATCTTGTCGGCGGGCGTTGTCCCGGCCTTCACCATGCGGCGGGCCAGCGCCTGGGCGGCTTCGAGGTAAACCGGGTCGTTCAAGGTGACCAACGCCTGCAACGGAGTGTTCGAACGTTCGCGGCGCACCAGGCAGACCTCGCGGTTGGGCGCGTCGAAGGTGGTCATCGAGGGATAGGGATTCGACCGGCGCCACGTGGTGTAGAGGGCTCGACGATACCGGTCCTCGCCGCCGCTGGTCTCCCAGTCGGTGCCACTTCCGAAGGCCGCTGAAAGCCCGAGCTTCGGCTGGGGCGGGCGCACCGGCACTCCGTACATCTTCGGGCTAAGCAGGCCGCTGACGAACAGGGCCTGGTCCCGGATCATTTCCGCCGACAGGCGGAACCGCGGACCGCGCGCCAGCAACCGGTTGTCCGGATCCTGCGCCGCCAACTCGGGCGTCACCCGCGAAACCTGACGGTAGGCCGCCGAGGTCACCATCAGCCGGATCAGATGGTTGATGTTCCACTTCTGATCCATCAACTCCATCGCCAGCCAATCGAGCAGTTCCGGATGCGACGGCATCTCGCCCTGGGACCCGAACTCTTCGCTGGTCCGGACGAGACCGGTCCCGAAGACCGATTCCCACAGGCGATTCACCACCACGCGGGCCGTGAGAGGGTTCTCCCGATCCACCAGCCATTGCGCCAGGCTCAGTCGATCCACTGGGGCATCAATCAAGGCCGGATGAAAAGCCGCCGGCAGCCCTTCACCGACTGGTGCGTCGAGCTCGAGGTAATTGCCGCGGCGTTGAATGTGGGTCGTGCGCCGCTGGTCATTGGCCAACTCCCGCAACACCGGCACGGTCGTGATCGGTTTGGTCCCTTCGACACTCTTCTTCAGTCGCGCCAGTTGCTCGCGCTCAGGCTGGAGGGACGGCGCCACCGTCCGGTAATGACGCTGGATCTCGGCGCGGTCGGCATCGGTCCGCGCGGTGGGCTCGACCCGGAGCCGGGCCAGGATCGGGGACGGCACCCGGGCGAAGTCGATGCCGCGCGGATCGGATGACTTCGACAGCCGCACCCGGGCGAGGGTGGCGTTCTCGAACTTCGATTCCTGTTCGATCGCCAGACTCAACCGCGCGCCGGCGGGAAGGGCGAACGGAGCTTCGGGAAACAGCGTGAGCGAATGCGCCTCGCCCAACCGCGGACCGACGGACCAACCGCGGTTCTTGGGATCCTTGTTGTCGAGGACGTTTTCCGCGCCGAAGTCCTTCTCGGCATGGTCGGCCACCACCGCAATGAATCGGATCTCCCGCTCGCCATCGGGTCGGAACTCGGCGCTTGGGGCGGGAGCCTTGGCCACCGGAGCCTGTTCCCAGACCTTCTCGCGTTTCTCGTTCAGCAGGACGATCCGATACCCCGCCAGGCGTTCAGACGCTCCATCCGTGCGGTTCCATAGCACGATGCGGTTCACCGGTTGCTCGCCCTTCAGATCCACTTCCCACCAGGGATCCTCCTTCGACACCTCGGTGTGGGTGGTGGACTTGGCCTTCTCGAAATGACCGTCGGTGTTGCCGTCAATGGCCCGCGCGGCAGCAGCGTCTAAGGCCGTCGTGCTCTGGGTGGCGGCGCCGCCCACGGCCACGTTGGTCGTGCCGCGAAACACCTGCACCTCCGCCAACGAGAGGATCTTGTCCTTGCCCGTCAATTCAATGCGGACGAACCGCCCCACCGGCACCGCCTCGGGCGGCGGGACCAGCGTCGCCAGAACGCGGGTGACCACGAAGTTCCCTCCCGCATGACCCACCCCGCGTGCGGGCGGCGTCGTTTCGGGCAACGCTTCCAACCGCAGGCCGGTGATCGTCTGCGAGACCTTTCCCGGCAGGTCCACCGTATAGGTATCAGTCTTGCCTCCACGTTCGATCCGGACGGAGCCGTCTTCCGCCTGTTGCACCGCGGCCCCGGCCTTCGACTTCACCGTCCCGATGGGAAACGCGTCCCAGGCCAGATCCGTCGCGAGGTTCTTCTCCCAGACCCCCTGCTCCGCTTCCAGGGCCGGCGTCGAGGTCTGCAACACCGTCTCCAGCCGTGCGACCCCCGACTTCCACTGCTTCAACTGAAGCTTCTGCTCCGGGGTATAAAGCGCGTGGATCGGAGTTTCATCGGTGCGATCCGCATCGGCCGTGCTGTTGAAGATGGCGAAGAACCGGAAGTAATCTTCCTGCGTGATGGGATCGTACTTGTGATTGTGGCACTGGGCGCAGGCCATCGTGGTGCCCATCCACACCGCCATCGTGGTGTTCACCCGATCCACCACGGCGACATTGCGGAACTCTTCGTCGCTGGTGCCACCTTCGTTGTTGGTCTGGGTGTTCCGATGGAACGCTGTCGCCACCATCTCTTCATCGCCCGCGTCCGGCAGGAGATCTCCCGCCAACTGCTCCAGCGTGAAGAGGTCGAAGGGTTTGTTGGCGTTGATCGACCGGATCACGTAATCGCGATAAGCCCAGATCGTCCGGCCTGGATCGTCGGCGTACCCGGCCGAATCCGCATATCGCGCGAGGTCCAGCCACTGCCGCGCCCAGTGTTCACCGTAGGATTCCTTGCGCATCAACCGATCCACCATCCGCTCGTAGGCCCCCGGTTCCTGGTCCGCCACCCACGCATCCACCTCCGTGGGGGTCGGCGGCAGCCCGGTCAGATCGAGCGAAACGCGTCGGATCAAGGCGGTACGGTCGGCCTCCGGTTCATGCTTCAAACCCTCGCTTTCCAACCGGACGGCAATGAAGGCGTCGATCGGATTTCGAACCCACCCGGATTCCTTCACTTCCGGCACGGCCGGACGCACCGGCTTTGCATAGGCCCAGTGCCGCGAATAGGGCGCTCCCTGCTCCACCCACTTCGTCAGCAGGGCCACCTCTTCCTTCGTCAGCGTCTTGCCCGAGTCCGGCGGAGGCATCCGATCCCCGGGATCCGCGGCCGTGATCCGGCGCAGGGCTTCGCTCTGATCGACCCGTCCCGGAACGATCGCCCGGGTTCCCTTGCGCTCCGCCAGCGCGCTCTCGGCCTGGTCGAGACGGAGCACCTTTCCCCCGGCCTTGCGCGGCTTCGAATCCGGCCCATGACAACTGAAACAGTTCTCGGAAAGGATCCGACGGATGTCGCGATTGAAATCGACCTTGTCGGGCGTTGCCGCACCTGCGCCC
>JBDNHZ010000112.1:0-4827 GCA_041688515.1 Verrucomicrobiota bacterium
CCGCCCACGATGCCTTCGGGCAGCTTGACGGGGGGATGGAGCACCACAAAGAAGCCGCCCAAGCCGGATCCATGCAGTTGGAAAAGGGATGGAAGCGCCCGCGGAGACGCGGAGGCGCGGAGAACCACCTTGAGCGTTTCCGCAGCCGGTTTCTCACACCCCGCGCACAACGGTCACGGTCGTGACGATCACCAGGTAGAGCCCGTAGGTCACCATCAGCCAGACCCCCTCCCGACGTGTCAGCCGCGGGTCCCGAACCAGCATCCATGTCAACAACCCGAACATGCCCGCCAGTGCCGGGAAATTCAGCCATTGATCCCGAGCCTCGATCCGGACCCCGGCAAACACCGCCGCCACACCCACGATGAAGGTCAGGTTGGCGATGTTCGCGCCAATCACATTCCCCACCGCAAGATCACTGACCGAATTCCGTGAGGACGTGATCGCCGTGATCAATTCCGGCATCGACGTGCCCACCGCCACCACCGTCAAGCCGACCACCATTGCCGGCACTCCAAGCCCTCCGGCCAGACTCACCGCACCGTCCACCAACAATCGGCTCCCCAGCACCACCACTCCCGCACCCGCCAGAAACTGGACCACCGTCCCCGGCCGCGTCTGAAACCACGCCCTCCCCACATGGATCACATCCGCCTCGATCGCCGTGGCCTCCCGGACTTTGACCGGGTCACGACTCTTCCAATGCCGACTGAAATCATAGACGTAATACCCGAAACCAATCGCAATCAGCACCCATCCCTCCGCGCGAGAAATCAGCCCCCCAATGCCGAAGGCCACCAGCACGCCACCACAAACCCCCATCGCTGCCAGCGGCAGCAGGATCGCCTTGCGATGCACTTCCACCGTCTTCATCACCGCCGTCAATCCCAGGATCAAACCGACGTTGCAAAGGCACGAACCCACCGCATTCCCAACCGCCAACTCCGACTCGCCGCGCATCCCGGACATCACCGACACCACCATTTCGGGAGTCGTCGTCGCCAGGCTCACCAGCGTGGTCCCCACCACCACCCGCGGCATCCGCAGGAATTTGGCGATCCTCACCGCCGCCGCCACAAACAGGTTCCCTCCCTGAATGATCAAGGCCAACCCGGACACCACCCACAACGCATCTGTCCACATTGCACAGCCTTCCGTACATGCGTCATTTCAACACAGAAACGACGCGCCACAGAATGGCGGCCCGACCATTCCCTCACCTCCGGATCCAACCCAGGACCCGAACCCTGCGTAGCCGACGGCACCCCCCCGCTCGGAACAAACCCGGTACGGTCACCGCTCGCAGCGCGCCTTACATACCGTCTTCCGCGCTCCTGTCCACGCCCGTTCAGTGGGCGGGAACACTCGGAGCAACGAGTTCTACCAGTCCCCATGACCGATGTGCGGAGTTTCGGACTCGCGGAGAGGAAGAGGGAACGAGTGCATCCTTCGATCAGTCGTTGAACGTCGCGACGTGTGGTTTGTGGCGATGACGCGACTTCAGCGTGTCAGAAGCCGACCCAAGAGTCGTGAAGGCCGATGGGTTCATTGCTGGCGGCTGGAACGTTGAATCGCGAAACGTCATGGAATCAGGCGGTCATACCCGGTTGAGGGGGACGAGGATGGGAATCCTTACAGATTCCTTGTCGCAGATCACTGGCTGGATCTTGCAGCGGAGACAACAACGTGCACTGTCGGGCCATGCCTTCGAGCCGACTCCACGCAGATCCACGAAGCCCTTCGCGGCAGCAAAACAACCAGTGGCTCCAATATTCTGTAAGGTTCGAAATGCCAATCCGACTTCCCCGATGACGAACATGAAAATGAAACGCGTCGAAGCATTCAAACGCCTCTGCCGATACGCTGCCCTACCAGTGGCGATCCTGTTTGCCGGTTGTGCGGTGCCGATCCACCAGCAGCGGCTGGTGTCGAAGGCGAACATGCAATTCTCCAGTTCTCCGGTCTTCAATTACCAGTCCCGGACTCTTTCGCAGATTGAATCGGGCGCGGCGGCGACCGGCGGCGCGCAGGCTGCGGGTTGCACATCCTGCCGTTAGTCCTTCTTTGCATGAAATCCATGAACCCGAACGATGCAATCGCCGAAACCATAGTGCGGGCGCCTTGCCCCCATGAGCCGCGCCGCCCCAGCGGCATCAGGGCGTTCGCTCCGCCTCTACCTGCATGGCCCGGGTTGAGAGTCTTGCCATCCCTTCTGGGCTTGGTCGTCCTTCTGGCCACGGGCGGGTCTTCGCTCGCGGCTCCCGCGTCTGCCTTTGATCTGCCGCGGTTCAGCGGCGGTGACCCAGTCAAGCTCGCCGACTATGCCGGCAAGATTGTCGTGCTCGACTTCTTTGCCTACTGGTGTGCGCCGTGTGCGAAATCCGCGCCGGTCCTCGAAGAGCACATCCAGAAGTACTACGCGGGCAGGCAGGGCAACGCCCATGGCATCGCGGTGCAGGTCATCTCGGTGAACGTCGAGCCGGACGACATCAAATTGACCACCGCCTTCATCAAAAAACACGGCCCGAGCCTCGTGGTAAACGACCGTGACGGCGCGACACTCAAGCAATTCGGCGGCGCGAGTCTGCCGCACTTCGTCATTGTGGACGGCACGCGGGGAACCGCAGCACAGCCGGTCTTTGAGGTGGTTTACCAGCGTGCCGGCTTTGAGGGCGCGGAGAAACTGCGTGCGGTCATTGACGCCCTGGGAGTCAAGAAGCCATGAATCACCGATTCGCTCTCGGGTGCAGTCGGCAAAAGGGGAAAACTGCCGTCCAGTCCCTGTTTGCCCGCCCGCAGCTAAGCGGCCTGCTGTTCCTGATGTCAGTCGCCTCCGGCCACCTGCCTTTGGCCGGCGCTGAAGCGAGTTCCGGCAGAGCGTCCGCCAGCACCGGTGCACCCGTCACTCAGCAGCTTCAAGCCGACTTCGAGGGCCTGTTCGCCTCCGACATCCAGTTGACGCAGAGCACCGTGACTTTTGGGCAGAAGCGCGACCGATACGAGTTCACCACGAGCGTCGTCTACAACACCTTCGACTTCGACTACCAGCCTGCGCCGTTCGACTTCCTCGGTTCGCAGAGGCAGGTGGACGAGCGTCGCGTCGCCGGAGCGGTGGGCGGGCGCTTCAAGCTGATGGACCCGCTCACGCTTCTGCTCTCCGGCAGCCTCTACGATGGTTTCAGCGAACACCGGAGTGCGTGGTTGAACGAGTACTACCGCCAGCAGTTTTCCAGCGTCACCGACTTCGGCACAGATTATGTCACGCCATCGCCGAAGGGCGAAAACGTCAGCGTCGGACTGCGCTGGGAATACCTGCCGACCACCGGCTTCGTGCAGGCTGACGTCAGCTATCTGCACGACGAAATCGCGCCGGGCTACGAGATCGATTTCGACGGCCTGCGCCGGGGGCGTGCCAATCTTTACACTGCGACGTATCACCTCGCATTCGAGAACGTCCTGACGCGCCGAATTCGCGTGCTGAACGACTTCCGCGTCACGGACACGTCGATCCGGGAGCAGCGATACGCCTATCAGGGCTCGCTCAATGTCGCTCTTGGCGATCACTGGGTCGTGCGCGCGTTCGGTGGCTACACCCAGGAGAAACCCACCTTCAAGGCCCATTACTACGGCGGCACCGTCGAGTTCGAGCCCGCAACCGGCTGGCTGTTCAGTGTGTCGGGCCGGTACTACCGCGACACCGGCGAGATTGAGAACTCTCTGTTCTCCAGCGCCGCGCCCGGGCTCGACGCCTGGCAGGTCGGAGTGGGCGTACGCCGCGTGTGGGGCGTTCATTCCTTAAAGCTCTTCGCCGGGCCCTACTTCACGCACTACGAACCTGCCGGAGTCGGCACCGCTTTCTTCCAGAACCTCTATCGCAACCGCGACTGGGGCATCGTTCAACTCGCCTACGCCGCAGAATTCTGAAGTCTATGAAATCTCCCGTCCTCAACCGGAACGTCGGTCTTAGACCCGCCACGGATCAACGGACATCGTCGTCAACGACGTGTCGGACGCTGTCGCCCCTGATGCTCGCGGTGGCCTTGCTGGCGATCCAACTGCCGGCCCGCGCTACGACTTATGCGGTCGGCGACACGGTTGAGAACTTCGCCCTTACCGATCGCGCCACCGGCAATCCGGTCCAACTCACCGATTTCGCTGGGAAGATTGTCGTTCTCGATTGGTTTGCCTGGTGGTGCCCGTTTTGTCAGGCCGCCGCGCCACAGCTCTTCTCCGGCATTGGCGAATGGTATGGGACGCGTGGCGGCAACCTGGCGGGGATCCCGGTGGTTCATGTCGGTGTGAACCTCCAGCCGGGCCAGGAGACGCAGACACAGAACTTCGTCAACCGCGCCAAGCTCGGACTCGTTCTGCAGGACTTCAACCGCGCGGCTGCCAACCGCTTCGCCTCCGGCGGACAGCCCATCTTCGCCATCATCAACGGCGTGACGAACTCCGCGAGCCATCAACCGTGGGAGCTTCTCTACAGCCGACTCGGCTTCGGCGAAAACTCGTTTCCCGTCGGCGACTTCCGGACGGCGATTGACGCGGTGAAGGCTCCAGCCGTCGTGCCGCCGACGCCCCCGATTCTTTCGAGTCCCGAAATTCAGGCAGACGGGCGGTTCGCCTTCGTGATCGCGGGCGCAACCGGCCGAACCTATCGGCTTGAGTCCTCGCCTGACCTGGTGAATTGGAGTCCGGCGAAGACGTTCACGACCGCCAGCACGAATGAGACGGTGCAGGTGTCGCCCGCACCGGGACAGAGCGGTGGCTTCTTTCGCGCTGTGGTTCCCTAAACGGCATCCATGGAGGAATCAGGCTACGGGGTCA
>JBDNHZ010000113.1:0-16333 GCA_041688515.1 Verrucomicrobiota bacterium
AAGGATTCGGAGAACTGGCAGTCCGCCTTTCTGCCCGGGGTGTTTCAGGGAACGTTCGTCGATCCCCAGCATCGCGAGGTCGACAAACTGATCGAACACATCCGAAGCCCGCACGCCGACATCGCCACCCAACGCCGTCAACTTGAACTCCTGCGCGAGTTGAATGGCGTTCACCAGCAGCAGCACGGGAATGACCCGAGACTCGAAGCCCGCATTGAATCCTTCGAACTCGCCTTCCGCATGCAACTGGAGGCCTCCGATGCCTTCGACCTCGGTCGCGAACCCACCCACATCCGCGCCGCCTACGGCGACACGGTTCACGGCCGTCAGACCCTCATCGCCCGGCGCCTCCTTGAACGCGGAGTCCGCTTCGTCCAGCTATGGCACGGTGCCGGACAACCCTGGGATCATCACGACAACATCGAAGGCAACATCCGGAAGCACTCGGCCGACATCGACGGCCCCATTGCCGCCCTGATCACCGATCTCAAACAACGCGGTCTTTTCGAAGACACCCTCATCCTCTGGGGCGGTGAGTTTGGTCGCACGCCCTCGGTCGAGCTCGGCGACGGCGGCAAGTCCAAGCTCGGACGCGACCACAACCATTACGGGTTCAGCGTCTGGGTCGCCGGTGGCGGGGTGAAGGGGGGAACCGTCCATGGAGCCACCGATGAATTCGGGTTCCGCGCCGTGGAAAACCGCACCTCCGTCCACGATCTCCACGCCACGCTGCTGCACCTGCTCGGTTTCGATCACGAACGCCTCACCTACCGCCACGCCGGTCGCGATTTCCGACTCACCGACGTCTCGGGCGAAGTGATCCGAAAACTGATCGCGTGAGACGGGAGGCCCCCTTCAGCCAGGGTCCTTTCAGCCCACCAACCCGGTGGCTTCCTCGATGAACGCGTGCTCAAACGCGCTCGCGTAAGCGGCGCCGCAGCCCGAGGGCAGCCGAAGTTGCCGCGCCGTCTTCCGCCAATCCACCACCGCCGTCAGGACCTCACTGAGGATGGCCTTGGCCTCCGCCGCTCGGAGTCCAAAGCGCGGTGCCGCGTCCAACGCCCCGGCGCCGCCATGTCTTCCCTGGAAATGCCTCGTCGCCGCCGGGCCAGCGCCAGGTCACGACCCAGTTCGCGCAAGGCCCGGGCCGCAGGCAGAGGAGTTTCGGACTCGCGGAGCTCGTCCCTCCAAGGAAAAAGCGGTCCCGGGAGAGGCAGGGTCAAGAGGTGCCACGCGCGTTGTTCCTCCGCGGTTTTGCCGTGCAAGGATTTGTCCATGCCTTCCACCTGCTTCTTAAACGCCAACACCGATATGCCGACCCCGGAAAAACCTGAGCCAGACGGGATCCCTGCGGCCGGTGAGCCTTCCCCTGCAACGGCTCTGGGGCGGATGAAACTCCACTGGGATTGACCCGTTGCCCCCAAGCCGAAGCGCGGTCCGAGGGTGTCCCGCCCCTTCAGGGCTTGAGAACATCGGGTTGCGCAATCCCGGGGTGTTGCCCCGGGCTCTTGTATCACGCCCTTTCAGGCTGCTCCCCGCACCGAAACCCAGCCCCGTTGAAGCAGTCGCTGCTGCACCAAGCCTGGTACTTTTGAAATGATGAACTTCACGCAAGGCAACCTCCTCGATGCCCGAGTGGATGCCGTCGTCAACACGGTGAACACCGTGGGCGTCATGGGCAAAGGCATCGCGCTGATGTTCAAGGAACGATTCCCGGAAAACTTCAAAGCCTACGAGGCGGCTTGCAGAGCCAAGGAAGTGAAGATCGGGCAGATGCTCGTGACCGCCGGGGTGGAACTGGGCGGCCCGCGCTGGATCATCAATTTTCCGACAAAGAAGGAGTGGCGGCACCCGACGAAGCTGGAGTGAGTTCAGGCGGGATTGCTCGCCATGAAGGAAACCATCCGGACGAAGGGCATCCGTTCGATTGCGATCCCGCCGCTCGGGTGCGGCAAAGGAGGGCTGGATTGGGCCGTCGTGCGCCCGTTGATTGAGGAGGCGCTGGGCAATTTGCCCGACGTGGAAGTGATCGTGTACGAGCCCACCGCGAAGTATCAAAGCGTGGCGAAGAAGCAGGGCGTCGAGAAGCTGACGCCGGCCCGTGCCTTGATCGCCGAGGCGATGCGCCGCTACTGGGTGCTCGGAATCGAGTGCACTCTGCTGGAGGCGCAGAAGCTCGCATGGTTTCTCGAACGTTCGATCAAGCGATTGGGTCTGCAAGACCCGATGGACCTCCGCTTTGCCGCGGATCGCTACGGTCCCTCCGCCCATCGCCTGACCAAGCTGTTGGAAGGGCTGGACGGCAGCTACTTCCACTGCGACAAGCGGTTGGCGGACGCCGGACCCTTCGACACGATCTGGTTCGAGGCCGCGAAGCGCGAGAAGCTGGAATTCTACCTTAGGATCGGCGAGGACCGGCAATACGTGCCCGCGTTGGAAGCGACCGACGCTCTGATCGACGGATTCCAGTCACCGCTCGGAATGGAGGCGCTGGCCACGGTCGATTGGTTGATCGTGCGTGGAGGGGTGGCACCGACGCTCCCGGCCATACGGCAAGGGATTCGGACGTGGCCAGCGGGACCATCGCACGCAGAGCGCAAGGCACGCCTCTTCAATGACCGCCTACTGTCACTCGCCTTGGAAGGGTTGCGCGGAGACAGCAAAGAGTCATGAACGAAGCCGAAACCCGCGCCGAACACATCCATCCCGCCCTCCGGGCGGCTGGGTGGGGCGTGAACGAGAGCGTGGAAGAACTGGCGCAGGACAAGCTCACGCGCCTGCTGCGGCTCTAATACCGCAACTCCATCGCCGACGCGGTGGCGGACCTCGGCAACCTGGAGCAAATCGGGAGGGCGTTCGCTGGATTTCAGCAGTAACTCCACGCCGAACCCTCAGCCTGACCGCTTCGGCGAAAGGACAGCGCGGTCACCGCGACGTGGCGGAGCGAAGGCACTGCCTAATGTTCCTCCCCCAGTCCCTGATCCGGCACCCCGCAACCCTCAAAACCTGAGGGAGCGATCCGGGCTTCTCGCGAACCACAATGACCCAGATCGCCCCTCAGAAGCGCATTTTTGCAGACGGTCCAATCACTCGACATGGGGTAAAACCCGGAGGTGATGGCCGCCACCCCGCCCCTACTGCACGAATTCCAGCGGCGGTGCCTTGGGCAAGATCCCCATCGCCTGACCTCGCGCGAGGAACCGTCGGATGCTCTCCCGGCCCTTCTCGCCGTAATCGAGGGTCCAGTGGTTCACGTACATGCCCACGAACTGGTCCGCCAGATCGATCCCCATGTCACGGGCCCACTGCATCGCGTGCGCCACTGCCGCGGGACGATGCTCGAGGCTGAATCGGATGCTGTCAGTCAGGATGTCCGAGATCGCCTTGCGCACTTCCGGCGCATGCCGTTTATGGATTACATTTCCACCGAGCGGCAGCGGAAGTCCGTCGTTCTCGCTTCCCCACCAGATCCCAAGATCCACACACAGATGCAGGCCCTCGTTGCGATAGGTCAACTGGCCTTCGTGGATGATCAATCCGACCTCCGCGCGCCCGTCCTTCACCGCCGTGAAGATCTCGTCGAACGGCACGACGATGAAGTCGAATTCCGACGCCCGCTTCCCCAACCAGAGTTGAAGGGCCAGAAACGCGCTGGTCATCAAACCGGGAATGGCGATGCGTTTGCGGGCAACTTCCTCCCGGGTGAACGGTTGCTTCGCCACCAGCATCGGGCCGTAGCCGTCGCCCATGCTCGCTCCGCTGGGCAACAGGGCATAGGTCCCGCTGACGTAGGCGTAGGCGTGAATCGAGATGGCCGAGATGTCGAGTTCGCCCCGCACCGCCCGTTCGTTCAGCGTCTGGATGTCTTGCAGGATGTGTTCGAACTCCAGGCCGGGCGTCGCGATCAGGCCCCGCGCCAGACCGTAGAACATGAAGGCATCGTCGGGATCGGGGGAGTGCCCGAGGGTCAACTTGAGGGGGTCCATGGTGTGAAAATTCGATCCTAGCGATGACCCCGGACGATTTCGTTCACCAGGCCGGTGACGCCGTACACCTTCTTCAGGGCCTCCAGGATTCCGGCGCTGTGGACCGAGAGCGACCGGGCCTGCTTTTCCTCGAAGGCGAAATCGAGAACCAACGACTGGATGTTGCCATCGAAGATGATTCCCACGAACTCACCCGCGCGGTTGACCACCGGACTCCCCGAGTTGCCACCGATGATGTCGTGCGTCGCAACGAAGTTGAACGGCACGTTCCCATCCAGCGCGCGGCGCTTGTCGATCCAACGCTTGGGCAGATCAAACGGCGGACGGTATTCCATGCTGGCCGCACGGTCATAGAGGCCGGACATCACGGTGAACGGCGGCACCTGGCCCCCGTTCTCTTCGTATCCCTTCACCACGCCGTACGACAACCGCAGCGTGAAGGTGGCGTCTGGATAATTGCTGTCGCCTTCCAGTGCGAAGCGCGCCCGGGCAATGGCGGCGTGCCCCTGGCGCTTGGTCTCATCCAGGGCTTCCAGCTTCCTTCTAACCTCGCGCGACTCAACATCGATCGACCGGGCCAGTTCGATCATCGGATCCTTCGACGCCGCCAACGCCGTTGCGCCGCCGGCCAGCAACTTCTTCCGCTCCGCCACGTCCCGCAGTCGCGTCCCCTTCACCACCTCGGTGGCGCGGGCCTTGGGCGATTTGCCCGCCAACACCCGCTGCACCAGTGGATCGCCGTAACCCAACTTCTCGGCGAGGAACGTCAGGCTGTCGGTCAGGGTCACCATCTCCAGATCGGCGTGGATCGGTTTGTCCGAGAACAGATCCATCTCGAACGACTCACGTCCGCCCTCGGAATACTCCCTCAATCGATCCCCGTTCGGCTTGGCGAACTCCTCGGACGCCCTCAGCAGGTGGCGCGCAACCCCGAACAACTCACTGACGAAGCCGTGTCCGGTCTCCAGCAGACGCGCCGGCAGGGCGATGCGGGCGATCTCCGCCTGGGCCTCGGCGATCTTCTGGTAGGCGGCCTTCGCCTCGATGAATTCGTTCTGTCCCTCCAAACGCGCACGGAACGCCTGCTCGGCGTCCCGCTTGGCCTGCATGACCGCCGGGTCGTACAGCCCCGCGTGCCCCCCATCGCGCGCCTTGCGCGAATTCTGCAATCCGAAGAGGTCATCCTTCGCCCGACGCCCGTTCTCCGCAGTGCGCTGGCTCCACGAGTTCAGGAGGACTTCCCGACGCTTGAGCAACTCCAGCGTGTAGGGAAACTGGCGGTCCCGCAGATACTCCAACTCCGTCACCGTCAGCAATCGACTCGTCCGACCAGGATGCCCGGAGACGAAGGTGAGTTCCCCCGGCGCCGCCCCGGCCTTCGACCAGGCCAGGTGATGCGGCACCTTGACCGGCTTGTCGTTCTCGTAAATCCGGAACAGACAGACATCGAGGTCGAAACGCGGGTACTCGAAGTTGTCGGGATCTCCGCCGAAAAAGGCGATCTGCTGCTCGGGCGCAAACACCAGTCGGACGTCGGTGTATTTCTTGAAACGGTAGAGGTGATAGGCACCGCCCTGGAACAGCGTCACCACATCACTGCGGAATCCGGTCTTCTCCAGCGACGCCTTTTCGATCTCGGCCATCGACCGCCGCCGCGCCTTGAACGCTTCCTCCGGAGTGGCCCCGGCAGGCACGGAGGCGTTCACCTTTCCGGTCACGTCCTCGATCGACTGCAGCACGTTCAACTCCAGGTCCACGCACCGGACTTCTTCGGCTGGGGACTTCGCGTAGAACCCTTCCTTCAGGTAGTTCTTCTTCTCCGAGGAGACCTTCTGCAAGGCATCGGCTCCGACGTGATGGTTCGAGATCACCAACCCATCCTCCGAAACGAACGATCCCGATCCCCCGGAGTTGAACCGGACCGACGATTGCATCAGATGATCCAGCCACCCGGCGGTCAGCTCGAATCCGTACCGGGAGCGGAGCTGCTCCTTGGGCGGACTGCTGTACAACCACATGCCCTCGTCGGATTGGACCGTCTGCGTCAGGGCGGCCGCAACCCCGGCAACCGCGAGCCATTGTTTCGTCGTGCGCATTGTAGGTGGAACCGTGGTCGCGTTCCCCTCGCGCGGCAAGCGCGGGCACGCGCATCCAAATCTGCGGGGCACAAACAGGGTTTTCCAATGCCTTCTACGGATTGGCAGGAGCCCACGGTGAGAGGGCGAGAAGGTGAACTTGGAAGAGGCAGTTTTATCCGCAGATGGCGCAGATGAGGCAGAGAACAACACAGCCGAATCCATGCACCCGCCCAAAATCGGTTCTCACGCGAAGCCGCGAAGCGAGGCCACGGAATGGGTTTTGCTCGAGAGCGGCTCCCCTCTGTCCCCATCGTGGTTGGCCGCTATCCCGGAGGGATCTCAGCCAATAGCCGGGGGATGAGCGAGGTACGAGCGATACCCCCGGTCTTCGAACGAGAAAGACGTTGGATCCCGAGGGGATCCCAGGCCCGTGCCGGAACACCACCGCGTCGCCTCAGGCTGGCATCCCTCCGGGATCCAAAACCCATTTCCACCGGAATCCGGTGGTGTCGTCGCTTCGCTCCTCAACCACCGGCCAATGGCATTGAACCCTCCGGATTCGGGGAGGCAATGGGTGCAGTCACAGAAATGGGGGCAATGGGGTCTGTTACTGCGGCGATCTGGGAAGAGTGCCATTCGGGGTTGGCTTGCGACCCCCTTGTGGCGTCGGCAAGAAGTGGGAACCGGTTGGCGAATTTCAAACACGTCGGGCCAGCGGTACTCCGAACTTGGGGGCGGATGATCCCGCGCTTCTGCGGGAGTCTGATCTTCTCCATCGCCTCCGGCGCGGGGCACACGCTCCCACTCTCGCCTCCGGAAAGGCGGGAATCCCGTCCGCCGGGTCGGGGATCAACGAAGGAATTCGGGAGGAGAAGTTGGAGCGGAAGCGGGAAGAAACGATGGCGAAAACCAACGGCGGAAAGATGGCCTTCATCCAAAGCCTGATGCCGGTGGCCGTTCAATTGACCGCGCTATTCATGCGGGCTTTAAGAAACGGAATCATCGTCGGGATGAGGGTTAGCCGCCGTGAAGCTCTTGCGGGCGGCGATGAAAGCTTACCTTTGAAGCGCCCCAGGCACCGTTGCCCTTCCCCAATTCCAGCGCTCATTCAAGCCGAAGTTCCACAGGCTCACAGCCGCGATGGCGGCCAAGTTCGCCGCAAAAACGGGGACGTTCAATCCGGAGGCCAACCCCTTCAGAAGGCCCACCGCGAGCAGCATCCCGCTCCCACAGATCGCGGCGAACCGCAGGAATTTTGCCCATCGAGAGCCAGGCGACCCCAGCGAGGGCGAGCCCCTGTCGGCATCTGAACCCAAGCCTGCGCACCCGCGGAACGTCCATCGATCGTTCAAGATGAAGTTGCTCGCCATCGCCGTCGTCGCCGCCGCCATCTTGCTCACGCTCAGGTCCCAGCCTAGGCGGCCGTGCAAGATCCAGAACAACCCCAAGTCGATCACCACCCCGGATCCCCCCACCAAGCAAAATCGGAGATACCGCCCCAGCCGAGAGCCCGGCCCGTCGCGCGACGCGCCCTCGTGGGCCGCGACGGATCCGAAGTTGGTCGATACCTGACGATCTCCCCCGCTCACGGCCGTGCCTCCCGCCAAGTCCCATGCTGCTGCAACCACAGCAGGTCCCGGTTGTTCGGCGCCGGCTGGTCATCGCGGTTCGGATTCGCCGCTTCGAAGGCTTGCCATCGATGGGTCTCCACATGCCCGTCCCCGAACGCAAGGTTGCCCGCACGCCCATGCAGCACCGCCGGCTGGTCGCGCAGGATCCAGGTTTGGGGCCGGAATTCCTGAAAATCCCAATGCAATTGGAACGCGCCGTCATTCAGGGTCTCCGCCCGTTCCTCGATGAGCGTGAATAAGTCCGCCGGCCCAGGCCGAGCGAACTCGGATTGGCGGGCGTATGTAAGCGCCGCGGGCGAACGGACAGGCGATCCGATGAACCCGTTAATGGAAACAGTGCGGACCTTCACCTGGGAGTGTCACTGTTCCGCGAGCGATTCGCCGTGACCAAGCCATTCGCATGGATTCTTTTCGGCAAGCTAGTATATCTGGCCGTTCTAGGAATCTCGTTGCACTTCTGGGGGTCTACGAAGAATTTTGAATCCGGGCAGCTAAGATGGCCCACCTCTGGTCCGCCCGAGTTCGTTAGTCATTTCGCGGCTTGGGATGGTGCTCACTACCTGAGGATCGCCACCCACGGCTATTCAGCAGGCGAAGCCTCATGCGCATTTTATCCGCTCTGGCCATTCGCAGTCGGGCTGGGCGCCAAGATGGGGCTACCGGCCGCTTGGTTCTCCCTAGTGCTTGCCAACGTGCTCTCGGCCTTGGGGCTGGCCTTGTTCTTCTGGCACGTGTCCAGGCACTGGGGCACTCACGTCGCCAGATGGTCGTTGGGACTGCTATTGACCTACCCGGGAAGCCTCTTTCTGCATGTGCCGTATTCCGAAGGGATGTTCTTTTTAGCCCTGATGGTGGCTTGGATCGGGTTGGAGTCGATGAGACCGGGGCAGGCAGTCGTTGGGCTCGTTATCTTGCCGTTGATCCGCGGAAGTGGGGCTTTTGTGGCCTTCCCCGCAGCCATGTACCTGTTGGCGAACGCGGGGTCCTTGGGGCTTCTGTTCCGGCGCTTGGCGCGTTGGGGCTTGGTTGGCCCGGAGTTTTGGCACTTGAGAGAGGCCCCGTCGGAGGGCCGCCCAAGCATCGGCGAGAGACTGATCATGCTTCTGGCGCCGGTGATCGGATGGGGCTGCTATCTTGGCGTCATGGCGTGGTGCACTGGCAATCCGTGGGAGGGAATCCAAGCGCAAAAGTTTTGGGGGCACAGGCACTCGCTGGGCAACTTGGTCGACCCGACTAAGTTTCTTGTACAGTTGTTTCAACCCACCCAATGGCATGAGTTTGCCGGGTCAACCTTGGATCGGGCGTGTTTCTTGGGGTTCTGCGCTACCATTCCGTACTGCGCCTCCCGAATGCGATGGGCCTTGTGGTGGATCTTGGCGTTGGCGCTGTTGCCGGCGATGAGCGGGAGCTTCACGTCCTTCACCCGCTACGGTTGTTGCGTCTTTCCCTGCTTCCTGGCCGCTGGCCGGCTGATCGTCGAGGCGAGGGTCGCGTGGATCGGCTATTTGGTGATGGCCGTGGGGGCGCTCCTGCAGTGCGTGCTCTTGTGGAGATTTGCCTGCATGGGATGGGCCGGATGACGGTCGCTTGCGGCGATGGCGGAAGGCGACGGTGTCCGCTGGGTTGTCCAAGTAGACCGAAAGGGCATCGCCCTGGGAGCTCATGCCGCGACAGGTTCACCTCCAGAAGCTTGCTACCAGAGCGGCCGCAGGGACGGCCAACGCGAGGTTGGCCAAAGGCACCGATCGAAGCCGCAGAACCAGCAATGGAAGGGTCAACCACACCAGACCGCTAGTGAAGACCCAGGCGCCAACGGCGTCCCGCCCCTCCAGCGCTGGCCGGAACCAACCACCACCGAACTCAATCAGCCCGTGGATCAGGACGGAGATCAGCGCCCCGACGGCCATTGCCCAGCGAGGTCCGGCAGGCAATCCGACGAGGGTTGCCGCATCCAGGACGGCCTTCCAGGCCAGCATCCGCCAGTCGCCGGTCAACCCGGCCATGGACGCCGCCAGCCCCCCGGCGGGATTCAGGACCAGGAGGACCACCACCAATCGAATGGCCGGAGAGAAACCGATCGTGCGAAAACCGAGAAGGCGTCCGGCGGCGTCCTGCACTTCGAGGTTTATCAAGCGTTGAAGCCGGATCCAACGACCGATGAGCCCACCAACGATCAAGCCGATCAGAACGCAACCGGCCAGACGCAGTCCGGAACCCCCGTGGATCCGTACGCCCTCAAACACGAGTGTTACCGCCTGAATGACGGCGGTGACAGCCAGCAACGGCCCCAGCCACCGCGCCCGAGCCATGGCGGCGCGCACCCACGTCGCCCAGGTCAACAGGAGGGCCAGGCAAAGGCAAATCGCGTAGAGACCCACTGCAGGCACGGTGGACAATCCCGCCGCTGGGGCGATGGAGCCATCTGAAAAAGGCGGTTGGGAAGAAAACCGGGGGTGGACGGACAGCCGATGTGTGGTCGACAAGGCGAACTGACAAAGCCGACGGCGCGATGGCGTTGATGATCCGTCACAAGCATGCCTTGACCACCTGCGCTTTGAAGCCCCAGTCTTCTTTTGTGCTGGTTGGGCACAATTCATGTTTGCGCAATTAAAGGGTCTCTTCTCCAACGATATCGGGATCGACCTCGGAACCGCCAACTCGCTCGTATATGTGCGAGACCAAGGTATTGTGCTGCGTGAACCTTCGGTCGTCGCCATCCAGGCGGGGACGACGAACGTCTTGGCGGTAGGTGAGGAAGCCAAGCGCATGCTGGGTCGGACTCCCGGCAACATCGTCGCCATCCGGCCGATGAAGGACGGCGTCATTGCCGACTTCGAGATCACGGAGGCGATGCTGCGGCATTTCATCCAGAAGGTTCACCATCGCAAGTTGATCGCCCCCCGGGTGGTGGTTGCCGTTCCCAGCGGCATCACCGAGGTGGAGAAACGGGCCGTCAAGGACTCGGCAACCCACGCCGGAGCCCGCGAAGTTTATCTCATTGAACAACCGATGGCCTCGGCCATCGGGGTCGGGCTTCCGGTCCACGAACCGGCCGGCAACATGATCGTCGACATTGGCGGGGGCACCTGCGAAATCGCGATCATCTCGCTGGCCGGGATTGTGTTCAGCCGGTCGGTCCGCGTGGGTGGCGACGAGTTTGACGACACCATCGTCGCGCACATGAAAAAGGCCCACAACCTGATGATCGGCGAACGCACCGCCGAAGAGATCAAGATCCGCATCGGTTCGGCCCATCCCCTCGATCAGGAACTGACGATTGAGGTCAAGGGCCGTGACCTGTCCGCCGGCCTGCCGCGAACGGTGACCGTTCGCTCCGAGGAAATCCGCGAAGCCCTGAAGGAACCCCTCTCCAGCATTCTCGAATCGGTCCGCATCACGCTCGAACGTTGCCCTCCGGAACTCTCGGCCGACCTCGTCGACCGCGGGATCGTCATGGCGGGCGGCGGCGCGTTGCTCCGCAACATCGACCGGTTGGTCTCGCAGGAGACCGGCCTGCCGGTGCACATCGCGGACGACCCGTTGAGCGCGGTGGCGACGGGGACCGGGCGTGTGCTGCAAGAACTGGCGTTCCTCAAACGGGTCGCATCGTCTTCCTCCTGACCCCCGCGCACATGGACCGAAGCCTCCTGATCCCTTCGCACTGCGTTCGCCCCGGATAGAACGGGACGATCCTTGTTCAAACGCTCACATTACGTCGCCCTGGGCACCTGCATGTTTCTGCTGCTGGTGCTCCTGAACCTCCCTGCTCCGGCGTCCGCTCGGCTCAAACTGGCGGTGGGAGGCTTCTTCCTGCCCCTGTTCGGCCTCGCTTCCTCGGCCCATTCCTTCGTCGATGAGGCTTCTTACCAACTCCTGCCGCGTCAGACCCTGATCCGCGAGGTCCGCCGCCTCGAATCCGAGAACACCCAACTCCGCATCCAGTCCGCCCAAGGCAACGACGCCATCGCCGAAAACAACCGGATCCGGACCCAACTCGGGTTGCTTCCCCGGGGAACCTGGAATCCCAGGCCCGCCCGCATCGTGGGGCGCGATCCCAGCACCTGGTGGCGGACGCTCCTCATCGACCACGGCGCCCGCGACGGTGCCCGCCTCAATCAACCCGTCATCACCGCCGAAGGTCTCGTCGGGCGCATCGCGGTCGTTGGCCACAGCCACAGTCAGGTGGCCCTGATCGGGGACTCCGCCTGCGGCGTGGCCGTGCTGGTGGTGGAAACCCGCGACCAGGGAATCGTCAAGGGTCCCCAGTCCACGGTGGAATCGGGCATCGTTGAATTGTCCACCTTCCAGCACAGCCCGCAGATCCTGGCGGGGCACACGGTGGTGACGAGCGGGGACGGCGGAATCTTCCCGAAGGGCCTGCCGGTCGGAAAGATCATCGATACCCGGGCGGCCAACGCCGGCCTGTTCACTACCGCCCGGATCCGGCTTGGTGCCAATCTCAACCGCCTCGAGGAAGTGTGGGTCCTGGAGCAATGACCTGGCTTTCCCCCATCCTGCTGCTGTTGGTGACCTGGCTGGCGATCTTTCTTCAGACCGGTCTGATGCCGCTGCGCGAACTGCTCGGGGCACCGCCCAACCTGGTGCCGGCCTTGGTGGTCTATGCCGCCTTCACCCACGGCCTCGCCATGGTCACTGCCCTGACCCTCACCGCAGGACTTTGGGTCGACTCGCTGTCCGGCAGTCGCCTGGGCACCGGCGTCGCCCCGTTGTTCGGGCTCGGATTCCTCCTCCACACCCGGCAGCACCTGCTCCTGCGGGAGCAGCGCTATGCCCAGTTCTGGCTCGGGTTCGCCGGGGGCATCGGCGTGCCGCTCGCCCATGCCGGAATCCTGGCACTCGGCGCAGACGAACCCGCCCTGGGCTGGTTCACCGTCCGACAGATGCTTTCGCTCGGGCTGCTCAACGGGCTGGCCTGCCCGGCGATCTTCCTCCTTTTCGATCGTCTCCGCGCAGTCTTTGAGTATCAGCCGTCGGGTCCCGGTCCCTACATATCCAACCGCGAGATGAAACGCGGTCGCCACTGAACCGGCCATGCTCCTCTTCGACCAACTCAACAAGGGCGAACGCCCCCTGCGCATCCTCGCGTGGGGCGTGATTGCCGGCATGTTGTTCCTGCTCGGGGGGCTCTGGCGGGTGCAGGTACTGGCCGGCAGCGAATACCAGCGACGACAGGAGACCCAGAGCTATCGAACCGTCCGTTTGCCCGCCATGCGCGGACGGATCATTGATCGCAACGGGCTCGCCTTCGCCGAGAACCAACCGCGCTTCCGCCTGGACGTGTACCTCGATGAACTGCTGCCGCAGTTCGCCGAGAAGGAACGCCAACTCCGCCGCGAACTGCTCGCCTCCCGTGGAGCGACCAACTCCCCAGACCAAGGCCTGTGGGGACGGATGCTCTCGCGCTTTTCGAAGACGCCCAAGAAGGTCCTGATCACCGCCAACGAACGCGAGTGGCTCCGACGCAACGCCCGCTACGGCGTCGTCTCCAACATCATCGCCCAGATCAACCAGCAACTCGGGACGCAGGTGGCCCGGACCGAGGCCGATCTCTTCCGGCACTGGAGTCGCGAACGCGCCCTGCCCTTCCCCGTCCTCAACAAACTGACTCCCACCCAGGTCGCCATCCTCACCGAACAGGGCTGGTCCATCCCCGGCGTCGAACTGGAGTTGGTCCCCGTGCGTTCCTACCCCAACGGCACACTCGCCGCCCACATCATCGGGGCCGTCCGGACCTACGATTCCTCGGAGGAAGACGATCAGGCCTTCGATTACCGGTTGCGCGACTACCGGGGATTGATCGGGCTCGAATCCGCCTATGACCGGCAGCTCCGCGGTCTGCCTGGAGCCAAGAGCATCCTGATCAACAGCTCGGGTTATCGGCATCGCCAGGGGGAAATCCTTCTCACCGAACCGTCCCTCGGCAACACCCTCGTCACCACCCTCGACCTCGGTCTGCAGAAGGTCGTCGAGAAGTCCCTGTCCCAGGTCAATGGCGACGAACGCGGTGCCGTCGTGGTCGTCGATATCCGCAATGGCGACATCCTCGCCTCCGCTTCGGCACCCACCTTTGATCCCAACGCCTGGATCGACGGCATCAGCCACGCCGAGAACGCCCGACTCCTCGACCCGAAGATGAAGTACCTCTTCAATCGGGCGACCTACGGATCCTACAACCCGGGCTCCACCTTCAAGATCGTCACCGCTCTCGCCTGCTTCGAACACGGCATCCTCAACGTCAACAACGTCCACGACCGCATCCACACGCTGGGATATTACCGACTGGGACGGAACCACGTGATCGACGACACCGCTCCCGCCGGCGACTACGACTTCAATCGCGCCTTCATCAAGTCGAGCAACTCCTACTTCATCGAGAACGGTCTGAAGCTCGGGCTCGACCCCCTGCTCGACTACGCCCGGCGCCTTCACCTGGGCGAAAAACCCGGTCTCCGACTCAACGAGGAAGCCACCGGCATCGTTCCCCGCCGTGAAGACGTCAGCGCCGGCGGCGTCCCCGGCAAGACGGCCAACCTCAGCATCGGACAGGAACTCACCGTCACCCCGGTCCAACTCGCTCTGGTCATCGCCGCCGTCGCCAACGGCGGCACCCTCTATTGGCCCCGGCTGATCGACCGCTTCGAACCCGGGGATCGCCTCTCGGATGCGCCCATCGAACGGATCCGCGCCGGTCAGGTCCGCACCCAACTCGACATCAAACGCGAGCACATCGAGATCCTCCACGCCGCCATGCGCGACGACGTCGGCCTCGATGAAGGCACCGGCAAGAACGCCCGGGTCAAGGATTTCGCCGTCTGCGGCAAGACCGGCACCGCGGAGGTCAAGGCAGGCAGCCGCCTGATCGATCGCATTACCTGGTTCGCCAGCTTCGGTCCCTATGAATCACCCCGCTATGCCGTGGTCGTCATGGTCGAGAGCGGCGGGTCCGGCGGCGGCACCTGCGCTCCGGTGGCGCGGCGCATCTACGAATATCTTCGCGACCGGGAACGCGGCGTGAACAATCTCGGGCAAAACTGACGATGTTCCCCGCCAGCCTCCAATCTCCTGTTCAGCGCGAGCGACTGCTCGACCGACCGCTTTGGCTCGGGGTGCTCGGGTTGATGCTGGTGGGCGCGGCCTTCATCTTTTCCGCCACCGGCGCCAACGAACTGGCCCGCAATGCCGACTGGTTCGACTTCACCTCCGTCCGCCAGAGCCTCGCCTACGTCCTCGGTCTCTTCCTGGTCGGCTGCCTGTGCATCATCGACTACGCCCGACTGACGCGCTGGGCGTTGTTGGCCTACTGGTTTTCCATCCTGCTGCTGGTCGCGGTGTACGTCGTGGGCGTTGAACGACTCGGGGCGAAGCGCTGGATCGATCTCGGTCCGATCCAGTTCCAGCCGTCGGAATTCGCCAAGCTGGCCTTCCTTTTCGCTCTCGCCAATTTCCTGTCCCGACCCGTCGGCGAGCTGGCGTCCCCTGCCCTGTTCGTCAAGGCGCTCGGTATGGCATTCCTTCCCTTCGCCTTGGTCGTCAAGCAGCCCGACCTCGGCTCGGCCTTGGTCTTCCTGCCCATGGCCATCGTCATGATGCTGGTCGCCGGCGTGCCCCAGCGGCTCCTGATGCGGTTCCTTGCCGGCGGCGCCTGCCTGGTGTCGCTCGTGTTGGTGGACGTGCTCTTCGCCCCGCCCAATTGGCGGTTCATCCAACTCGAGGAATACCAGAAGCACCGGCTCCTGGTGTATTTCAACCTCGATTTCGCCCCGCGCAACGCCACCGAGACCGAACGACTCGCCGCCCGCGCCGAAAAGAAAAAGAAGAGCTACAACGTCGAGCAGGCCCTCATCTCCGTCGGCTCCGGCGGCGTCTGGGGCAAGGGCTGGCGGCAGGGCACCCAAGGTGCCCTCGGCTACCTCCCACGCGCCGTCGCCCACAACGATTTCATTTTCTCCGTGATCGCCGAGGAAACCGGTTTTGCCGGCTCCCTCCTGGTCCTCGGACTTTATTCGGTGGTCCTGTTCTCCGGCGTGAAAATCGCCGGACAGGCCCGCGATCGACTCGGACGCATCCTTGCGTCCGGGGTGGTCGCTCTCCTATTCACCCACATCTTCGTTAACATCGGTATGAACATCGCACTGATGCCCGTCACGGGCATTCCCCTTCCGCTGCTGTCCGCAGGGGGCACCTCGGTGGTCTGCTCGCTCCTGGCGATCGGCATCCTCCAGAACATCCATCAGAACCGGCGGCACTACTAAACCCCTTTTTCCCTTCCATTTTCCCCACCCTTTCCCGCTTTCCTCCCATGAGCCATCAGACTTTCAAGAAGGGCCGTGGCCCTTCGCGCTTCCGTCCCTCCGGCGGACTCGGCACCCGGGCTGCCACTCCCGCCAACCCCCCGCCGCCCCCTTCTTCCGCTGCTCCCACGACTTCCGACCGGACTGACGCGCCCGCTTCCCCGCGCCCCTCCGAGGAACGTGCCTTTGACAGCCGTCATTACGAGGCCGAGGTCCGCCGCGCCGAAAACGTCGCCGCCGGTCTCCCCGAGGACGCCGAACATGAGGATCAACCCGATCTGACCGCTTCCGGCCGCGATCAGTCCTTCCGGAAACCCGATCTCTCT
>JBDNHZ010000114.1:0-2196 GCA_041688515.1 Verrucomicrobiota bacterium
GGTTTCTCAGCGGCATCGCGGCGGAGAAGTTCCGCCTCCTGCCTGGCGACGTCTGGATCAACTGGATGCCTGCAATCCTCCGACTCCCGAATTCTGGAAAGCCGGAGCAACGCCTGCGGATCGTGGACGAAGCATTTCAACGCGCTCGGTCTCAGGCGGAGCTTTGGACCGTCAGAAGTCTCGAGGCATCGATGGTCGCCGCTGAGGGTCTCGAATTCTTTGACCACATCCCGAAGACCATCAGTCCAGCGCTGGGTCAGGACCTGCTTTCAATCGCCCAACGTGACGGGCTAAACCCGCAGGCTTTACGAAGGCTCATGCGGGAACTGTGGATCCGACATGTGCCCGGCCTGCGGGATTGGATGGCCACGTGCCTTGGATCTCCGAGCTCCATTGATGCTGCCCATGCTGAGCACACCGTCGCCATCTGTGCAGTGCTGGTGCGGAATGGAGGAGGGGGCGAATGGCCGCTGATCCGGGACGTGATCCACCGCTCAAGTGCCTTGGGTCGGCGAGTGTTCACCGAGTTGGTACACGTCAATTGGACCACCATCCCGAGAATCATCACCGAGTCCCCCGAGCAGGAGTCCGCCGCGCTTTGGGAGTGGGCCATGGAGCATTTCCCGCCTTCGGAGTACCAACCGCACTGCGGCAGCGGAGTGGTGACCGATTCGGAAAAAATCGCCGACTTTAGAGACCGACTGGTTCTGCGTCTGGCAGAGGTTGGAACCCACGCCGCCTGTCAGGCGCTTTCCAGCCTGGCCGGGGCCTACCCGAAACTGCGTTGGATCAATCAGCTACAGCGCCGCTCATTGGCTGCGTTGCGCAAGAACCAGTGGGTACCCGTCGATCCACAAGTCTTGTTTAAAATGACGCGGAACCGGCGCGGTCGACTGGTCCAATCGGAGGCGCAGTTGTTGGAAGTGATCATCGAGTCGCTTGAGAGATCCCAAGAGTGCCTGCAGGGCGTCAACGCGGTGGCCCAACTCTTCTGGAACGACAAAACGCCCAAGAAGGAAGACGAGGGACCGGGACCGGCTCTCATCGGAACTCACCAAGATCTCTGGGACGACAGAACGCCCAAGAAGGAGGACGCGGTGACTGACTGGATTACACAGCATCTGCGAGGAGACCTAAGCAACCACGGGGTCGTGCTCGACCGGGAGGTCGTCCTCAGGCCGACCGAACGACTCGACATCCTGGTCACGGCGCAGGCTTGGAATGCGAAGGGAGGCCAATTCCATCCTCTCAGTGTGATCATTGAGCTAAAGCGAGACGTGAACCCAGAAACAGGGCATTCCATGGAGACTCAATTGACCGTTCGGTACCTGGCCGACAACCACTGCCAGACGGGCCTCTACCTCGTCGCCTGGTTCAATAAAGGGCGTTCGAGACAGAGCTCGGCGCGGGAAGGTCTTGATGCCCTCCGAAAGAAGTACGCAAATCAAGCACGAGAATTGAGTTCGCCACGACGACGTATCGAGTCGTGTGTTCTCGATTTTTCGGTCCTGAGCCACCCGATTCTCCCAAAGAAATCCTCAAGTATAAAGAGGGGCAAAGAGTGAAGCCTGCGGCCCTTTCTGGCCCGGCCCCACGCGTGCCCCCCTGCACCGCCAAGTCACGCCTTTGGATGCGCCCAGCCCCTACCAAACTTGCCGTCGTCGCGAAGCGTCAGTCCGCCCCAGGTTGGGTTCGCCCTCTTGTACTCCTCGCGGAGGTACCCGATCAGCTTCAGTTCCTCCTCCTGTTGCGTGCCGAAGCCAGGGCTCCGCTGCGCGAAAGGATTCTCTTCGACCATTCTCTCAAGTCCCCGCGCTTGAGCCATCGTTGAGCATTCCTCGGGAAGCCCCGTCAACAAGGCGTCCATTGTTCCCTTCTGTTTCTTCAACGCCTTGCCTAGCGCGGACGCATCCTCTTTCGATATCACGCCTCCCAGAACCGTGATCAATCCGACGGCACCCATGCCGCCCCCGCCCGTCAGCGCGGTTGCAGCCAAGCCACCCTATTTCAGGATCCGCCGCGCTCCGGCCACCCATTTGCGCGGAAGCCGGATCGCCACGCTCCCCCTGAACTCCCCGCCTTTCCCGACTTCGGCACCCGAAACAATGGCACTGGCTGCCGACTGGTCTCGCACCAGACCATCCACCGGAACAACATTGTGGTCCACGTCGCCGGATTGCACCTAAGTTCAGGAAC
>JBDNHZ010000115.1:0-18992 GCA_041688515.1 Verrucomicrobiota bacterium
GGTAGGAGACGACGTCAGGAGACTCTGACTTCCATTCGCACGCACCCCCGCCCACGCGTGTGCCCCACCCACCCGAAATGAGCCTCGGTACCTACCCCCTACGCCAGGATCCCTTCCACGACGTTGCCATGGACATCGGTCAACCGACGTTCCAGGCCGTTGTGGTAATAGGTGAGGCGTTCGTGATCGAGACCGATCAGGTGCAGGATGGTGGCGTGGAGATCGTATACGGTGACCACGTTCTCGACGGACTTATGTCCGAACTCATCGGTTGCGCCGTAGGAAAAGCCCTTCTTCACCCCGGCACCCGCCATCCAACAGGTGAATCCGTGTGGGTTGTGGTCTCGTCCCTGAGAACCCTTCTGGAAGGTGGGCATACGACCGAACTCGGTACACCAGACGACGAGCGTGTCTTCGAGGAGCCCGCGCTGTTTGAGATCGAGGAGCAGGCCCGCGGTGGGCTTGTCGAGGACCGGTCCGTGCAGGCTGTACTGGTTGAAGAGATCCTTGTGCCCGTCCCAGTTGCTGACGCCTTCGCCGCCGGTCTGGTAGGCGCCGTTGAACAACTGGACGAACCGGACGCCGCGCTCGACCAGTCGACGCGCCAGAATGCAATTGCGCGCATAGGCCGCCCGGGTGTCCTTGATCTTGGAACCGGATTCATCCGCGCCGTACAGGCGGAGGATGTGTTCCGGCTCACTGGA
Source organism: Verrucomicrobiota bacterium (assembly GCA_041688515.1). Lineage (GTDB taxonomy): Bacteria > Verrucomicrobiota > Verrucomicrobiia > Limisphaerales > UBA9464 > UBA6176. The sequence goes on from JBDNHZ010000115.1 coordinate 705, forward strand.
GAGATCGGCGATCTCGGGAATGGTGAGCTGCATGCGGGCGGCCAGTTCATAGCTGGCGATGCGGGCCGCCAGGGCGGTGTCACCGGGGAAGCGCTCGGCATGACGCTCGTTGAGGCGCTGAAGGAAGCCGCGGGTAGCGGCATCTGAATCCGACGTCACGCCCCCGGGGCGGGCGAGGTTTCGAATGGGTTTGGTCGCGTTGAAATCGGTTCCCTGGAACGCCGCCGGAAGGAAGCCGGGTGCCCAGTTGTTGACGCTGTTCTGCGGCTTTCCACGCGGATCGGGAATGGCGACGTAAGCCGGCAGGCTCTGATCCTCACTGCCGAGGGCGTAGGTCACCCAGGCACCGACGCAGGGAAACCCGTCGAGGGTGTTCCCGGTCGACATGAAGTTCTCACCGGGACCATGAGTGTTGGTCTTCCCCTGCATGGAATGGATGAAGCAAAGGTCATCCGCCAGAGCTCCCAGATGCGGGACGAGCTCGGAGATCATCTTCCCGCTCTGCCCGCGCGGACGGAACTCCCACGGGCTTCGGGTCAGTGCCCCCTGTTCGCCCTGAAAGGTGATGAGCTTGTCACTGCCCGGCATGGGCTGGCCATGGCGACGGATCAGCTCCGGCTTGTAATCGAAGGTATCCAACTGACTGCACGCACCACTGCAGAAGATCACCAGAACGTTCTTCGCGCGCGGCGCGAAGTGCGGCACCCGCGACGCGTACGGTCGGCCGGCATCGATCGTCGGACGGAGCGGCTCCCGACCCGAGACATTGGCCCCGAGCATTCCCTGCCGACTGAGCAGACTGGTCAGGGCGATGGCACCCAGACCCATGCCGGTGTCGGCAAGAAAACGGCGGCGGTTGAGGAGTGGATGGAAGGAATTCATGGGATGAAAAGGAACTCGTTCGAGTTGAGCACCGCACGGCACAGCGCGGGGAGCCCCTGCGCCTGGACGAACGCCACCGACTCGGCGCTCTCGCCGGAATCCGGTTCGCGACCGAAGGCCAACAACCAGACGCGACGCACCTGCCCCGCGGTCTCCGCACCGCCTTCGTTCTTTGCGCGGGCCGAGAAAATCTCCGCCTGCTGGACGAGGAAGCGGCTGTTGAAGAGATTCAACGCCTGCAACGGCGTCGTGGAAAGACTGCGCCGTGGCATCACCAGGCTGCCATCCGGACAATCGAAGGCACCGAAGATGCCGTCTTGTTCCATCCGCACCTTGTAGGCGTACACCATCCGGCGTGCTTCGGCCGGACCGAACTGTTCCTTCGGGTGATAGTGATAGACGTTTTCCCGATCGACCTCGTGCAGGTGGAAGCTCGGCCCACCCCGAGTGGCGTCGAGGTTGCCACTCACCGCAAGGATGCTGTCGCGGATGCCCTCGGCCTCCAGACGCCGCGGCGGAAACCGCCAGAGCAAACGGCTCGCGGCATCCACCCGCATCATGGCGGTGCGAGGTGTGCCCGACTGCCTCCAGGTGGCGCTGGTCAGGATCAGGCGATGCAGATGCTTGATGGACCAGGGCTTCACCACGGCACCAGGAGACGAGGTCGGCGTCACAAATTCCGACGCCAGCCAGTCGAGCAATTCGGGATGGCTCGGACGCGATCCGTTCTTGCCGAAGTCATTCGGGGTATCCACCAGGCCGACCCCGAAATGATGCTGCCAGACCCGGTTCACCAGCACGCGCGCGGTCAGCGGATTCGTCGGGCTGGCCATCCAATCGGCCAGCTTCATCCGACGTTCGGAGTCGGGGCTGTTGGTCGAGAGCACCAGCGGGTCAAACACCGCCAACGTCCCCGGCGCGACCGTCTCGCGGGGTTCCATCGGGTCGCCCCGATGGAACCGGACGGTGACCGCGGGCTTGCCGAAATTCCCGGCGTACACCATGGGCGTCTGGCCGGCCGATTTCCGGTCCTTGCGCACGGTCTCCAGGTCGGCGAGCCACCCGCGTCCTTCCTTCGCCTCCGGCCCGGGCAATCCCTCGAAGGAATACATCGGCCCGGCGGGTTTCGGAGCGCTGCCGGCGAAAGGTTCCCGGTCGTCCGAAGTGGTCAGCATCCGCCATTGATCCGGTTCCATTGCCGCTTCGATGCGATAGTGGGTGGCGACGCGATCCCCGAACTGGCCGTCGCGATCGCGTCCCCAGACGATGCGATCGATGCGCTCGGGCTTGGCGAATTCGAGCTGAACCCAACTGCGGCCGGTCTCGCTGGCAATCCAGGACCGGTTGTTGCCGGGCCGTCCGTCATTCAGATGTTCCAGCTTGTGGATTTCGTACCCAGGAAGCGTTCCCGAAGCGGTCGGCTGGGTGCCGGCGGAGGCCAGCGCCACGTTGCGATCCCCGGACCAGACTTCGAGTTCGTCGATGCACGGTTCCCCGCCACTTGTCGCCAGGATCGTGAACCGCACGAAGCGGGCTTCGCCTGAGGGAAAGCCCTCTTCATTCCGACGGGCATTCACCGCCGGCCGACGTCCCCCGGCGACCGCGTTGGTCACCGGCTTGGAAATATGCTTCGTCAGCTTCTGTTCCAGGGCCGTGATCCGCGCATCCATTCCGGCGACTTGCGCCTTCTGTTCCGGCGGCATCGGCAACGCCCGATCGCCGTGCTGCACCCCGGCGAACAGCGCGGCCATGGCGTAGTACTCACGATGCAGGATCGGGTCGAACTTGTGCGTGTGACAGCGGGCGCAACCCAACGTCAGCCCGAGAAACGCCGTGCCGGTCGTCCCCACCATGTCGTCCAGTTCATCCGCCCGCTGTTGCGCGGTCAGGACGGGGTCCGGGCTCTTCACGATGTCGAGCGGACCGCCGACGAGAAAGCCGGTGGCCACGTCCACGCCCAGGGCATCCCCGGCAATCTGTTCACGAACGAACGCGTCGTAGGGCTTGTCGTCGTTGAAGGACGCGATCACGTAATCGCGATAGCGCCAGGCGTTGGGCCGCTCGCGATTGGTCTCGAAACCGTTGCTCTCGGCAAACCGCACCACATCCAGCCAGTGCCGTCCCCAGCGTTCGCCATAACGCGAATCCGCCAGTACCCGGTCCACCGCCCGCTCGAAAGCACCCGGAGTGGCGTCCGCGACAAAGGCCGCCACGTCCTCCGGAGTGGGCGGCACTCCCAACATCACCAGAAACAAACGTCGGATCAGCGTGACGCGATCCGCCTCCACCGAGGGCGTCACGACCTTCTCCCGTTGAACGGCCGCCACCAGCGAATCAATCGGATGCCCCATCGGCGGCACCTCCGGTCGGGTGACCGGTTGAAACGACCAGTGCGACTTGATCGGATCCGGCCGTGCGGCTCCGTCGTCGGGCCAGACCGCTCCCTGATCAATCCAGGCGCGCAACACACCGATCTGCTCGGCGGTCAACGGATCGCCCTTGGCCGGCATCTTCAGGTCGGGAACCAGACCGGCGACCATCCGGATCAGTGGGCTGCCGGCGCTGTTGCCGGGCAGGATATCCGGCGCATGGGTATCGCCCCCGAGCATTGCCGCTTCCCGTTCATCGAGTCGGAGACCGCCCTTCTGCTTCGTTGGGCCGTGGCACTCGAAGCAATGCTTCTGCAAAAGTGGTTGGATATCGCGGGCGAACTCGATCGGACGGGAGGCGGCCGCCGGGAGCTCCGCTGCGCCCGCGGCGGCCCCGGCGGTCAGCACCAGCGTCGTCAACGCCAGAGCAGCACGAAGCAAACGATTTCCATCCTTCGAAACCATGGATGCCAGTGAACCCGATTCGGCCGTGCTGCGCCATCCTGACAATCAGGCAGTTCAGGATTAATTGGGTCCGCCCCGGGCGTCCTCGCCCGCCTCTCTCCTCCCTGGCCCGTGCTGAGACGCCAGGCCTCCACCGGATTCGCTGCTTTCCTGAGCTTCAACCGATGGCATCCTTCTGGCGTGACCCGTCCTGCCCTCAGACTGATCGCACTCCTGGCCGGAGCGGTCAGCGCGGCCGCCGCGCCGGACTACCTGCGCGAGATCAAGCCGATGCTCGCCCGGCAGTGCGTGCTCTGCCACGGCGCGACCGCCCGCAAGTCCGATCTCCTTCTGGATACCGCCGCCGGCGCACGCGTCGGGGGCAAGCACGGACCGGCCGTGATTCCCGGTAAACCGGACGAAAGCCCCCTGCTCCAAGTGGTCCAGGGAAGTCATCGGGAACTCGGCCGGATGCCCTACAAACGTCCTCCCCTCGACTCTTCCCAGATCCAGCAACTGCACGACTGGATCGCCGCCGGTGCCCCGGCCCCGGAGAACGAGACGCCGTCTTCCGATCGTCACTGGGCTTTTGTCGCTCCTGCCAAGCCCACGGTCCCGAATCAGGCCGGCGCGACCCATCCCATCGACGCCTTCATCTTCCAGCGGTTGCAGACGGGGAAACTGAAGCCCAGCGCCGAAGCCGATCCGGCCGTGCTGTTTCGTCGGGTCTGGCTGGATCTGACCGGCCTGCCGCCCGGCCCCGGGGACCTGCGGGCGTACCTCGCTGATGCCGACCCCGAACGTTATGCCCGTGCCGTGGATCGCCTGTTGGCGTCGCCTCACCATGGGGAGCGCTGGGCTCGGTGGTGGCTGGATGCCGCCCGCTACGCCGATTCGAACGGGTACAGCGTCGATGGTCTGCGCACGGTCTGGCCGTATCGCGACTGGGTCGTCCAAGCATTCAATCGTGATCTTCCCTTCGACACCTTCACCCGCTGGCAGATCGCCGGCGACCTGCTCCCGGACGAAGGCTCCGACGCCCAGATCGCCTCTGGATTCCACCGGCACACCCAGATCAATCACGAGGGCGGCATTGATCCGGAACAGTTCCGACTCGAATGCGTCGTCGACCGCGTCAGCACGACGGCCACGGTGTGGCTGGGGGTGTCCCTGGGCTGTGCCCAGTGTCACGACCACAAGTTCGATCCGTTTTCCCAGCGCGACTACTACGGCCTGTTCGCCTTCTTCAACTCGACCGAGAACGATGGTCACGCCGCCACCGATTACTCGGGGACCGGCCCCGGCCTCGAAATCCCCACCGCGACCGAGTCCGCCGCGCTGCACGAGTGGGAGGTCGAGTTACCTCGGCTTGAACGTGCGGTGGCGGCGGCCGCGACCGGCTCGCCCGAGGCGGCTGATCGACAGAAGGAACTCACCGCCTGGAAGCGGAAACGTCCGACCGTCACCCGCACCCTGGTGATGCGGGAACTCGCCGAACCACGCGAGACGGTGGTGTTCATCAAGGGCGATTTCACCCGGCCGGGTGCGAAGGTCTCGCCCGCCACCCCTGCCTCGCTTCCACCCCAGGCCGAACGTCCGGCCCGCGACCGACGCGACTTGGCCGACTGGCTGGTGGCCGCTGGGAATCCGCTGACGGCCCGGGTTCTGGTGAACCGGGTCTGGCAGGTCTATTTCGGACGTGGCCTGGTCGAGACCGAGAACGACTTTGGCACCATGGGTTCCGAACCCAGCCATCCGGAGTTGCTCGACTGGCTGGCCTGCGAGTTCCGCGACTCCGGCTGGAGCCTCAAGCACCTCCATCGCCTCATCGCCACCAGCGCCACCTATCGTCAGGCCTCGTTGCACCGGCCGGACCTCGCCGATGCCGACCCCCGCAACCAATGGTTCGCCCGGCAGAACCGGCTGCGGTTTGAAGCCGAGCAGATCCGCGACGCGGCGCTGGTCACCTCTGGAATGCTCGATCGGCGGTTGGGAGGGCCTCCGGTCTTTCCGCCGCAACCGGGCGGCCTCGGTGCCTTCACGCAGAACAAACGTGACTGGGTCGCCTCCACTGGCGGGAACCGGTTTCGTCGGGCCGTTTACACCCACCTGCAACGCTCCACCCTGCACCCGGCGCTCTCCGTGTTCGACGCCCCCGACACCTTCACCACCTGCACGCGCCGGCAACGATCCAACACGCCACTCCAGGCGCTGACGCTGCTCAACGACACCGCCTTTCACGAACTCGCCCTGGCGTTTGGAAAACGTCTGGCCGCGCTCCCCGGTCCCGATGCGAAACGGATCGAACTCGGTTTCCAACTGGCCACCGGTCGCCCCTCACAGCCGCCGGAAACCCAGGCCCTCGCGCGACTGCTCGCAGCGGAACGCGCCACCAGTCCCGGCGATGACACCGCCTGGACGGCCGTTGGCCGGGTCCTGCTCAACCTCGACGAATCCATCACCCGTGAGTGATTTCACCCCTTCCCCCGACCCGGGCCTCAACCTCACCCGACGCCATTTCTTCAGCCGGTGCGGCATCGGACTCGGATCGATGGCGCTCGCCTCGTTGATGGGGCGGCCGAGCCAGGCGGCCGCGGTCGTTCCCTCCGACTCCATGGCTCCCCGGCCCGGGCATCATCCGGCCCGAGCCAAGTCGGTCATTTTTCTGTTCATGGCGGGCGGACCATCGCAGTTGGAAATGTTCGACTGGAAGCCGGAGCTCGCCCGCCTTCACGGCGAACCCATCCCCGACTCCTTTCTCCAGGGGAAACGGTTCGCCTTCATGGATTCGTCCTTCAAGAACCGCTCCACCCTGCTGGGGCCGAAACGGGTCTTCCAACGGCACGGCCAGTCCGGTGCCTGGGTCAGCGATCTCCTCCCGCACACCGCGCAGATCGTCGATGACATCGCGATCGTGAAGTCGTGCCAGACGAACCTGTTCAACCACGCTCCGGCCAAGCTGTTCATGAACACCGGGAGCGGACAGTTCGCACGTCCCAGCATGGGTGCGTGGTTGAACTACGGCATCGGTTCCGAAAGCCAGGATCTCCCCGGATTCGTCGTCCTCCAGAGCGGTCCCCGCGGTCCGCGCGGGGGCGCGGTCAACTGGGGTTCCGGCTTCCTCCCCACCAGCTACCAGGGCGTCCCCCTCCGCGGTCAGGGCGATCCCATCCTCAGCCTGTCCAACCCCGACGGCATCGACGCCCCCCGCCAGCGCCGTGCCCTCGACACCCTGCGCGATCTCAACCTCCAACGTCAGGTCGCCACCGGCGATCCCGAGATCCTCACCCGCATCGCTTCCTACGAGATGGCCTACCGGATGCAGACCAGCGCTCCGGAGCTGATGGACCTGTCGCGCGAGTCTGACGCGACGCTCAAACTCTATGGGTGCGATCGTCAGCAACCGTCCTTCGCCCGCAACTGTCTGCTTGCCCGACGTCTCGTCGAACGTGGGGTCCGTTTCGTGCAGCTTTACCACACCAACTGGGATTCCCACGGCGGCCCCGGCGAGACGCTCGAAGACGATTTCCCCAAACGCTGCCGCGAGACCGATCAGGGGTGCGCCGCCCTCGTGCGCGATCTCCAGGCCCACGGTCTTCTCGACTCCACCATCGTCGTCTGGGGTGGTGAATTCGGACGCACGCCCATGGGCGAATCCAGGGACAAGACCGGACGCAACCATCACATCGACGCCTTTACCATGTGGTTCGCCGGCGGTGGCATTCCCGGCGGACAGGTGATCGGCGAAACCGATGAACTCGGCTTCAATTCCGTTTCCGACCGCGCCCATGTCCACGACCTCCATGCCACCCTGCTCCACCTGCTCGGGCTCGAACACGAACGCCTCACCTTCCGCTTCCAGGGCCGCGATTATCGACTGACCGACATCCACGGTGAACTCATCAAACCGCTGATCGGGTAAGAACCCGCGCGACTGCTACTTCCAGTCTTCGCCGAAGAAGCCCGCATCCAGCACGGGCCCCGGGCGATCTCCCGTGACTTCGATCACGGCCCAGTCCGGCAGTCGCGGCGTCTGCCGGGCATTGGTTCCGTTCCAGAAAGCAAAGGTGTGCCCGCTGTTCACCACCCCATAGTGATCGGGATTCAGCGGATTCGGGGCGATCAGCACCGGCACCGCATTCGATCGCGCCCACTCGCGGGCTCCCAGACGGATTCGATCTCCTTCCCAACGGATCGGGAGACGGCGTGAGATCCGACCCAGCAGACGGTTGGTCCGGGCTGCGGCCGGCATGCCGCAGTTGTGGGATGGCCACCCCCATCCGCGCCGGCCATGGTGTGGGTCTGAACTGCATGTTCCACTGACTTCACGCACCGTGACCCCTTCTTCCAATCCGGCCGCCATCGATCTCAACGCCCTCCGCTCCGAGGGCGACATCAACCTGTCGGCGCGGCGTCAGCAATTCGCCCGAGAGCATCTCGCGGAGGAGACGCGCGGGTTGCTGGCCGAGGACGGACGGGTGTTCCTGCATCAATCGCTTTCGACCCCCTGCCTCAACGTGGTCCGGAAGGCCGAGGGCGCCTGGATCGAAGACGCCGAGGGCCGGCGCCTGCTCGATTTCCACGGGAACAACGTCCACCAGGTTGGGTATGCGCATCCCCGCGTGATCGCGGCCATCAAACAGCAGCTCGACACCCTCAGTTTCTGTCCCCGCCGCTACACCTGCGAACCCGCGGTGGACCTGGCCCAGCGGCTGGCAGCGTTGGCACCGGGCGATCTCAACCGGGTGCTGTTCGCTCCGGGTGGCACCTCGGCCATCGGCATGGCCCTGAAGCTCGCCCGCGTGGCGACCGGCCGATTCAAGTTCGTCTCCATGTGGGACTCGTTCCACGGCGCGTCCCTCGATGCGATTTCCATCGGAGGCGAAGCGGTGTTCCGGAAAGGCATCGGACCGCTCCTCCCCGGATGCGAGCACGTCCCGCCGCCTGAACCGCTCAAGTGTCCCTTCCGCTGCGGGACGCAATGCAGCCTGCAATGTGCCGACTACATCGAGTACGTCCTGGAGAAGGAGGGTGACGTTGCCGCGGTCATCGGGGAGACCGTGCGTTGCACCCCATTCATTCCACCGCCCGACTACTGGCGTCGGGTCCGGGCCGCCTGCGACCGGCATGGCGCGCTGTTGATCCTGGATGAGATCCCGATCGGGCTGGGCCGGACCGGACGGATGTTTGCCTGCGAACATTACGACGTGGTTCCGGACATGCTGGTGTTGGGCAAGGGACTCGGCGGGGCGGTGTTTCCTTTGGCGGCATTGATCGCCCGCGAAGGGCTCAACGTCGCCCAGCACACCGCCCTCGGTCACTACACCCACGAGAAGAACCCGGCGGCCTGCGCCGCAGCCCTGACTGTCCTCGATATCCTCCGCGACGAGAAGCTCGTCGAGAACGCCGCGACCCTCGGCCAGCATGCCCGCACCCGATTCGAGGAACTGCGCCAGCGCCACCCTTCGATCGGCGACGTCCGGGTGCTCGGATTGCTGATGGGCCTGGAGTTGGTCCGCCGGACTCCGGAGGGACGGATGGAAGCCGAACCCGATCTGGCCGAGCAGGTGATGTACGAGTCGCTGCGCCGCGGCCTGAACTTCAAGGTGACCATGGGCAACATCCTGACGCTGACCCCGGCGCTGATCCTGACGCAGGCCGAACTGGACCAGGCGATCGACATTCTCGACACCTGCCTTTCACTGCCGCGCCGCTGAACCGTTTCGTTTCTCCCCCAGATTCCACTTTCAGAACATGGCCTCCATTACTGTCAACAGCCGGACCTACCACCTCCCGCAACGCCCCGTCGTCGTGATCTGCCTGGATGGCAGTGCCGACGACTACCTCGACGCCGCCCTGGCGCGGGGTCGGATGCCGAACTTGCAGAAGATCCAACTCGCCGGATTCCGCGGGTTCGCGCGCGGTGCAATGCCCAGCTTCACCAACGTCAACAACACCTCGATCGTCACCGGGGCGCCGCCGTCGGTGCACGGCATGGGCGGCAATTTCTTCTTCGACACCGCTTCCGGCCAGGAAGTGATGATGAACAGTTCGAAGTTCGTTCGCTGCCCGACGATCTTTCCGGCTGCCCAGGCTGCGGGACGAAAGGTCGCCGTCATCACCGCCAAGGAAAAGCTCCGCGACATCTTCGCCTCGGGTCTGATCGAACTGGGCGGCATCGCCTTCTCCACGGAGAAGGCCGCTCAGGCCCAACTTCCGACCCACGGCATCGACGACGTCGAGGCGGTGGCCGGGCCGACGCCCGCCATCTATTCCGGGGAAGCCTCCGTTTACGTCCTCCGGGCCGGAGCCGAACTGCTCGCCCGTGGCCGGGCTGATTTCCTCTACCTGAGCACGACGGATTTCATGCAGCACAAGTATGGGCCAACGGCACCCGAGGCGCTCGATTTCTATCACGCCCTCGACGTGCAGATCGGACGTCTGCTCGAACTCGGCGCGGTGATTGGCATCACCGCGGATCACGGCATGAACTCCAAGCAGCGGGCCGACGGCTCGCCCAACGTCATCTATCTCGAATCCGAGCTGGAAAAGCGGTTCGGTCCCGGCTTCCGGGTGATCCTGCCGATCACCGATCCTTACGTCGTCCATCACGGGGCCCTGGGATCGTTCGCACAGGTCCACCTGCCGGCGCCGGGTGCCGATCGTCCCGATCTCAACCACGTCATTGATTGGGTCCGCCAACTCCCGGGAGTCACCGAAGCGCTGGACCGGGACATGGCAGCCCGGCTCATGCAGCTTCCGCCCGATCGCATGGGTGATTTCGTGGTGTGTTCCGGCCGGGACGTTGTGCTGGGGCGGACTCCCGCCTACCACGATCTGAAGGTGCTGGAGAGCGGTCTGCGTTCCCACGGCGGCCGGTACGAAGAGATCGTGCCCTTCGTCTTCAGCCACCCGTTGAAGCCCTCCCACCTGGCGCTTGCCAACGGAGACCCCCGCAACTTCGACATCTTCGACTTCACCATCAACGGAACCGTGGTCTGAGGGCGCGTCTTGACACTGCCCCCGCCCGACTGGGCTCCGCCTCCTCACGTCGGCAGCTACGAACGGCCCGAGAGGGGTAGCTGCCGAGGGAACGAGGCGGACCTCAGACGAGGCAAAGCACAAGAACATCCGCCTCCTCACGTCGGCAGCTACGAACGGCCCGAGAAGGGTAGCTGCCGAGGGAACGAGGCGGACCCCAGACGAGGCAAAGCACAAGAACATCCGCCTCCTCACGTCGGCAGCTACCCAGGTTTGTGTCGCCGACCAACTGATCGGGGGCAGTGCCAAAATGCGCCCGTGGTCTGAAGGCAGACGACATCGCTGTTGCCCGGCGTTGTGAAACACCCGACGCTCCGCGCCTCCAGCGATGAGCCAAGAAACGAGTCCCAGCCGCCCCCCGAAGGAAAACATCCTCATCAATCTGGTCTGCAATGTAGTCCTGCCCGGCTTCCTCCTGGACAAGCTGAGCAAGGCCACGGTGCTGGGCCCGGTCTGGGGTCTGATCATCGCGCTGTCCATTCCGCTGGGATACGGCCTCTGGGACTTTGCGCGGCGGCGGGTGTGGAACGTTTTTTCCATCCTGGGCCTGACGTCGGTGGCCCTGACGGGGGTGCTGGGATTGCTCAAGACCGACGCCATCTGGTTCGCGGTAAAAGAAGCGGCCATTCCCTCGCTGTTGGCGGTGGCAATCCCGCTCTCCCTCCGCACCAAGCAACCCCTCGTGCGCACCCTGCTGTTCAACGACCAACTCCTCGACACCGGTCGCATCGAAGCCGCCCTCGAAGAACGATCCACACGGCCGGACTTCGACCGTCTGCTGGTCAGCTCCAGTTGGATCCTCGCCGCCTCCTTCCTCGGCAGCGCCCTCCTCAACTACGGACTCGCCCGCTGGATGCTCACTGCCACGCCCGGCACGGATGCCTTCAATACCCAGCTCGGCCGCATGAATTGGATGAGTTGGCCGGTCATCTTCGTCCCGTCGATGGGCGTCATGGTGTTCGCCCTGATCCGACTGGTGAAAGGCATCGAACGGATCACCGGGCTGAACGGCGAAGATCTCTTCGCCGCCAAACACGCGCCGAAGGGGTGAGACTTCGGTACCGACCTGCCCCTGCACTTCTGCCACCCACTCCGCGGTATCGGTGAAATCTGCAAAATCGGCGGATGAATGGACGGCTGCGTTTTAGGGGCAAGCCAGCCCTCCGCCCCAGCTCAGGTCGCAGTCCGGAAGCGCTCTGCCCAAGGACCGAACCCCTTGTAGCGGGCGACCTCCGGCGGCATGGAACGGATCATCCGCTCAAATGCCGACGCCCCCCCCGTCGCCTCCAGCACCTCGGTCAACGGCCAGGTCCGCACGTGGATGAGGAACAGCAACGATCGCCCGTCGTCGAAGGCCACAAACGCCTGTTCCTCCAACCGGAACCACACGGCTTCGATCGACGTCTCCCGCGCGATGCGTGGGAACGCGTTCCCTGGATGCAGGTCGAGCGCGCCGGTGGCCGCCAGGCTCCAATTCTGACGCTCGAACACCTGCCCGGGGCGGAGCCCGTTGAGGAACCGTCGGATGCGGGTTCCCAGTTCCGGATTCAGCCCGGGGACTGGCCCGTGCACTTCGGTCACGGTCAGCCCAATTTTCTCGACCGGGTCCCACGCACTGGGAAAGCAGATGGATCCGCCAACGAACCGGAATTCCTCCTCCGCCCGACGCAGCAGCACGAAATCCGGTGCCCACGCCTGTGAAACCCGGGCGGCCCGCTCCTGGGGTTCCGCCGCGTTCCCAGCACGACGGCGCAGGGAATCCTCCAGCAAGGGTTCGAGTGCCGTCCAGGAGGCATCCGCGCCTTCCCCCCAGACCAGGACACGATCCCGGGCGGTGGTCAGGAGCGTGGCGCGTTGTTCCAGGGTTGCCGGAGGCGGATGGCCGGCCGCGAGCCATCCCTCACGCGCCGGACTGAGGTGGAACTGGAAGCGGAACGCCTCTCCGTCGAACAACGGGTTCAACCCAGCCCACGGAGCCTGATACGAGAAATCCATCCCCGCGCACCCTGCCGCAAATGGCCACGAACTCCATCCCGGGATTCGGAGGGCACCGGAGGGACGAGTTCCACGAGTCCCCACTACCGACGGTCCACCGTCCCACCCAACCGATGGATCGTCCCATGGATGGATCGTTCCACCGCGGTTCCATCGGATCCGTGGATCTTCGCCAGCAATTCGTAGCACTGGGTGGGTGCCAGGGAGGGAATGGAAAGGGTCACGGTGCGGCCGTCCGCTCCGAGCGTGGCCGAGGTCACCTCGACGGAGTGCTCATCGAGGTGGCGGGACCCGTAGTTGGCGCTGCGTTTCAACGACCAGACCTTGAAGCTGAAAGCCCCGGGCTGGATGGAGGCCGGGTCCAGGGCCTCGCTGAACTTCAGGCTCACCGTTCCCTTGGTCGCATGTACCTCCAGTGGCACGTAGGCAGCGCGGGCGTTGCGCCGGATGCGGTGAAATCCTCCCGGGGCCGTGGCGTTGCCGGCCCACGCAAACATTCCGCAGGTATAGAGCGCGCCATCGGCGGCGAACCGCCCCCGCATGATGCCGGTGGCGAAGGCAGGCATCGGCAGTTCGCAGACGGCGCCCTGCCAGACGCCATCGACCTCCTCGTTGGGGACCAGGAAGGCACGGCCCGTGCCATAGCTGAGGTTGAGCAGTGCTCCGCCGAGCGAACCCCACGCTCCTTTCGGCACCCGAAGCAACTCGGCCGGGCTTCGATCCTTCTCGTTGGTGATCCACACCAGGGGCTGTTCCATCGCTGAATCCGACGTGTCCGTCACCTCGGTGAAGCCAAACAGGTTGCCGTAGAATCCGCCGACCTTCACGCGGTTGATCCGGTTCTTCGGAGTCCAAAAACCCTCCTGATCCGTCACCCAAAACGTCCCGTCTTCATCCACCCCCACGCCGTTGGCAGCCCGGAAACCCGTCGCCAGGATGTCCGTCCGGGATCCGTCCGCACTCACCCGCAGCAAGGTGCCGTGGTGCGGCACGACCGACTTCAGCGCGTGGCGCCCGGACTTGGCGTAGTAGAAATTTCCGGCGGCATCGGTCTGCAATCCCATGGCAAACTCGTGGAAATGCTCGGTGACCTGGTGATCGTTGTTGAAGCACTCGATGAAGTCCGATTCGCCGTCGCCATTGAGATCCTGCAACCGCGCCAACTGATCGCGGCAGGTAATGAACAGGTCGTTCCCGCGGAACTTCACACCCAGCGGTTGAAACAACCCGCTCGCCATCCGGCGCCAACGCAACGTCGCCGGGGCCGGATCCATCAAGCCATCCACACGCCACACATCCCCATTCCACGTCGCCACGATTGCGGCCTTGCCGTCGGGCGTGAAATCGAACCCGCCCGGACGCATCCAACTCTCCCACGGATTCTTCACCGGCAACGGAAAATCATCGGTCGAGAAAGCTCCGTCCGAGGGACCCGCAACCGATACGGTCGTCACCTCCTGCGACCAGCGCCGGGGACCGCCGTGGGTCAAAGATTCCAGATCCAACGACGTCGTCATGGTCTTGGCCAGCGCCTCCAACGAAGCCGGGTCGGCACGGGAAATGAAGAGGCGCACCTTGGACAGGCCCTTGATCGAAGCCACCCAGAACCCGCCTTCCTTCCGAAGCGTCCCCGCCCCCGTCAAGGCCACGTTGACCGTGTCCGGCGCCACCCGCAGCAGGAGCGAGCCCGCCCCTTGCCCCACGTTCAGCGTCCGCGTGAAGACCGGGGTCGTCCCGTAATCCACCCAACCCGGCGATTCCAGCACGCCGAGACCACCCCCATCCGTCGCGATCAGGACCTGTTCGGACGCCAGATACATTCCGAGATGGCGGGCCCACGAACGCGGTAATGGCCCGTACGGCAGTCCGTCCCGACCGAGCGGTCTGGGGTCCTCCCATTTGCCCTCCGACGATGCCCATCCCGGTCCCACCGGATTCACGAAATGCCGATCGCCCGCCAGACTGGTGTGCGTCCCGTGACTGCCATCGAAGGCAATACCTTTCCAATCCACAAACTTGCCCGAGGTCGCCGCCGCCACACGCATCGTGTCGTGGTCGTAGACCATCCATGCGCGACCCTTGCCGACGCCGCCGGGCCCTTCGTCGAGGCGGACGGCGATGCCCTTTTGCGCGATGTTCCCGGGGGCTACCTGAAAGGTCCATGAGAGTGCCGGGCCGAAATCCATGCGCTCATATTCCGGGAGCGATCGATCCTCCTTCTCGATCGTGGCCCGGGCCCGACCCTTGGGCAGGGTGCTGAGATACCCCGGGGTCAGGGCAACGAACTGAGCCTGATTGTGGGAGCGAAGAAACGTCTCCCGGATGTACTGGATCACCGCGTACTTCTGGGCCGTTGTGTACTGCGGTTGAGGCACCATCTGTCCGTAGCCCTTGGTCAGTGTCTGGAACATCGAGTAGGGATCCGAGCCGTTCTTGAAGGTGCCTTCCGCGAAGCGGAGCGCCGTCGGCAATGACCCCGGTTGCTCGCGCGTCCCGTGACAGACCACGCACAGGGTCGAGTAGATCCTCCGCCCCTCTGCGAGGGACCGGTCATTCCAGCCCCGGACGATTTCCGAATGATCCGAACGTTCCAGGGGCTGGACCCAAGCCGTCTTCACGGGCTCACCCCCCGCCACTTCGACCACCGGACGGTCGTCAGCCTGCCCTGGCGCATGAGTGAACTCGGCGGCCGCACCGGCGGGTGCGCCCCCATCGGAAAGCTTCCGCGCCTCATCAGCGGCGAGGGCACGTTGCCAGACGCGCACGGACTCAATCTGACCCCCGACAAAATCCCCGGCAAAGTTCGGGCTGGCCCGCCCCACCTTGAACACATGGCCGGCGACGTCGGGCCGGAGAAAGCCTTCGCGTTCCGCCACCCGTTTGCCATCGAGCCAGAGGCTCGTCTTCGGGCCTACTTGTGACAGGACCGCGACATGCGGCTTTCCATCGTCCACACGATCGCCGCCATCCATTGCTCCCAGCCAACCCACGTCAAAAACCAGGCTGCCATCCCGGATGAAAAGAGCCTTGGCATTCGGGGCCCAGTCCCCGGACAGCGGGCACTTCGAGAACAAGGTCCCTCCACCCGTCGAGGTGAACCGGGCCATGACGGTGACATCCGAATCCAGGCGCACGCGAGCCTCAGGGAAGTCCTGGGCTCCACTGCGGGCCAGGGCGGCAACCTCTTCCGGCCCCCGCGCCAACACCCCCCCGGACCACACCCGCAGGACGGGTGCACCGCCCGGGGGATGTTCGACGGCGATGTCGTGTTCCCCGCCGCCCACCAGCGGCACCACCACGCCGCCACCGAGCCGAACCCGGGCACCCTCGTCGCCCGGGAGTTCGACGTGGAGGCGGAAGTTCCGTGGCAGGACGGGCGCCTCCAAGGGGAACGCATCCCGCGGAGGAGCGGACACGACAACGTTCGCCAGCAGGAGGAAGACAGGAATGAACTTCATGGGCGTCACGATTCCAGAGGTCAGGGACTGACCTTACACGTTCAACCCTTGACCTCTTGGCCCAAAGGATTCAACCGACGTGAAAAACCGCACAGTCCATGGATACGGGAGGCCCGGGAACCAAAGCGGCCCCGCCATGCGCACGCGCGTCCCCAGGTTTCTCCCGGGACCGCGGGCGTCCTCGCCCGCCTCTCTCCTCCCTGCCCTGCCGACGTGAGGAGGCGGATGTCCTTGTGCTTTGTCTGAGGTCCGCCTCGTGACCTCGGCAGCTACCCCTCGGGCCGTTCGTCGCTGCCGACGTGAGGAGGCGGAGCCCAGTCGGGCGGGGGCAGTGTCAAGAGGCGCCCTCCGCCGACACCGCCCGACTTTCTCCTTGCAGAAGGAGCAAACCCGCAGAACTTCTCAGCCGTCATGAAAAAAGTCCTCACGCTCGTTGCTTCCCTCCTGGTTTCCGTTGCCGCCTTCGCCGGGGAATTCCCCGACATCAGCGTCAAAGAAGTGAAGGCGCTGGTCGCCTCCAAGAAGGCAGTCCTGGTCGATGTCAACGGTTCCGAATCGTACGCCAAGGGACACATCCCGGGCGCCCTGAATTTCGATGCCGTCGAGAAGGAGTTCGCCAAGTCCCTCCCCGAGGACAAGAACGCCCTGATCGTTGCCTACTGCGGCGGGCCGCGCTGCAAGGCTTACAAGGCCGCCGCCGAGGCCGCCGAGAAGCTCGGATACAAGAACGTCAAACACATGTCCGCGGGCATCTCCGGTTGGACCGGTGCCGGTGAGAAGACCGAGAAGGCCAAGTAAGCGTTCTCAGTCCTGTGCTCCCCGATCTCCGCGTGCAACGCGGATCATTCAGGGAAACGCCTTTTCAAAACCCGGGACGGTCCTGTGCAGGATCGCCCGGGCTTTCGCTTTCTCCTCTTCGCCCAGATAGGCGAACTCCGCGTTGTCGCTTCCCGGCTTCAGCGCCGACACCATCCCGCGCACCACCCGGCTGCGGACCTCCGGATCCAGACCCTCGAACAGGGCGGTGTGGACGAGGTAACTGCATCGGTGGCGGAACAAGCGGGTTTTCAGATCGAAATCCTTGAGGGATCGACCCTCGATCTCCCTTCGGTTTCGGGAGAACGCCGACTTGAACCCGGCATCGCCCGTCACCCCACCCTCCGGCAAGGGAACCTCATCGGCAAAGAGGAGGTAACGCACCAAGTCCCGCACGTCCGCATCCAACTCCGCCGACGGCGCGGAAGCGAGCCCACCCGGGGATCCCTGCCGCAAGGCCCGCGCCCGATATTGCGCCCGGACCAGTCGGTTGACGAAACCCACCTGATGTTCGTGGACGAGATGCGCGAGGAGATCACTGGTGGTCACCGGATAACGCCCCCAGGAAAAGCGGGTCGCCGGTGGCAAGGGGGTCCAACTCAGCTCCCCTTGGAAGAGCTTCCCCATCCGGTTTCCCAGATGTCCATCGAAGGCTCCCAGGCCCGTCACATGCCAGCCCCCGAAGCGCTCGGACAAAGGCACGCCGTGCCCGGAAAGCTCCCGTCGAAAGCTGTCGAGACTTCCACCGCCCGAGCCCGGGGCCACCGACTTCACCACCAGACCAGGCACGTGCAACGTATCCTCGTTCGCATGGCAGTTCATGCAGCGCCGCGCCCGTTCCACCCGGACCGGTGACGCGTCGCGGGGAATGTCGAAAATATAGAACACCGCGCCCAACTCTGCGTCGACGGAGGCCACCTCGATCTTCCCACCCGGCACATAGCCCAGATAGAGATCGTCGCTGAAATACAGGGCGCGCGGATTCGACGGGTTGATCAGGCTGAGCTGAAGGCTGGTGTTGGAAAACACGAGCAACTGGGACGACACCGGGATCTCCAGCGCCGCCAACAGACTTCGGAGGAATGCCAGTTCACTGGCCCGATCCAGCGGCATCCGCTCCGTGCCCAGATCGTTCATCAACCGGGTGAACCGATCCTTGGGTTCCCGCGTGAAATAGCCATGCGGCTCGGCATTCACATCGGGCTGGAACGGCACCGCGGACGGAGGAACTCCAGCCTTTGGAGCGACGAGCTTCGTTGGAGCGACGAGCTCCGCGAGTCCGA
>JBDNHZ010000116.1:0-15021 GCA_041688515.1 Verrucomicrobiota bacterium
GCGGACGCGGCTTCACATTCAATGAGCAGGGGAAACCCCAGAGGCCCAAAGATGCTCTGGAAGAGCTCACATACTCCCTTCGGAGGCCGCGCTCGTCCGCGCTTTTCAAGGAACTCGCCGAGCAACTGAGCCTGAAGCGGTGCGAGGACGCCGCCTTCCGACACCTCTGCAACGTGCTCACCACTTGGTTCGGAGTGCGGTGACGACTTCCCTCACTTCCCTGCTTCGACCGGATTGCCTCCGCCAAAGGCGGGTTTGACGCTGCTGGGCCAGAGCCGCCAGTCGATCGCCGGATCTTCGCGCAGGACTTCCGGCAGGCGGTCCGCGACCTGGGCTTTCAGCAGTCGCACGAGATCGGAGCCGGACCGGGCGGCAACTTCCAGCGTGAGATAGAACTGTCCGGCGTCATGCGCTTTCCGCCAGCGCCCCGGCAGTTTGGGCAGGGTTTCCATTGACTCCCGAAGACGCCGAGATGTAGCCTAGGCTACATAATGAATCGATTGCTACTTCTTGGACGCAGGTTCGTCTGGGGGGTCAACGCGGCAGGCACGGCAACCCTCCTCGGTGCCGCAATCAATCCAACCCCGGCCGACAAATCCGGTGATTCCCTCTTCCACCCGACTCCGAAGGAATTCCTTCGCGAAATGAGCACGGATCGACCGGACAAGACGGAGTCTGCCTACACGGTGGACGCCGGGCATTTTCAGGTGGAGATGGACCTGGCCACGTACACCCACGACCGGGATCGGTCAGGTGGAGGCGACCTCCGAACCGAGGCTTGGTCCGTCGCACCGATCAACCTGAAGGCGGGACTTTGCCACGATGTGGATCTCCAATTGATCCTGGAACCTCATCAACGGGTGCGGACTCACGATCGGGTTGCGGGGACGGTGGTGCACCAGTCCGGGTTCGGCGACATCACGGTGCGGCTCAAGAAGAACTTCTGGGGCAATGACGGGGGGCGAACGGCACTGGCCATGATGCCCTACGTGAAGTTGCCCACCAACGAGGATGGCCTGGGCAACAATGCCGTCGAGGGGGGGGTCACCTTTCCGTTCGCGGTGGAACTCCCGGCCGGTTGGAGTCTGGGGGCAATGACCGAAGTGGACCTGCTCCGCAACGACACCGGCTCCGGCCGCCATGCCGCCTTCGTGAACACGGTCACGCTCGGCCACGACCTCATTGGGAAGCTGGCCGGCTATGTGGAATTCTACAGCGAGGTCCGCGCCCAACGCGGGGTTCCCTGGGTCGGCACGGTCGATCTGGGCCTGACCTACGGCCTGACGGAGAACCTCCAACTGGATGCCGGGATCAACCTTGGCGTGACCCGCTCGGCAGACGATTTCAACCCATTCCTCGGCCTTTCCTGGCGCTTCTGAGCGCCACCGTTCCCATGAAATCCAAATCAACTCTGCTTCCCGCCCCCGAGCGGTCGGGGACGGCCGCGCCCGCAGGCCTTCCTCCCGGGACCGCCGGCATCCTCGCCCGCCTTTTCCAACAACACGCCCGAGCGGCCGGGGACGACCGAGGCCCCAGGCTCGGCCGACGTCCCTTGCTGGCACTGATGGGATGCCTCGCCTTGCTGGTCGCGGGTCTGACCCCGGTGGAAGCGTGGGCGGCAAAGAAGCGCGTCGTCACCACCTTCACGATCATCGCGGACATGGCGAAGAACGTGGCGGGCGACGCGGCGATCGTGGAGTCGCTCACCAAGCCGGGTGCCGAGATTCATGGGTATGAGCCGACCCCGCGGGACATCGTCAAGGCGCAGAAGGCCGACCTGGTGTTGTGGAACGGACTGAACCTGGAGCGTTGGTTCGAGCGCTTCTTTGGAAACCTGAAGAACGTGCCGAGCGCCGTCCTCACCGAAGGGATTGAGCCCATAGGAATCGGGACCGGGCCGTACGCAGGGAAGCCCAATCCCCACGCCTGGATGTCGCCCCGCAACGCCGTGATCTACGTGGAAAACATCCGCAAGGCCCTGGTGAAGGTGGACCCGGACAACGCCGCCATTTACAACGCAAACGCCAAGGCCTATGCCGCGAAATTCGAGGGGATCGAGCGCGAGGTCCGGGCCCTGCTCGACACGATTCCGGTGGAGCAACGCTGGCTGGTGACCAGCGAGGGAGCCTTCTCCTACCTGGCGCGAAACTTCGAGATGCGGGAGCTCTACATCTGGGCCGTGAACGCCGACCAACAAGGAACGCCGCAACAGATGCAGCAGGTGATCGATGGCGTGCGGACCCATCGGATTCCGGTGGTCTTCAGCGAGAGCACGGTCAGCGACAAACCCGCGCGACAGATCGCCAAGGAGACCGGTGCCCGGTACGGCGGGGTGCTCTACGTCGATTCGCTCTCGACTCCCGATGGGCCGGTACCGACCTACCTGAAGCTTCTGGAGTTGGATGCGGCCACGATCGTGAAGGGATTCGGGAGGCCATGAGCGCAGAACCAGGCGAATTGGAAATTCGGGTCAGCAACGTGACCGTCGGTTATCCGAACGGGAACATCGCGCTCCGCGACGCGACCTTCCATCTCTCCGCCGGTTGCATCTGCGCGCTGGTCGGAATCAACGGCAGCGGAAAGTCCACGCTGTTCAAGGCCATCATGGGCTTCGTCCGTCCCATCCGGGGCGAGGTCCTGATCTCGCGACAGCCGGTGCGAACCGCGCTGAAGCGCAATCAGGTGGCTTATGTCCCCCAGTCCGAAGAGGTGGACTGGAGTTTTCCGGTGAGCGTGTGGGACGTGGTGCTGATGGGGCGGTACGGCTACATGAACTTCCTCCGGATTTCCCGGGCCGAAGACCGCCGGATCGCCGAGGAAAGCCTGGCGCGGGTCGGCATGCTGGAGTTCCGGGAACGCCAGATTGGTGAACTGAGTGGTGGCCAGCGGAAGCGGGTCTTCCTGGCGCGGGCCCTGGCCCAGCGCAGTCGGGTGATCCTGCTGGATGAACCGTTCACCGGTGTCGACGTCAAGACCGAGGGCACGATCATCGAACTGCTTCGGGAGCTTCGGGCGGCGGGGCATATCATTCTGGTCTCGACCCACAACCTGGGGTCGGTTCCCGAGTTCTGCGATCAGGTGGTGTTGGTGAATCGAACGGTCCTCGCGTTTGGCCCCACGGTGGAGATTTTTACCGAAGCCAATCTTGCCCGGGCCTTTGGTGGAACCCTCCGGCACTTCCGCTTCGACGAATCCACGGTACAGAAGCACGACGGACGAAGCGTGACGGTCCTGACGGATGAAGAGCGCCCATTGGTCTTCGGCAAGGGCGGGCATCTGGAATACGGGAAGCGCGCGGGCCGGGAGAGCGTGGTGGAACAGCGTGCTGAACCGGAGGACGAACCATGATCGAGACGTTGCTCCTGCCGTTCCAATACGAGTACATGCTCAAGGCCATCTTCGTGAGCGGCCTCATCGGAGCGGTCTGCGCGTTCCTCTCCTGCTTCGTCACGCTCAAGGGTTGGTCCCTCATGGGGGACGCCCTGTCGCACTCGGTCGTGCCCGGCGTTGCGGTGGCCTATCAACTGGATTGGCCGTTCGCCGCCGGAGCCTTCGTGACCGGACTGCTGGCGGCGCTGGGAATGGGGTTCGTCAAGACCAAGACCCGCCTGCGCGAGGACGCCGTCATCGGAGTCGTCTTCACATCGTTCTTTGCACTCGGTCTGCTGCTCATCTCCCTGTTCCCGGCCCGGGTGGATCTGAGGTCCATCGTCTTCGGCAACATTCTGGGCATCTCCGATCCCGACATCCTCCAGGTGCTGATCATCTCGGGAGTGACGCTGGTCGTGCTTGGGTTGAAATGGAACGATCTGAAACTCTTCTGCTTCGATCCCAATCAGGCCCGCGCACTGGGCATCAACACCACGATCCTGCATTTCACGCTGCTCACGCTGCTCTCGGCCACCGCCGTCGCCGCACTCCAGACCGTGGGTGCCTGCCTGGTCGTCGCCATGCTCGTGACGCCCGGTGCCACCGCCTACCTGCTCACCGACCGCTTCGGGATCATGATCGGAATTGCGGTGTCGCTGGGCGTTGGCTCTTCCCTGGTGGGTGCGTACGCCAGCTACTTCTTCGATGGTTCCACCGGGGGCTGCATTGTCACCTTGCAGAGCGCCCTGTTCGTCATTGCCTTGGTGTTCGGTCCCAAGCACGGGCTGCTCGCTGCCCGGGCCAAACGCCGGGCAGCCTTCCTCTCCTGACCCATGGAATCCCTGCTCGAACCCTTCCAGTACCCTTTCATGATCCGGGCAATGCTCGTGGGGGTCGCCATCGGAGCGGTGTGCGCCGTGCTCTCCTGCTTTCTGGTGCTCAAGGGTTGGTCGCTGATGGGCGACGCCATTTCGCATGCGGTCCTGCCGGGCATTGTGGGAGCCTACGCGCTGCATCTCCCGTTGGCAGTCGGTGCAATCGCCTCGGGCCTCTTCTGCGCCCTCGCCACCGGCTACATCAAGGCCCACAGCCGTGTGAAGGAAGACACCGTCATGGGCGTGGTGTTCACCGGTCTCTTTGCCTTTGGCCTCGTGCTCTTCACCAAGGTCAAAAGTGATCTCCATCTCGACCACATCCTGTTCGGAAACATCCTGGGACTCGACCCGGGCGACCTGCGGGACACGTTGGTGGTGGGAGGCCTCAGCCTGGGGGTCATCCTTGTGCTGCGGCGGGATTTGTTGCTGTTCTGTTTCGATCCCGGACATGCCCAGACGCTGGGGCTGCGAACCGACTTCCTCTACTACCTGCTCCTCACGTTGCTGGCGGTGACCATCGTCGTATCACTCAAGGCGGTCGGAATCATCCTGGTCGTTGCCATGCTGGTCACGCCGGGGTGCATCGCCTACCTGCTCACCGACCGTTTCAACCGCATGCTGTGGATCGCGACCGGGAGCGCCGTGTTCTCCAGCTTCTTCGGGGTTTACCTCAGCTTCATCATCAACGTCGCTACCAGTTCCTGCATCGTCCTGACGCAGGCCCTGATCTTTCTGCTGGCGCTCGCGTTCGCCCCGCGACACGGGCTGCTCCGACGCCAGAGGACCGCAGAGGCGAGTCCGTAGCGGACCTCGATCCCTCCGAAGCGGACGCGGACGCCTGCGGCCCAGAAGGAGTGGTCAGGGGCGCTGGCCCACCGGTTCCCGGGGCAATCGGACGGCGACCAATTGACGGCGGTCGCGGGCCAGGAACAGATCCCCTGCCAGCGCCGGCCCGGCGCGGACACCGGAGCCAAGGATCTGCGCGCGGCAGAGCGGTTTCCACGACTCGCCCGAAGCCTCGGCCAGGATGAGTTCCCCCGATTCCAGCAAGACCACGAGGGTTTGACCTGCGAGGAGGACCGATCCGACGCCGCTACGCGGCGACTCCCATTGCAAACGTCCCGTGGACGCCTCGATGCAATGCAGCGCCGCGCCTTGTTCCTGTCGGCCGTGGAAGCCAAAGATCCAGTTGCCGCGGCGCACCGGCGATGAGATGTGCGCCGACAGCGTGTCGTCATTGGTCCAGACCGGTTCGATCGCGCCTCCGGAAGACCACCGCAACAACCCCGCTCCCGCGTTGTAACTGGAGGTGACGAAGATTCCGTCCGCTCCCACCAGCGGCGTGGCCGCATTGACCGAAGCCTGCTGACGCGACCGCCAGGGAAGCGCCGCGAGAACCTTTCCATCGGAAGGATCGAGCAACCGGACGCCGGCTCGGTTGAACGCCACGATCCGCTGCTGTCCCCCGAACTGCCCCACGACCGGGCTGGCGTACCCGGCCTCGTCCTCAGTGGATTTCCAGACGCGCTTGCCCGAGACGACGTCGAGCGCCACCACCCCTGCTCCGTCCTCGCCGCCCAACTGGACGATCACGCGGTTCGACACGACCAGGGGTGAACAGGCGAAACCGAAGAACCCCTTGTCAGCCTTGGTCTCCTTGCCGAGCGGGACGGTCCATCCGGGCTTGCCGTCCAACAACCGCACCGCCGACAGACGCCCTTCGGCACCGAAGGTATAAACCCATTCGCCCGCGATGCAGGGAGTCCCCCGGGGTCCATCGTCGAAACCGAAGTCGTCGGTGTAGCCCGTGGTTTGGGTCGCCTGCCAGCGGGACTTGCCGGTGGCGCGGTCGAAGGCTTCCAGGATCTCGCGGTCCTCACGCCGGTGGTGCAGCAGGACGAGATCGCCCGCCACCACGGGACCGGAAAAGCCGCTTCCCACCTCCGCCTTCCAAACGGTACCGGGACCGGCGGTCGGCCAGGGAATCGGTGAACCGCCCGGTGCGGTGCCATTGCGATCCGGGCCGAGGTGCTGGGGCCAATCGCCGAGGGCGGCATCCACCGCGCCAAGGGACAATCCGACGGCGAGCAGCCAGCCGCAGCGGAGGAACGACAAGATCATGCACCCGCAGTCATCGGCCCGCGGGCATCTCGGTGTCCAGTTGGAAGGAGACCCGGGTGATGCCCACCGACTTGGCGGAATCGACCACGCGCAGCACGTCGCCATGCGTGGCGAGGGTATCGGCCTTCACATACACAGGCAGGTTGGTGTTGGCCGCACGGCGTTGGGTGAGGAGTTCGAGGAACTCCGGAAGCGACTGATGCTTTGAATCGACGGAGATGTCGCCATTGCGGCTGATGCGGACCTCGACCATATCGGGCTTCTTGGTGGAGGCCGCCTTCACCGCCGAGGGAAGGTCCATCTTCATGGTCCGGATCCGCTGCATGCTGAGCGAGACCATCATGAACGAGGCGAGCAGGAAGAACATCACGTCGATCAGCGGGATGATCTCGATGCGAGCCTTCTTGAGGGGGATGGGGGAGCCGAGACGCATGGGGATTCTTCAGGGTTTCCCGGGCGGAATTGCGGCGGGCTTGGGAGGTGCCCCCGCTGGAGACGGGGCTTGGCCGGCATCGGTGACGAAGGCGACCTTCATGATCCCGGCGGCCCGGACGCGCTCCAGGACGCGGTTCACGTGACCGTGCAGGGCCGCGCGGTCGGCGGTGACGTACACCGGGGTGTTGGTGTTCTTCTGGATGCGTTCCTTGAGGATCCGGTCGAGTTCATCGAAGCCGAGATGCTTCTTCTCCACCGAGACCCGGCCATCCTTTTCGATCCCGATGTTGAGCATGTCGGGCTTGAAATCCGGAGCGGAAGTGGACGCCACCGGCAGATCCATCTTGAAGGTCTCGGCCTTTTGCAGGGAGAGCGACACCATCATGAACGACGCGAGGAGAAAGAACATGACGTCGATCAGCGGGATGATCTCGATGCGCGCCTTCCGGATGGGGACCGGGGATCCCCACTTCGATTTTCTCGTGGGGGCCGAGGCCCCTCCTCCACCTCCTCCGGCCATGATTCAGGCGTGGGTGGTTTCGCGGCGGAAGGTGATGGTATCGAAGCCTTCCTGCTTCGCCTTGGTCACCATGACTTCCACGTTGGTGGCGGCGGTCTCCAGATCGAACTGCAACTTGGCCAGCAGCTCATTGAAGAGGTTGAGGAAGAAGACGCCGGCAATGGCGATCCCGAGGCCGGCGGCCGTGGCGATCAACGCCTCGCCAATTCCCGCCGACACGGCTTCGACCGCCAGGTCACCGGTCACCTTCTTGAAGGACATCATGATGCCGACGACCGTGCCGAGCAGGCCGAACAGCGGAGCCAGCGTGATGGAGGTATCGATGATGACCATGAACTTGCCCGCCCGCTTGATCTCCACGCCCGCGGCCACCTGCAAGGCACCCACCAAGGACCCATGCACATGCGTCAGCCCTTGATGGATCATGCGGACCACCGGATCCGTCGATCCGCCGGCAACCGTGACGGCCGCCTTGAAATCGTGATTGTCCATGGCGGCCAAAACCTTCTCCAAGGACGCCGGATTCCGACGTCGGACCAGCAGGACCCAAAAGACCGAGCGTTCCGCAATGACGGCGACCATCACGAGCGCGACCACCAGGATCGGCCACATGATCGGACCACCGTCCAGGAACAATTCCACAATGGCATTGGCGAGCATTCGAGGGATTCAGGTTAAGTTGTCGTTGTCGGAAAAATTCGAAGAAACCATCCATTCAGCGCTGGGTGGCCATCTGGTAAACAAACTCGGTGTGCAACACCTGCTTCTTTCCAGCGGGGAACTTCCAGCGCCGTTTCACCCAGGTAATCGTGTTGTTATCGAGGACAAAGGATCCGGAGGGAATGAGCTTCCGGACTTGACCCACGCTGCCGTCGTCGTTCACCTCGATCTCCAGCTTCACCGTTCCTTCGATCCCCTTCCGCCGCGCATCGGCCGGATACTCTGGTTGGGGAGCGAAGATCCCTTCGTTCCCGCCCTCCCCAACCCGAAAACTTCGGGGTCCGGTATTGACGGGGGGCGCGGGCGGCGCGGCGACCGTCCGGACCGGCGGCGCGACGGCCTCCTGCGGACGACGGGCCTCGATCGTGGGCCCGACCACCGGGACTGCGAACGGAACGGTGGAAGGATCCGCCACCACGACCACCGGTTGGACCACCGCTGGCGGAGCCACATCGACCTGGGGCTCAAGACTCGGTTGCTCGGGAGACTCGGTGGGAGCGGTCACCGCGGGCGGCGGCGTGAACTCTACCGGGATCACGGTCGTCTCCTCCAACGGAGCCCGCTGAAGGACCAGATGGAGCGGTGCCTTGATCCCCACCACGCCCGTGAACAGGAAGAAGGCGCAGACCGCGTTTACCCACTTCACGTTTCGTCCGGGATCGCTCTGGCTTTGCGGCAGGCAGGCCAAGGCGATCTCGGATCTCAAACGATACTCGGGTACGGGGGTTGTCCCCGGCTTGTCCGACGCGGAGGAACTCATGTCATGGTGCTACAAGCCATCAGCTACGATTGAGAAAGCAGGGGGAATGCCGGAAGGCCCATCGCGAGTGCCGAAGCTAGGTTTCACCCCCCTGCTTGCAAGTGCCCCGGTCCAACAATCCCGTTTGATTTCCTCGATTTTCCGCCGGTTTCACGTCCCAGCGCAATCCACCCCAAACTTTCCGCAATCCAATCCAAGCCGGTTGGCGGCATCGGCCCCTGACGGAATTTGTCCATCCCGCCCAATCCGGACCGCCCTGGGCGGGTGCGGGCCTGCGCCGGGCACGGCTTTGAACTCCGCACCTTGACCGGGCATGCGCGGTACCGGCACGATGACCCCAATGAATCATACCCTCCCCCGGCGTGGATTTCTTTCTTCGGCTCTCGTGGGTGCGGCGCTCCTCCTCGGAGTCGGCGGCACCGCACTGGCCCAGGTGACTCCTCCTCCCATCGGGTTCACCGCCCTTTTCAACGGTCGTGACCTGATGGGATGGCGCGGCGGCGACACCTTCGACTACCGCAAGCTCATGGCCATGCCTGAAGCCGAGCGGGCGAAGATGATCGAGAAGTGGACGGCCCAGATGCACGAGGTCAATGCCAAGACCGGCAAGCCGCACTGGTACGTCGAGGACGGTGAATTGGTGAATGACGGCTTCGGTGCCTACGCGTCGACCGACAAGCCCTTCGGCGATTTCGAGTTCGTGGTGGACTACAAGACGGTGGCCAAGGCGGACTCGGGCATCTACCTCCGCGGCGTTCCCCAGGTCCAGATCTGGGATCACACCGAAGCAGATCCGCAGGGCTTCGGTCGTGCCAAGGGTTCGGGCGGTCTGTGGAACAACAGCCCGGGCCAACCCGGCAAGGACCCGCTGGTCCTGGCAGACAAACCGTTCGGTGAATGGAATTCCTTCCGCGTCGTGATGGTGGGCGCGCGGGTCTCGGTCTGGCTCAACGGCAAGGCGGTCGTCGAACACGCCAATCTCGAAAACTATTACGACCGCAAGCTGTCGATCCCGGCCTTCGGACCGATCCGCCTCCAGACGCACGGCGGCGAGATCCGATGGAGGAACATCTTCATCCGCGAGATCGGTGCCGACGAAGCCAACTCCATCCTGTCGCACAAGGGCGGGGATCCCGGGTTCAAGCCCGTGTTCAATGGGCAGGATTTCACCGGCTGGGACGGCCCCCTGGACAACTACGAGATTGTCCACGGCGCCGTCCGCTGCAAGGCGCACAAGGGCGGCACGATCTTCACCAAGGAGGAGTACGCCGACTTCGTGGTCCGGATGGAGTTCAAGGTTCCCCCGGGCGGCAACAACGGCCTCGCCATCCGCTATCCGGGCAAAGGCGACACCGCCTATGACGGCATGTGCGAGCTTCAGGTGCTCGACGAGAAGTACGAAGAAGTCACCAAGTCCAAGCTCGATCCCCGCCAGGTGCACGGCTCCGCCTACGGGATGCTGGCCGCGCAGCGCGGTTACCAACGCCCGGCCGGTGAATGGAACTTCCAGGAAGTCACGGTCAAGGGTTCGCGCATCAAGGTTGAACTCAACGGCACGATCATCCTCGATGGCGACGTCTCGCAAGTGAAGGACCTGATGGCGAACTCCCCCCACCCCGGCAAGGACCGCGTGTCTGGCCACTTCGGTTTCGCCGGTCACAATGACCCGGTGTCGTTCCGCAATATCCGCATCAAGCGTCTCTGATCCGGGACGATCTCCTCAGGGAACGTCGAAACGGGCAGCCTGCCCGTGCTTTGAAAGCCAGATTGGGCCGGGTGCTTTTTGCCCCGGCCCTTTTTCATGCCCGGATGGCTTCTGACGCAAACTCCACCGCCCGACGTTCGGACCAGTAATCCCCGTTCCCGCCGAAGGAAACGAACCCGACGTGCCCTCCCCGATCCGGCGCCTCCAGGTGGAACCAGGGGCTGGCGGAGGCCTCTTGCCGTGGGAAGCAGCCGGGCGAAAGAAACGGGTCATCCAGCGCATTGACGAGGAGCGTCGGCACCCGGATTCCCGCCAGGTAGGCCCGGGAAGCACACCGGGCCCAGTAATCCTCGGCATCACGGAAGCCGTGGATCGGAGCGGTGTACCGGTCATCGAACTCCTGAAAGGTCCGGATCAATCCATAATCCTCCATCGAGATCCGGCCGGGAAACTGCCCCGACTTCGCCTCCATCCGGACGCGGAGATCGGCGAGGAAACGGTTCATGTAGATGCGATTCTTCCCCTCGGCCATCACCTTCGCCGAACCCTGAAGATCACAGGGAACCGAGAAGGCGACCCCGCACCGCACCTCCGGGGGCAACGCCGCCGGATTCTCGCCGAGGTATTTGAGGGTGATGTTGCCGCCCAGGCTGAACCCAACCACCACGATTTCGCGGTAAGTCCGCCAGGACAAAAGGCTGTTCACCACTGCCGCCAGATCGGTGGACGCGCCGCTGTGGGTGAAGGCCAGCAGCCGGTTCTGATCGCCGGAACTCCCACGAAAATTCCAGGCCGCCGCATCCCATCCCGCCCGATTGAACGCCCGGGCCATCCCCAGCACATAGGCCCTCCGAGAGTGTCCTTCCAGACCGTGCGAGATCACCACCGCCCGCTGCGAGGCCACCGTCGAGAGATCGACGTCAATGAAGTCGCCATCGGCCAAGTCCACGCGATGCCGGACGTAGGTGACCCCATCCACGCGTCGGGAAAGACTGGGGAAAACCGTCATCGCGTGGCCGTCCCGGAGTAGGCGTGGGGCGAGGTACCGGGAAGATTCGATGAGGGGCATGGGGGAGGACAAGAAGACCTCGGACACTAAAGCCAGGGCGCAAGCAGTTCATCAAACTGCTTCCGCATCGATTCCCGGGGAATCATCCGGGCCACCCGTCGCGCGGCTTCCCGTTGGTTGTTCGCACCCAGCACCAGGGCGTAGACGACCTTCTCCCTCGCCGACATCGTTGCCGGGTCCGGGGCAGACCGCTCGATGAGGGCCAATGCCTCAGCAAAATTCCCCGTCCGCCAGTGGGCCAGCGCAAGCGCGGACCGCAGCGGGGCATCCGAGGGCCGTTCCCCGGACAGGCGTTTCAACTCCGCCACCGCCCATTCGGAATTCTCCCCGAAGAACAATTCAAGCCAGGCCCGCTCCAAGGCCACTGTGTCGTCCCCCGGCAGCAAAACGTGGAGGCGACGCAGGGTTACCAGGGCTTCCTGAAGGTCCGGTTCGGTCTTCAGCAGGCGCAGGATCCGCCGGGTCGCATCCAACCCCGCACCGGGTGTGCCCATCTGCATCTGGAGCGCCTGCACCGCGACCGCGTTGAACCCATGCCGTTCGGCTTCACGCGCGACGAACGGGGCCACCAACTTGGCCCGCGCCCCTGCCCCGTTCAACGCTCCAAGAAAGGCCCGTTCCGCCTCATCCCGTCGCCCGCGTCGCGCCGCCAGGGCTCCCTGAGCCGCCGCCCGCGTCCCCGGATCCAGGACGTTGTCCAAGTCCGACACCACCCGCTGCAACTCCTGGTCCTGTCCCGTGCCGATGAGATAATCCAGGCGGGCGGCCATGAGCGGAAAATTGGTTCGGCAACGGTCCGCCGGAAGGTAGGCGTCGGCCAACGAGACGGCGTCGTGCTCGCCCAGCCAGAGCATCAGGTCACACACCTCGGGTACCGGCGCGTTGGTAGGGACGAAGCGGAGCGCGAGCGAGAGCCACTCCTGCCGCTTCTCTGGATGGGAACGGAGTCGCAATTGGCAGGTGAGGAGGACCGTGGTCAGCGATTGGGGAGTCGATCCCGAGGAACCATCAAGGACGCGCGCCAAGGTCTCCGCCTCGGATGACTTCAAATTGGGCCACCTGGAGAGGATCGCGACGGCATTTCGCTGAATCGTCGATGGGGTGAGCGCCAGACCCCACAGAATCCGGATCCCTTCCTCGATGCGGGCCGGTTCTGCGCTGAGCAAGAGGAGGGTGGCCAGTTCGAACTCCGCCTCGGCTTCCCCCTCAAAACGGGCAACCACGACGCGCGCAAGCCGGATCGCCTGCGTCAGATCCCCCAACTGGCGAACCTGCTGCTGCGCCAACTGCCAGACCGCCCGGTCGGTCGGTGCCTCCTTCATAAGCGCCGTCAGCAATGGACGGGCGGCGTCCGTGCGCCCCGTCTGAACTGCGATCTCCGCCATCTGCAGCCGGTCGGTGAACTCGGCCGTTCCCGTGGCGATGAGCGCCCGATATCGGGCAAACGCGTCCCGATGCCGCAGGCGCGCGCTCAATCGGGCGACGACCCGGAGGACCTCGGGTTCCTCCGGCGCAAACTCGTAGGCCAACCGGGAATGCCGAGCGGCCTCCTCCAGCTTTTCCGCCGCGAACAACTCCATCGCCTGACGAGCCTCACTGCGGCCCCTTAGGACCTTCACCTTGCGATAGGCCGGCCGGGCAACTGCCTGAATCACCAACCCCAATCCCATCAGACAGGCGAGGATCAGGACGAAACGCAGCGACCTTCCGAATCGACGCGGTCTCCTTCCCGCGGGATCGGGCGACCAGACTGGGGTGGGGAACGGATCGGCCATGGACCAGAGGGTGTCCTACCGGATGACCGGCTGGTACGAGTACATTCGGGGCAAGGTCTGACGGGCAACCTCGAGCGGCACCGCGCCGTTTTCGTATGGCACCATCACGGAGAGCAGTTCGATCCCGAGCATATGCCGGGCGGTGGGCAGCACCCCGTATTTCTCGGGGAGTGCCGTCAGCTTGTCGGAGAAATCAAAGGGCACCTCGACGCCATTGCGCCAGACGCCCCATAGCATCAAGGCGTTGATTCGCCTGCCACCCGCCTCTTCCCGGTTGAACCGGAACACCACGAACTTCAACGGATGCCCGGAGATTTCGACGGTCGTCTCCCCGACTTCCCCTTCGGCCTTCCAACCGGATCCCGGCATGCAAACATCAGGCCGGTGATGCAGTGCGGTCCGACTCATCGCCGAAGGCCTCCAGAACAGATGGGAACTCGACACCACCCCGAGAGGGGCCATCGGTTCGCGCCGCTGCACTGAATCCCCTTCGGTCGCGCCCAATTGCGCCCAGACGGATCCATCAAACTCCTTCCTTTCATTGCCGGAATCTTTCCCCGACAGCAGGGCGAAGGCGGGCTGGGTCTGCGGATCCGCCCGGATCTCAAGAATCTTATACCAGCCGTGGACGAGGACGAACATGGCCACGGTCATCCCAAGCAAGGGACGGAAGTCGGGCACCTGCTCCCAACTCAACCGGGAGATCCGGTCCGTCCAGGTCCCCGCGTCCTGACGTGGCCAGATGCCTTGTTGTCCCCGGGAAAACCACATCCCCGCCCCAAAGATCAGGCCATAGAGCGAGTACATGGCTACGTTGCCGACCAGATCATGTTGGGCGTGCATGACGTCCGGGCCAGATTTTTCGACGAGCCAGCAGAGCACGAAGGTTCTCGCGAGATTGCTGAAGAGGGCCAACCCGATGCCGATCGCCACCAGGACCCCGCGGTGAAGCCTGGACAGCCACATCAATTCGCCCACCGCGAGACTGACCATCAGTCCGGATTGCAGCGACCGGATCCCGCTGCAGGCCTCGACGATGCCGACCGAGCCCCGGGTCAGTTCGAGCACGGCGCCCTGGGTGCGCACCGGGACGTCCATCCACAGCAAAATCTCCGAGAGAACCTGGGCCACCCCGATCATGAGATTCTGCTGAAGCGGGTGGGCAATCCGGGCCGGCCACGGAACGGCGGTCAGAAAAAACAGCAGGGGAAACAGGGTCAGCTTCAACAGTCGGGGTCCACCGAGCCACCAGGCACCCGCCATCGAAAAGGCCACCTTGGCGATATTGATCGCCCAGAGGACAATCCCCGACTGGTAGTATTCCTCCCGATAGACTTCGAGGGGGAACAGTGCCAACCCCGGCAGCGCAATCAGCCAGGGACTGACCTTCCAGGTCGTACGCCCTTCCCGACCGCAGGCGTCCCAGAACTCCGCCTTCTGGCTTCCCAATCGCATCCAAAGGAACAGGAACATCCCCACCGGGACAAACCAGCCATAGGCATAATTCTCATCTCGGAGCCAGTAAGGAACGCAGACCAGGATCGACCAGGTCCACAGGACCGCCTCCAGAAACGTGAACGCCCAGTTCATCCGAAGCTTCGAGCCCGGTGTGGCGGACATTGTCACGGCCTCACCGGCCACGTCAGACGACATGCGCATCATCCTGCCAACC
>JBDNHZ010000015.1:0-7486 GCA_041688515.1 Verrucomicrobiota bacterium
GGCCTACGGCGATGGAGACCGGGGTCGGCGGGACCGGGTGCCCCTGTTCGATCGGTGGTATCTGGGCGGTCTCACCTCCCTGCGCGGATATCGGTTTCGACAGGTGGGACCTCGTGACACGATCTCGGGTGAACCGGTCGGCGGCGGCACCTATTGGTTTGGGGGTGCGGAATACAGTGTCCCGATTATCGAACGTCTCCGGTTTGCCGTGTTCTATGACGTGGGCATGGCGTACCCGGAGGCTTACAGCTTTTCACCCCAGGATTACGTCGACCTCAACGGTGGGCGCCAGACCACGCGGCTGTACAATGACAACTGGGGTATTGGGTTGCGGCTCAACCTTCCGATCGGGCCGCTCCGGCTCGACTACGGTATTCCGATGACGCACG
This sequence comes from Verrucomicrobiota bacterium, assembly GCA_041688515.1. Lineage (GTDB taxonomy): Bacteria > Verrucomicrobiota > Verrucomicrobiia > Limisphaerales > UBA9464 > UBA6176. The sequence continues at coordinate 390 of JBDNHZ010000015.1, forward strand.
ACACCCGTTCGAGTGGCGGGGGGCGCTTCCAATTTGGGGTGGGATACACCCGTGATTTCTGAAACAGTGATCTGACAATAACGACAGCATGAATGCGAATGTGATGAAACGATTGGCTGGAATTGCCGCTGCGGTGATGTTTGCCGTCGCTGCCCAAGCTCAGTCCAAGATGGCGGTGGTCGACCTGAAGAAGGTCTTCGACGGCTACTGGCGTACGAAACAGGCCGACACCCAGCTCAAAGAGCGCGCAAGTGATCTCGAAAAGGCGCGCAACGGGATGGTGGAGGACTACAAGAAAGCCAGCGAAGACTTCAAAAAGATCCTTGATGGTTTGAACGATCCGGCGGCTTCGGCCGACGAGAAGGAGAAGCGCAAGAAGGAAGCCGAAAAGAAGCAGGGCGAAGTGCGCGAACTGGAGACCAGCATCCGCACCTTCGACGAGAATTCCCGCAAGACGATCGTCGAGATGCAGAAGCGCATGCGCGAGTCCGTGCTGCGCGACATCCGCGGTGTTGTGGAGGAAAAGGCCAAGACCGGCGGTTATCAGGCGGTGCTCGACACGGCGGCTGAGTCGATCAACCAGACTCCGGTGGTCGTCTACACCAGCTTGGTCGGGGGCTCGGACGACCTTTCAGAGGGAGTTCTCAAGGCCCTCAATGCCAACGCCCCTGCGGACGGTGCCAAGAAGGAAGAGGAAAAAAAGTGATCGGATCCTGACTCCATTGATCCTGGGTTCCAGGACGCGAAGGCGCAGGATTACCTGCGCCTTCGTTCATTTTCATCATGATTTCCGCCGTCATCGTCGCCGCGGGTCGGGGCACCCGCATGGGGCCCGGGATTGACAAGCTGTTCCTGGAAGTGGCCGGTGCACCGGTCGTCGCCCATACGTGGCGGCGGTTCGATCGCGCTCCCGTCATTGACGAGATCGTCCTGGTGGTGCGGTCGGGAATGGAATCGGCGTTTGAGGAACTGGCGCGGGGTCCCGTCGGTGTCACCAAACCTTGGCGGTGGGTTCATGGGGGAGCGGAACGACAGGATTCGGTCTGGAATGGGGTTCAGGCGGTTGGGTCGGCGACCCGATTGGTGGCGATTCAGGACGGGGCCCGGCCTTGCACGCATCCGGAGCACCTCCGTGATTGTCTGCTCGCGGCGGAACGCTGCGGTGCCAGCGTCGGTGCCCAGCGGGTGACCGATACCATCAAGGAGAGCGACAATCGGGGGTGCATTGCCCGGCATCTGGATCGGTCGCGGCTGTGGGCCGTGCAGACGCCCCAGTGTTTTCGTCTGGCAGCCATCCGCGCCGCCCTCTCGGAGGTGCGGCGCCTCGGCGTGCAGGTGACGGACGATACAGCCGGATGCGAGTTGATCGGACAGGCGGTGGAGTTGGTGGAAGGCCGCTGGCCCAATCCCAAAGTGACGACGCCGTCGGACCTTCCCTACATCCAGTTGCTGTTGGAGGAGGGTGGGCTTCTTCCGCGGCCGTGAGATTGGTCTTGTGGGGATTTAGCCGCAGGCGTGAACCTGCTTCCGATGCACGTCCTGCTGGCGGCCAGCGAGCTTCAACCGTTTTCCAAGACCGGGGGGCTGGCGGATGCCGTTGCCGCGCTCGCTCAGGCGGTCGCCCGAATGGGTTGTCAGGTAACCGTGGTGACCCCCCTGTACAGGGCGCTCAAGGAGCGGTACCCGGAAATCCGACCCATGGGCTGGAAGTTCGATTTGCCGCTGGGTCCGGAGTCGGTGTCAGGGGAGTTCCACCGGCTCGATCCGGCTCCCCGGCTATCGTTTTGGTTCGTGGAGCAGCCTGGCTTCTTCGATCGTCCGGGTTTCTACAATCAAGGGCAGAAGGACTATGCCGACAACGCGCAACGCTTCCTGTTCCTCGCCAAGGCCGCGATGCTCGCGGCGCGTTTTCATCCGGATCCGCCGGCGATCCTCCACTGCCATGATTGGCAGGTCGGATTGCTGCCCTTGCTGGTCCAGCACGCGCGGGTGACGGGGATTTGGCCGTCGGCGCCGCGGACCGTGTTCACGATCCACAATCTGGCCTATCAGGGCTCGTTCCCGGTCGAGGCGTGGCAATACACCAATCTTCCTTGGTCCTGGTTCCACCTGGAAAGTGCGGCGCACCACGGACGCCTCAATTTTCTCAAGGGAGCCCTTTATCTGGCGGATGCCCTGACCACCGTCAGCCCCCGTTATGCCCATGAGATCTGTACCAAGGAGTATGGCTGCGGTCTGGAGGGAGTGCTGCGACGACGGGAACACGACCTGACCGGGATCCTGAACGGGGTCGATTATGCAGAGTGGAATACCGAGGCGAATCCAGCCCTGCCGCACGCCTACGATGTCCGTCATCCCGCGGGAAAGGCCGCCAACAAGGCCGAGCTTCAGGCGGAAATGGGCTTGCCCGTCCTTCCAGAGGTTCCTCTCTTCGGCAACATCTCGCGACTGACCGATCAAAAAGGCTGCGACCTGATCGCCGGAGCCCTCGAACGGATGCTCCCCGAGTCTTCCTTGCAGTTTGCGCTTCTCGGGAGTGGGGATCCGGCACTCGAAGCTGCCTTTCGTGACCTTGCCATCCGTTATCCGAAAAATATCGCCGTTCGGATCGGCTTTGATGCCCGCCTCGCCCACCGCATCGAGGCGGGCTCCGATTTTTACCTGATGCCTTCCCGGTTCGAACCCTGCGGGCTCAACCAGCTGTATTCCCTGCGCTACGGAACCATCCCGGTGGTCCGCTGTACTGGCGGGTTGGCAGACTCAGTGGTCGACCCGCGGGACGATGCGGATCGCGCGACGGGAATCCACTTCCACGAGACCAGCATCGACGCGCTGGTCTGGGCGATGCACAAGGCGGAGGCGGTCTTCCATGATCCCTCGGCGCTCGAGCATTTCCGCTCCAACGGGATGAAGGCGGATTTCTCGTGGGACAAGCAGGCGATGGAATACCTGAATCTGTATCGGGATGTCCTCCATGGTCCGTGATTGGTGACGGCGGGCGATTCTGGTTAGGATCACGGCGTGTCCGGAACACTGGTCGTCAACGAAGTCTATCTCAGTCTGCAAGGGGAGAGCACCTTCGCGGGATTGCCCTGCGTGTTTGTTCGGCTGACCGCCTGCAACCTGCGCTGTTCCTATTGCGATACCGCCTACGCCTTCACCGAGGGCACCCGTCGGGACGTCGTTGAGGTGCGCGCCGAGATCGAACGCCTTGCCGCCACGTATTCGGCTCCGGGTAATGCCGCCAGTTATCCGGTCGTGCCCGACCTCGGTCCCGCCGCGCGGCACCGCCTTCCCCTCGTAGAATTCACCGGAGGAGAACCGCTGTTGCAACCGCGCGCCGCGGTCTTGATGCGCGATCTGTGCGATGCCGGGTTCACCGTCCTCGTAGAAACCTCCGGAGCCCACGACATCGGCGTTCTCGACCCGCGCGTGCGCCGGATCATGGATCTGAAGTCTCCGTCATCGGGCGAAGACCGTCGGAATCGCTGGGCCAATATCCCGCTCCTGCGCGGAACGGACGAGGTGAAGTTCGTGCTGGGCACCTGGGAAGACTACGCGTGGATGCGGCAGGTCCTCGTCGAGCATTCGGTGGCCAGCCGCTGCCCGGTGCTGGTGTCATGGGTCGCGCCGCTCGAACCGCATCAGCGGGATCCGTCGCTCAAGCCGGTGCCCGCCGGCCACCGGCCGATCACCCGGCGCGAACTGGCCGATCGCATCATTGAGGATCGTCTGCCCGTGCGCTTCCAACTGCAGATGCACAAGTACGTCTGGTCGCCCGACGCCCGCGGAGTGTGAAAGGGCTTATGCAACGCGACGAGATTCTGGAGACCCTCCGGCTGCACGAGTCGCGCAATATCACGCACGTGGATCGTGCCGCCGGTTGGCCCTTGGTGTGGGAACGCGCCCGCGGATGTTCGGTCTGGGACTCGGAGGGACGCCGCCATCTGGATCTGACCGCGGCTTTCGGAGTCGCGGCGGCGGGGCACGCAAATCCGAGGGTGGTGGCGGCGGCGCGCCGGCAGGCTGGTGTGTTGCTCCACGGCATGGGCGATGTCCATCCCCACCGGGGCAAGGCGGCGTTGGTGGCCGAATTGAGCCGTCGTACCTTCGGCCGTTGGACGCCTGGGGGCGTGGGAAAGAGCATCCTGACCGGGTCCGGTTCAGACGCAGTGGAGGCGGCACTGAAGACGGCCCGTCTCGCTACCGGCCGGGCGGGGGTGATCGCTTTCGAGGGGGGCTATCACGGGTTGGGATACGGCGCGCTCAACGCCACCCATCGGGAACATTTTCGCGGACGGTTCCGGGATCAATTGGGTGGGTTTGTTGAGTTCGTTCCCTTTCCCGTCAGCACCCTTTGCGACGCTGTCCCACCCGGCGCTGCAAGCAGTCAGATCGAGGCCATTGGACGTGCCATGGACGCCATCGCGGCAAGCCGGCCGGTGGGCGCAGTCCTGATCGAGCCGATCCAGGCCCGCGGCGGCATCCGAGTGCCACCGGACGGATTCTTGCGGACGTTGCGCCAGTGGTGCGACCAGCACGGTGCCCTGCTCGTGTTCGATGAGATCTACACCGGCTTTGGCAGGACGGGCCGCTGGTTTGCCTGCGAGCATGAGGGGGTCGTTCCGGATCTGATCTGTCTGGGGAAGGCGTTGACGGGCGGCTTTCCGATGGGGGCGTGCGTGGGCCAGGCCGAACTGATGGATCAGGCATGGCCTGAGTCCGACGGCGAGGCCATTCACACCAGCACCTTCCTCGGGCACCCCGTCGGGTGCGCGATGGCTCTGGCGCAGATGGCTGAATTGGAACGACGGGGTCTGGTGGAGAGGGCGGCCACCGAGGGAATGTGGCTCCGCGAGAAGCTGGAGGTCCTGGCGAGATCCGAGGATCGCCTGCAACTCCGTGCCGTCGGGCGAGGACTGATGGCGGGGCTGGAGGTGCGCACCCGCGACGGCGTCGGGGCAGGGCACCTCGTCGTCCAGACCATGCAACGTCTCCTTCGCGACGGAATCCTGATTCTGCCGGAAGGCCCGGAAGCGGAAGTCCTGAGCCTGACGCCGCCGTTGACGATCGGGCGTCGGGAGCTGTCCCGTGCTCTGGGAGTGATCGTGGCGAGATTGAGGGAAGCGACTTCATGAACCTGACTGAAATGAGGCGCCTGCTGGCGTCGAGGAACCTCCAGTTGACCAAGAGCCTGGGGCAAAACTTCCTCCACGATGGCAATCAACTCCGTCGCATCGTCGCCGCCGCGGAGTTGAATGGAACCGATCGCGTGCTCGAGGTTGGGCCCGGGCTGGGACCGCTGACCGAGCTGCTGCTGGCGGGCGCAGCCGATGTGCTGGCCGTGGAAAAGGATTCTCGGTTGGTGGACGTCTTGCGCGACCGGTTCGGCGGAGACGAACGCCTTCAGCTCGTCCAGGCCGATGCGCTCCAATGGCTCCGGAGCCAGACGCGCGATTGGTCGGGATGGAAGTTCGTTTCAAACCTTCCCTACTCGGTGGGCTCCCCGATCCTGGTGGAGTTGGCTCTCGCTCCAAAGCCGCCGCAGCGGATGGTGGTCACGCTCCAGGCCGAAGTGATCGAGAGGATCGTCGCCCGCCCGGCCACTGCCGAGTATGGCGTCCTGACGCTTCTCACGGCGCTCCGATACTCGGTCACCGACAGCTTCAAGGTGCCGCGCGACTGCTTCTTTCCCTCACCGGATGTGGAGTCCGCCTGTGCCGTCCTTTCGGCGCGGGAGGGAACCGACATCCCGGAGGAGTTGGTTGGGACCTACGTGGACGTGGTCAAGGTCGGCTTCGGCCAGCGGCGCAAGATGATGCTCAAGTTGTTGGCCGATCTATGGCCCAAGGAGGCGGCGGCCGCGGCCATGACCGGTGCCGGGATCGCCCTCACGGAACGCGCGGAACGGGTCTCCCGGGAGCAGTTCGTCGAGGTGGCGCGATCGCTGATGAACACGCCCAGGAAACGGTAGATGCGGAAGCGTCCTCAGCAGGCGGGGGAGGATGATTCGGCGGCAAATGGTTCCGGCATCTGCTTCATCTGCCCCACCTGCGGATGGAACTCCGTCCTTCAGGGTCAGACGCCCCGCGCCAGGGTCCAGACCACGACTTCGCTGGCACCCATCCGTCGCAGGATCCGAGCAACGGCATCGGTGGTTGCTCCCGTGGTGAGGACGTCGTCGACCACGATCCATCGGGTGTGGGTCAACCGCTCTTCCTGGATCGATTGGAAGGCGCGGCGGACGTTGGCAGCCCGTTCTTCCCGGGTCAGGCGGGTCTGCGAAGAGGTGGATTCGATCCGCCGGATCAGATCGGTCCGGACGGGTACCCCCAGCGAAGTCCCGAGGAGTCGGGCGAGACGCTCGGCCTGATTGAATTCACGCTCGCGCTCGCGGACGGGATGCAGCGGAACGGGGACGATCCCGTCCCACGTCTGATCGGCGAGGTCGGCCTGGGCGAGGGGAATCCAGAGTTCCCGGAAGAAGGGTTCGAGCCAGAAGGCGCGATGGTACTTGTACAGATGAATGGCATCGCGGGCGACGCCCTTGGCCTGGACGGCAGAGCGGGCACGACTGAAGGCCAGGTTCCGGCCGATGCAGTTCGGACATTCAAAACGAGCCGTGATCTCGCCCGGGAACGGCAGCCCGCATCGGTGGCAGGCGGGTTGGCAAACCGGGATGACCGAGGCCCTGCATCCGTCGCAGACCAACCCTTGGGCCGGGCTGGCATGCGCCTGATGACAGATCTGACAGCGCTCCGGATAGAAGAGGGAAAGCAGGGCATCAATGCCGGCATGGATGGGTGTACGAATCACGTCGGTTCGGCCCGGGTCCGCGGCCGAAGGGCAACATGAACGACGACTGCCTGAAGCGCCAACAGCGCGAGGGCCACCAATCCATCGAACAACCGGCCAGAGCCCCACAGGCGATGATTCGCCCCGGCGAGATCCGAGGTGGCCAGTCCATAGGCCTTCAACCAGAAGATCCAACCCGCGTGGAGCCCGATGGGCAGGGCGAGGCTCCCGGTTCGTTCCCGAGCGGCCGCCAACATTCCGCCCGCGACCACCAGACTCAACCAGCCCGGAATGAGCACCGA
>JBDNHZ010000117.1:0-6051 GCA_041688515.1 Verrucomicrobiota bacterium
CGGATGGATCGGCTCGGGCTGGCGCTGGAGAACTTCAATGCGATGGGCATGTGGCGCACTTCCGAAAGGGGCGATGTGATCGACGCTTCCTCGGCGCTGTTGACCGGCGAGCGCTTCACCGATGTGCGCGAGTTGAAGCGCATCCTGGCCGGAGCCCATCTCCCGGCCTTCCACCGGACGCTGGTCGAGAAAATGCTGACCTACGCCCTCGGCCGCGGGTTGGAATACTACGATGTCGAGACCGTGGACCAGATTGTGGAACGCCTTGGGAAAGCCGGAGGCAAACCGTCGGCACTGTTCGCCGGCATCATTGGATCCGCGCCCTTCCAGAAAACCCGGGGCACCCAGCCCGGCACCCCTTCAACCCCTCACGAGCCGTCACGGACCGAAGCCAGGAAAACGCCATGAACCCCCCTCGCCATTCCATCGAACGTTCCCTCAACCTGACCCGCCGTCACTTCCTGCGGGGATTGGGCACGAGCATCGCGTTGCCCGCCTTTTCCTCCATGGGATCACTCGCCTTGCGGGGAGCCGAGACGACGGCCCTCGGTCCAAGCGCGGTCACGGCGACCGGCGCGCCGCTGCGGACGGCCTTTGTCTTCTTTCCGAACGGGGCGATTCCCTCTGCCTGGTGGCCCAAGGGCGAAGGCACGGAATTCGAGTTCGGCGCCACCTTGCAGCCGCTCGCGGACCATCGCCAGCGGTTGCAGGTGCTCGGCGGCCTGGATCACCGGGCGGCGGATCCCGGGACGGACGGCGGCGGCGACCATGCGCGCGGCAACGGCGTCTTCCTCACCGGCGTCCGGCTGAAGAAGAGCGCCACCGACCTGCACGCCGGGGTCTCGATCGATCAGGTGCTGGCCCGCGAGGTGGGGCATCAGACGCGGTTCGCCTCGCTTGAACTGACGGGCGATACCGGGCGTTACTCGGGAGCCTGCGATTCCGGCTATGCCTGCGCCTATCAACACAACCTTTCCTGGAGTTCACCGAGCACCCCGGTCTCCGCGGAAGCCAATCCGAGAATGGTGTTTGAGCGGTTGTTCGGCAGCGGTGCCGCCGGCGAGCGCGCGGCGAATCTGAAGCGACGGCAGCAGGAGCAACGCTCGGTGCTGGACTTCGTGCTCGAAGACGCCCGCGGCATGGAACGGAGGCTCGGTGCCCGCGATCGTGAAAAGCTCGACCAATACCTGACGGGAATCCGCGAAATCGAGACGCGCATCCAGAAGGCTGAACGTTCGGGCACGGTCAAGGATCCTGGCATCGACACCCCGCCGGGCATCCCCACCGACTACGGTCAGCACCTCGGGCTGATGTACGACATGCTGGTGCTGGCGTTTCAGACGGACTCGACGCGCGTCGCCACGCTTCTGCTGGCCCACGACGGCAGCAACCGGTCCTTTGCCGACATCGGGATCCCCGAGGGGCACCACGATCTCTCCCACCATTTCAACAGCGAGGAGAAGATGCGGAAAGTCGCCGAGATCGATCTGTGGTACGCGAAACAGTTCGCGAAGTTCATCGCCCGGATGGAGGCGACGCAGGACGTCGATGGCCGGTCGTTGTTGCACAACTCGATGATCGTCTATGGCGGCGGCAACGCGGACGCCAATCGCCACACCCATTCCAACCTGCCGATCGTGCTGGCCGGTGCCGGCGGCGGCACCCTCCAGCCGGGGCGCTACGTGAAACATGGGTCGCGTCCCACGACCAATCTCTTCCTCAGCCTCGCCGACCGGATGGGTGTGAAGAACCTGGAACGGTTCGGCGACTCGACTGGCCGCCTGAACGACGTCTAGTGCTCCCGGAGCCGCCTGGGGCCGCGGCCGTCCCCGGCCGCTTGGGAGGGAGGTCTTCATCCCGGAGGGATGGCAGCGATGAGCCCGGGTCAGCGAAGCGCCACCCCGGGCTCATCGCTGAAACGCCTCCGGTTTAAAGCGGGAGGCAGGGAGGGAAGAGCCGGGCGAGGACGCCCGCGGCCCCGGGAGGGCCGGTGGCGCTCCGTTCGCCTTTCACCGGAACTTCTCCTGGAGCTTGCCGACGTAGCCGGTGAGTTCCAGGTAGGCTTTGCCGATCGTGCGGCCCGAGGAGTCTTTCACCCGGCACGCGCCTTCCCAGTAGGCCACGCCGCCGAGCGGATCGATCAGTTCCTGGGCGTCAAACAACGGTTCCAGTTCCAGGATGCGATCGGCTCCCCCCCCCGGCATCGGTGCCGTGATGCGAACACGGTTGGGGTACTTCGCGCCGGTCAGCGGGCTGGTCCACGTGGCGATCGGTTCCCAGCGGAAGCGATCGGGCCCGACATGGCGCGGGGTGGCGTCAGACCCGATCCACGCAAAGGTCGAGAAGGGATCGGTGGAACCGTCGTCGCGACGCATGCGATAGGCCATGGCTTCGGTGCCGTCATCGAGTTGAAGGCAGGCCCAGTCCCATCCGGCCTGGCCGGGTTCGAGTTGGCTGGAGCTGAACTCGTGGTCCATCCAGGCGATGCCGGTGACCGGGATGAGTTCGGACCCGATGCGGACGGTGCCGCGAGCGGTCAATCGGGTGAAGGTGAGGTAATGGCTGGCGGCGGTGGGATGGGCGGCCTTGCGCGAAACGCCGTTGGTGCCGAAGACGACGAGCGGCTTGGACGGATTGAGTTCCAGTTCAAGCCCGGCCTCCGCCTGCACGCCGCCGGTGAGCTTCATCTGCTGGGTTGAGCCGGGAACGAAGGCGAGGGACCAGTTGCCGTTGTGGAGGTCGAGGGTCACGGGCGAGGCGCTGGCGTCCCAGCCCTCGCGATTGATCCGGGACTGGTGCAGGAACCGGCGGTTGCGCACGTCGAGGAGCGCGCAATGGGCGAGGTGGATGGGGGCGTGAGCGAATCGAGGGTTGTCGGCGATCGACGGGGTGGGCGATGGCCCGAGATTGCGGAAGAAGGTGACCTGGAATCCGAAGGTGCGTCCGTCCGCGGCGTCGAGATGCCCGGTCACATACCACCATTCCACCTTGTATCCGGCGTGGCTGCCGTGGTCGCGGGGGAACTCGAAGCGCTGGCCCGGTTGAGGAACCGAGAAGCCATTGGGTGTGGTCGCCGGTGGGCGGAACTCCTGGGCGACGAGGACGATCGGCAGGAGCAGGAGCAGGAGGATTGCGATCGGGCTCATTCTTCGCGGTCGGCAGGGCGTTGGGCGCCCCAACGTCCGACGCCGTGGGCGACGGCGGTGCCGCTGGCGAGAACCAGGGCGAAGAGCACGGCGAGTTGGGCGGAGGGCACGGTGTATTGGAGGGTCCAGCCGAAGGTCTGACGGTTGATGACGAAGATGAGGAGCCAGCCGAGGCCGAGGCTGGTGAACAGCCCGCCGATCCCGCCGGCGGCGGCAAGCAGCAGGCCTTCGGCGGCGGTGGCCCGGGCGATCTCGGAGTGGGCCATGCCGAGGGTGCGCAGGGTGGTGAGTTCCGGACGACGTTCGAGCAGCACGGCGGCGAGGGTCATGCCCAGCCCGGCAACGGCGACGACGACCCCGATGAACTCCAGCGCGTAGGTGATGGCGAAGGTCTGGCGAAAGATCCGCAGCACTTCGCGCCGGAGATGGGCGTTGGTGAGGATCTGGAGTCCGGGGTGACGGGCGCGCAGTTCCGAGCGGATGGATTCGTCCACCGCGCCCGGTTTGAGCATCAGGATCACGCTGGAGGCCAGTTCGGTTCCCTGCCAGGCGACGAAGTGACGTCGTTCGATGACGATCGAACCGCGCTCGTTGCCGTAGTCGGAGAAGACCCCGGCGATCTCGACCGTGTGCGGACCGGACGGCGTGGGGATCTCGAACCGGTCGCCGAGGCCGAGGTTGAACCGGTAGAAGAACGCCTCGCTGACCAGGACCAGACCCTCATTGCGGGCGGGATCCCACACGGAGTCGGTGCGTGGACGATCGCGCCAGGCCAGCGGAGTGTGGCGTTGGGCAAACGCGAATTCCACCCCGACCAACATGGTTTCGCCGCCGGGCAACTGCAGGCGCGCAGCCTGGATGACGTTCGAGTCGGCGACGGCCGGATGACTCACCAGCGCGCGCCAGGTGGCAGGCGAAATGCGGTTCTCGGTGGAGGCGCTCTGGGCGCCGTCACTGGAAATGTAGAGGTCGGCCTGGAAGGTCTGTTCGATCCAACCGCGCATGGTGGCGTCGAAGGAGGCGACCAGGATGGCCATGCCCGCGGTCATGGCGACTGCGCACAGGAGGCCGGCGGCGGCGAGACGATGGCGTCCCGAGGGTTGGCGGAGATGGGTGATGGCCAGGTGCAAGGTGGGCGTGCGTCGGGCGAATGGGGCGAGCCACCGGGCGAACCCGCCGAGGAGGGATCCAGCCAGGATGCCACCCCCCAGTACCAGGACCAACGCCGCCGCGTACCCAGCGATGGGAATACGCAGGCCACCGGCCAACTTCAGTGGACCCACTGCGGCCAGACCCAAGCTGAACGCGGTGAGGCCGAGTCCAACCCACACATTGGAGCCGAGGCTTCGTCCGCGCGGTTGCGGGGCGTGGCGGACGAGGATCTGCGCCGGCGGCGTAAGGGACGCGGCGCGGGCGGGCAACCATCCGGCGATCACGGCGGAGGTGATGGCGAGGGCGATCGCTCCGGCGAATTCCTCGAGGGAGAGGGAGGCGGACCGGACACTGCTGGCGTAGTAGAGCGTGTTGACGGTACGCGCGATGAGTCGCACGGCACCCTGGGCTCCGGCCCAGCCGAGCAGCGCCCCGACGGTTCCACCGGCCAGACCCAGCAAGGCGGCCTCCGCCAGCCACGCCGATCGGATGGCTCCTGCGGTCACGCCCAGAGAACGGAGGATGCCAATCTCCTCGCGCCGGCGGACGACGGCACCGTCGAGAGCCTGAAACACGAGGTACAACCCGACCAACAACGCGAGCAGCGACAGGATGGTGAGATTGAGACGGAAGGCGCGGGTCATGACGGCACCGGCCTCGCGTCGATCGGAAGGTGTGGAAATCCGCCAACGACCGGCGCTCACCGATTCCAGGATTCCCTTCAGTTCCGACCGTCGGACGGAGTGGTCGGGTCCAGGAGCGGCGCGGAACTCGACGCGATCGATCCGTTGGGTGCGCTGAGTGACCGCCTGCAAGGCGGGCAGGTCGAGCACGAGCATCGTGTCGGGAGGATTGGGCCCGTCGGTGACGGTGGGAATGATGCCGGCGACCTCGAACTCGATCTGTTGCTCGTTGATGAGGAGGGAAAGCCGGCTGCCCGGGGCGAGTGCATCCGCGCGGGCGCGGCCTTCGGGAACGAAGACGGAAAGACGGATGGTGAAGGTGGACCAAAAACCGGTGAGCGACGCGTTGGGGGCGGGCGATTCACCGGGCTTCGTGGTGGGTTGGCCGAACCACGACCGATCCTGACGCCGGCTGGCGGCGGCGTTCTGGAGGGCGATGAGATCGACGCCGAGCAGGGTGTAGGTGGCGCGTTCGCCCAAGGCTTCGTCTTCACGCTGACGCGGGACGGTGGCGGTGGACTCGATCACGGGGAAGAGATCGACCGCCCGGGATCCCAGGGCGGTGCGGACGTCAGCGAGGACGGAATCGGGAAGGTCTCCGGTGGGCGCGGTGACGATCCAGTCGCTCTCTTCGGTGATCAGTTCGGTGAAGTTCTGGAAGCTCGCCACCGCAGCGCGGTTGGCGAGCCGGATGGCGAAGTAAACGGCAATGCCGAGCGCGATGATCAGGACGAGGAGCGCGGACTGACGGGTTTGGGTGCGCCAGTGCCGCAGGGTGGTGCGGGTCAGGAGAAGTCGGAACGTGGACGCGTCCATGGAGAGCGGATCAACGGAGGTTCGACTCGTCGCGCTCGATGTGTCCGTCGCGGAGATGGATCACGCGGTGACAGATCCGGGTGGCGGGCAGGCTGTGCGTGACCAGCACGAGGGCGACCCCGGTTTCGTCGCCAAGCTCCCGCAGGAGGGCGAGCACGTTCTCGCCATTGGTCGAATCGAGGGTTCCCGTGGGTTCATCGGCGAGGATCAGGTCGGGTCGATGGACCAGGGCGCGGGCAATGGCCACGCGCTGC
>JBDNHZ010000118.1:0-21899 GCA_041688515.1 Verrucomicrobiota bacterium
AGACGCCATCGCGGACGACTGGATCGACAGCGTGGAGCGGATGGAGGAGATGATGAACGATTACATCCACCTTCGCCAAAAGGCCCGCGGCGTGTTCGAGCTTCGCTACGAGGAAACCATCGACCCCGACAAAAATCGCTGGGAGCTTTGCCCACGCGTGCTGACAAGGAAGGACGTCGTCGAAACAATTGTCGGAGTCGTGGTGAGCGTATGCCTGAATCGAAGAATAATAAATGGCTGCATGGTCCGGCGAGGTTCGATCCGCCGGTGTTTCCGGGAAGCATGGCGATCCCGGACGGTTTGCTCCCGGGCCCGGCAGTTATCAATCTTGAGGTAGGCGACGAAGTCGTCCTTTACCTGAAGGATTCAACGCCCTTCATCAACACCCTCGCCAAGACACGTCCCTTCAATCTGCGTGTCCATGCAGGTGTCGCCCGAAACCTGCACGGGTGTCTTGGCTTCTTCATATTCTGGATTCCATCGCCATACAACCCCCTCGTTCCCCTCGTCATTTACGACGCCTATGTGAATCCTCGCAGCGAAACGCAACTCGGCTTGTGGCGCGAACTTGCGTTCCAAACGCACTGGCATGTGCTGCTGTTGGATAGCAAGAATGAACAACGCGGCTTCTTCGAATTTTCCAATACCTTCCGAATTCAGGAGTGCCTTGACGCGATGGAACAGGGTTGTCAGGGGATTGAGGCTGTCGATTTTGACAAGGCCAAAGCGGTGTTTATGTCCGAGAGGCCTTTGGAGGATCTGTTCAAAGCTGGACCGACCTCACCGACCGAATCCGAGAGCAAGCTTTCAGTGTATGACGAACAATTTGCCCTCCTACAGTCTCCCGACAGCGCCAACCCACTCAAGTCGGCGAGGTATGTGAGGATAGTTCGAGAGTCCGTGGGGCGGCACTCCGTCGTGGATAGACTCACTGGGGCGACGCACCTTGACGCCAAACTGAAGGAGCTTCAAGCCGAGGTGACGAAGAAGAGGGTGATCTATCTTGACGTTTGCCACTGGATCAACTTGCGGCACGTGTTGCTCCAAAGTCCAAAGGCGTCCCCCGTGTATAAGCAGATTCTGGTGTGCTTGAACCGACTGGCGATGCAGAAGGCTACATTGTGTCCCCTAAGCTCTCCGATTTTTGAAGAGTTGATGAAACAATCCGACCCACACTCCCGCGCAGCCACGGCCAACTTGATGGACATCTTCAGCCAAGGCATCTCGGTAATGCGGTTCGAAGAAGCCTTTGCGCAGCAATGCTGCTGCTCGATGACTCACAACGGACAAGACGTCCGAATCAACAGCAGCTCTTTCGCCAAAGTCGGCATGTGGTTTGGCGATGAGCAGATCAGGGCCGCATGGTGGTCGCCGGAGAATTCGATAGTGTGGGAGAACGTCAGCACCGACGTGCGCTGGGAAATGACCGTCAATGACTGCCAAAAGCTCACGGCTCAGGGTTTTCTTCCACATCTGGAAAAGAGGAGCTTTTTCACAAAATGGACCGACTTGCCGGCTCAGCAGAAGTCTCATCCCATGCCTTTCTGGGATCTCTCCAGAAAATGTCGAAACGACGTCGTTGAAGACTACGTGACCCAAGTCCTTGCCAACGTGCAGGCGGTCCACGGCGGGACACCGTTCGGGGAAGTTCAAGCGAGTGTCCTCAAAATCGCCCAAACCATGATCGACTCGCGTGACTATGGCCGGGTTCCATGCTGTGAGGTGGTTGCCGGAATGTGCGCAGCCCAAGTGTCTCGAGGTGGCAAGATCCGTCCCAATGATATCTTTGATTTCCTCCACGCCAGCGCTGGAATCCCATCGAGTGCCGCGTATTTCTGCGACGGTCCGATGGAACATCTTCTCCGGAGCAAGGTATTGGAACTTGATAAGCACTTCGGAGTGCGGGTACAGAGCAAACCAGAGGACTTGCTCGACTACCTCAGCTCGATTTGAACAAAGTTCGCCGAAGCCAAGAGCTGGAGAAATCGCCCAACCGTAGGCTCATCAATCGGGACCAAGCACACATGCGACTTTTGCGCATCGAAACGATTGACGACGGATCAGCCCACTGTGTCGTTCTGTCCTCCGTCGGGCGAGGCTCTGAACGTGATTGGGAATGGTTCAGCAAGGCGATCAGAGCTGTTGCTCAGGAACCACAAGGAACTTATTCGAATGCGCCTGCATCCTGATGAATCTGTTGCGCAAGTGTGGCTCTAGGTTGCCTGGCGCTGAGCGCAGGCTTTCAGGCTGTCCACCACTTGAGTGAGAAATTTGCTGTCGACGAGCGGAACTTGAGCGAAAGCGATTTCCGGAACCCCTTCGAGCCTTGCAGCGAGGTGACCCCTTCCGAGCAATCGCTCCGCCCCTTTCTCGCCCAAGGCGATCTCGGATGTGCCTTCCCCGTCTACCCGGAGCACAAGGCGGTTTCCTAGATTGGCTCGAAGCTGCATCGGCATCACGTTCGCATCGGGGCGCTGTGCGGCAAAGACAAGTGAGATGCCGGCGGCCCTAGCTTTTACGCCAAGTCGCCCAACGATGTCGGAAACGGCGTCGGCATACTTTGGCGTCATCATCCATTCCGCAAACTCGTCGTGGATGACCCAGAGGAATGGAAGACGCTCGGACGACGTCGGCTTTTTGTTTAGATCGAAGATGTTGGAAACTCTATTCTCCCTAAGAACGGTGTATCGACGGTTCATTTCCTCGACCAGCTTGTTCAAAGCGGCAATAGCCTTTTCTTGAGAGTCGATAATACCGCCTTGCAAATGAGGCAACCCTTCAAACGGAAAATAGTCCACCCCTTGCTTGGGGTCGATGAGGGCGATCCTCGCCTGCTCAACCGTATTGGTGCAGGCTATGCCCAGGATGATGTTTTGCATTAACACCGATTTTCCGCTTCCGGTGGAACCTGCGATGAGCGTGTGAGGCGCGTTGGAGCGAGGGGACAGGAACAAAGGACTACTGTCCTCCTCGCGTACTGCGATGAGCAGTTCCTGATTGCCGTGCGCACAGTTGGGCATCCACCTCTTCCAAACGTCTGGAAGTTGCAGTACTCGCCGATTTGGGCGGGCGACGGCGATGGATACCATTCCAGGTTCGGCCCGAACGGAAATGACGGTCAGCGCGTGGGTCGTCAGGAACTCCGAGCGCCGCTTGAGAACTTGTTCGACCGTGAGGTTGGCACTGCCTTGGAATTTCAGAAGCGCCGCGTTTGGCGTGAGCGCCGTGGTCAACAACTTGGATTGAAGCTGGAACTGCTGGAGAGCGCCCTTGCACCGGCTCTCGACCTGTCGCAACCACTCTTCGTCGTCGGTGCCGTCTTGGAGACCGCCTTGGTAGCCTGCGACAAGATGACCAACCGCAGTGCAAGGCCAAGTGAAACGCGGTGTAATTGGCTCACCTGGGGCCGGCGTGGAGGCGGAAGCGCGCGACAGTTGCGGCGTTGGCATTTCAGGTGGGACTAGCGATGCTGGTTTGGTGGCACCTTTGCCCCTCATTCCGTTCGGCGTTCCAGCGGTCTCCTAATTCTACAGTGTTCGAACATCGGATTCGCCGTATTTGTGGCGCATCTTGCTAATCATCGCGTTGATCCGGCGACGATGCCGTTCCCGGATTGGATTTCTGATGGGGTTGTTGGGCTGCTGGATCCGCCAGTGCATGTAGCGATTGATCATCGCGACCTCCTCATCCTATCTCCCTTCACGTTGCCGGCGCACCCGGGCGCTTTGTGGTGCAGTCTTCACCCGACACCGCACATGACTGCTCAGGACGCGGATTTCACGACCTCCGCGTCTTTTCTGGATCGTCCCAGCTTCGGTGCGGCTCCGTGGAGGAAGGGGGTAGAACCCGCCGAGGGCTGGGCCACCGAGACAGGGAAACCGTCCAAGCGTCCCTTTGCACGAACCGCCAACATTTTCGAGACTGATTTTTTTGGTAATCACCACACAGCCATATGGATAGGCACGAGGAAGCCCGTCCCCACCCCAGACGATGGCACCATCCCGCGGCCACTTGCAGCCAAAGTGTCACTCGGGAAACTTCGGCAGTACCCACCGGAGAGGCGACTCGTTAGCATCGAACCTACAAGCATGAGGAAAGGGCCAACCAGAGAGAAGGCGGACTCGTTCCGCTTCATCGACCTGTTCGCAGGCATCGGTGGGTTGCGGATCGGTTTCGAGGCGATCGGTGGGACCTGCGTCTTCACCAGCGAGTGGAACAAGTATTCCCAACTGACGTACCTTGCCAACTTCGGCACCGATCACCCGATCAATGGGGACATCACGAAGATCGAGGTTACCGGAATCCCGCAGCACGACGTGCTACTCGCAGGGTTTCCTTGCCAGCCTTTCAGCATCGCTGGCGTGTCGAAGAAGAACTCACTAGGAAGGGCGCATGGATTCCTCGACGAGACCCAAGGCACTCTGTTCTTCGATGTGGTCCGGATCCTTGCCCACCGCAAGCCCGCAGCGTTCCTGTTGGAAAACGTGAAGAACCTGATCTCCCATGACCGGGGGAACACCTTTAGAGTGATCCTTCGAGCCCTCGACGAGCTCGGTTATGAGGTGACCCGCAAGATCATTGATGCCAGGAGCTGGGTTCCCCAGCACCGCGAGCGGATCTTCATCTGCGGCTTCCGGCGCGACCTCCAGATCGGGTTCTCGCTCGATCAGATCGTCATCCCACCCTCCCCGAATCCTACACTTTCATCGATCCTACATCCGCAGGACGGAACCGAGGCGGAGGAACATCCGTTCACCATCGGAGCCAAGGCAACCGTTGCCCCAAAGTACACGCTTACAGACGGCCTCTGGGCCTATCTCCAGCAATATGCAGCGAAACACAAGGCTGCCGGGAATGGGTTTGGCTTTGGCCTCTGTGGACCGGACCAGGTGGCCCGAACGCTCAGTGCGCGATACTACAAGGATGGATCTGAAATCCTCATCGCTCAGAAGGGTCGCAATCCCCGTCGACTGACACCCCGGGAGTGCGCACGACTGATGGGCTTTGATCGCTCAGGTACGACCGATCCTTGGAAGATTGTCGTCTCCGATATGCAAGCCTATCGCCAGTTTGGAAATGCCGTCGCTGCACCAGTGGCGACGGCAGTTGCAAGTGCCATTGCACCCGCGATAAAGCAGGCCTTGGCTGCCAAGCCGGCAAGGAAACCCCTTGGCTGAGGGACGCCCAGCGATGTCCCGGTCGGAGATGATGTCTCGGATCGGCCATAAGGATACCCGCCCCGAGATCATTGTCCGCAGTGGGCTACACCGGCGGGGCTACCGCTTCAGCCTCCACAGCCGAAAGCTCCCCGGTCGGCCCGACCTCGTGCTTCCAAGGCACAGGACCGCAATCATGGTGCACGGCTGCTTCTGGCACGCCCATGAGGGGTGTCCCTACTTCAGGATCCCCGGAACCCGGGCCGATTTCTGGACGGGCAAACTCATGCGCAACCGGACCCGCGACGGTGAGGTCCGGAACGCCCTCGCCAATGCCGGATGGCGCGTCCTGACGATCTGGGAATGTGCGGTGCGGACGTTGCCCGCCGACAGACTGATCGATTGTATCATCTTGTGGTTGAAGTCCGAGGAGCGCACGGGCCAAATCTCGACGGTGTCCCCGGGAAACTGATCGGCCCGGACCGGGGCAGGACAAGCGCACAGGGCCATCGAACCCGTCTGACGATTGCACATGAGCGACCTCATCAACAACCCCGATGCCTCCCGGCTCATCTATGGACTCCGGGACACGGGATACAATTTCCGGACAGCGGCTGCCGATGTAATCGACAACTCAATCGCCGCCAACGCGACAACGGTCAATGTCGGGATCGAGCTACAGCAGGATGGTCGCAAGTTTGTCTACATCGGGGACAACGGCGACGGTATGGATGCCGCCGGGGTCCACAACGCGATGCGCTACGGGGCTGCTGCCCGGAAGAATGCGAAGAGCCTGGGAAAATTCGGGCTCGGCCTGAAGACCGCCTCCAGCTCCGTCTGTCTGAAGTTCACCGTCATAGCCCGGAAGTCGGCGGACCAACCGTTCGCGAAACTGACTTGGGATCTGGAACACGTCTCCCAGTGCAACACTTGGGAAATGCTCCGGGAGCAGGTAACGCCCGACGAGTGCGAGTCGTTCGAGGAGTTCTGCGGGGAGAAAGGCACGCTGGTGATCTGGTCCAACTGCGACCGGATCCTTGCCAAGGAGTACGGTGAGCCCGGCGGGACGCAGGAAAAGCTCGCGATCAAGCGACTGGCCGAGAGCCTTGCGAGGCATGTCTCCCTCATCTACCACCGATTCCTCGACCCCGCAGACAACAGGGAACGGAACGTCGCCATCAATATCAATGGCTCTCGGGTCGAACCTTGGAACCCGTTCTATCCTGCCCGATCCGAACAAATCCTCGGCGAGAACCAACAGAGCGTTGAGATCGAACTTGCCGACGGGAGCATCGAGCGTGCGCAGATCCGAGCCTGGATCCTTCCCCATCGCCGGGACATGTCCAAAGAAGAGAACGATCTGCACGCCCGCATCTCCAACAAAGCACAGGGGTTCTACGTGTACCGGGAGGGGCGCTTGATCCAGGACGGTGGTTGGCTGGGAGTCTTTGGTGTTCCCGAACCACACACATCCCTGCTCCGGATCGAGTTCGATTTCGGCCATGAGCTCGATGACGCCTTCAAAGTGGACGTGAAGAAGTCGAGGATACTGCTCGATCCGGCCCTTGAAGAATTTCTCAAGACCCTGCTTCAGCCGATCTACCGGGAAGCAGGTCTCCGCTACAGGCGCAAGAATCGGGATTTGGTGGTCGGAAACGCCATCAGTCACGCGAGCGCGAACCACAGCATCCAGGCGACACCAGGAACGGCCAAGCCCCAGATTTCCACCGTCGACCCCGCGACCCAGTCAGCTGTCGTCGGTAACAACCGCGGGCCAACCATCCGGATCCGGCAACCGATCCAGGACAACGTCAGGCCGGACAGCATCCACGTGGAAGCAGTCGATTCGATCACAACGGGCCAACTCTGGCAGCCAGCTTTCCGAAGCACCGGAATCGACGGGCACGTCACCGGGGTCCTACTCAACAAGCACCACGACTTCTACCAGAAGATCTACCAAAGGGCGGCAGCCAACGGCTACGCCGTCGAAGGCATGGACCTCTTGCTCTGGGCATTCGCAGCCGCCGAGCAGAACAACACCAATGCCGAACTGGAACCGATCTTCGAGGACATCCGCGACGAGATCTCCTCGAACCTCAGAAAACTACTCCGCCAGCTTGCAGATCCTGAGCCGGAGGAGTTGGAAGACGCGGAGGAGAATGGCAATGATCGGTTGTAGCCGCGAACTGATCCTTCGGGAACTGGAGGAAGGCACGGGCGCTTCGATTGCGGTCGAAGTGGATGACACCGGACTTCGTTCAGCCCTGAGGATCTGGTTCGCGGATCTGGAGGAACAGCGTGGGCCCATCGCTGAACTCCGGCCCCACGGCCTGAAGGGCCATCGCGTAGAACTCTCATTCGGCAGATTCTCAGGACCGATCCTCGAGCAGATCTCAAGGGCGACACCCGAAGATATCCAACTGGCCCAAGCACTGGTGGAGTCAATTGGTTCCAGCGCCCGGGTCGAAGTGCTGGATCAGCTTCTAACCGACTGGCACGTCCGTGACGGCCGATTTCGAATGGTTGCCACCATCCGCCACGACGAGCCTCCCGACACAGATGCAGCCATCACGTTGACCTGCCGCGACGTCATCGTGCCGATAATGGCTTCGATGGCTGAACTGATCGGGTATGACCCGGTGGACGATATCGCCCTTTACGATGCCCCGGTAATGGAGGGTGCGATCCTCCAGTCGGTTGTCCGACGCCGGGAGCGGAACCCGCGGAACAGGCTCCTGTGCGTCCGGGTCCACGGTGACCGCTGCAAGGTATGCTCCATCGAACCCCGCGCTGTGTATCGCGAGGCGGGCTCGATCATCGAGGTCCACCATCTGGAACCCTTGGCAAGCCTCAACGCGCCCCGGCATTACGATCCCAGAAGCGATCTCGTTCCGCTCTGCCCCAATTGTCACCGCGCTGTACATACCCGACTTCCCGTCCCCTACACACCGGAGGACCTGAAGCACCTGATGGAGTCACGCAGTGAATGATCCAGCATCACTTCCCCCCGACTTCGAATCGTTGCGGCAGCAACTCCCAGCCGGTTACAGCATCTCCGAACGTGTCGTCGACCCCGTTGTCCTGCTCGGGCGGCAGGGGTCGGCTTGTGTCGTTCAGCTCGCGGGTTCAAAGACCAGGGACGGAATCAGACGGGTGATCCCAACCCCCAGTCCCGCCCACGGATGGATCCTCGATGGAAGGGTGTTCCGTCCCCTACCCTCCGACGCGCCCGCCATCCTCGCTCGCATGGCAGGAACAGCGGACCCGTCGAGGATCGGCTACGCTTCGGCGTTGCGGCTCATGCGGGCCAGTTCACCTCCTATTGAGGTCGAGGCCACCAGAGATTTCCTCGCAACCGCAAACGCGAGAGCCAACGTCATAGCCGCAGCACAGCAGATCCCCGGACTGGCCGCCGAGCTATTCCCGTATCAGGCACAAGGGATCCAGTGGATGCGGGAGGCCATCGCGGACAGTCGTGGCCTGATTCTCGCCGATGAGATGGGCTTGGGGAAGACCCTGCAGGTAATCGCGCTTCTGGTCCTCGCCCCTCCGCCCTTGACGGCACCCGCCCTCATCCTCTGCCCCACCAGTCTCATTGCAAACTGGGTTCGCGAAATAACAAGGTTTGCTCCATCACTCAGCATTCTGGTGCATCGGGGAGCGTTGCGCGCCGGCACGCATCGCCAGCTCCGATCCGCCAACGTGGTCATCTGCACCTATGACACCCTCGTCAACGACGTCAGCATCTTCCGTGCGTTCACCTGGACGGCCCTGATCTGCGATGAGGCTCAGGCTCTCAAGAACCCCGATTCGGGCCGCAGGCAGGCAGTTTCAACCATCCAACGATCCTGGACCATCCCGATGACCGGAACACCGATAGAGAATTGCCTCCTGGATCTCTGGTCGCTTGCCGACATCGCCGTGCCCGGCATCCTCGGAACCCGGCAGGACTTCGAACGGGACTTTCCTGACAGCGTGGAAGCCGCGGGCGCCCTCGCTCGCATCACTGATCCCATCGTCCTTCACAGAAAAGTCGCCGACGTGGCTGCCGATCTCCCAGAGCGGATCGAGGTCGACATCCCGCTCTCCATGGAAACCGACCTCGCCGCCCACTACTGCCGGGTCCGGCGAACTACAGTCGCGCGCTATCCAGTAGCCGGCGAACTGGTCGCAACCCTCCAACTCCAATTGGTCTGCGCGCACCACTGGCTGCGGGCCGCCGACAACTCCGCGTCCGACACCGATGATGCTGAACTCGACCACGGCAGTACCCTTCCCCTGATCACTCCGAAGCTGGAACGTACCATCCAGATCCTGCGGGAAGCCTTCCTGCATCACCGAAAAATCCTCGTCTTCGTCCTCTTCAATCGATGCGGCGAACTGATCCGCGGAGCCACGGCTGCTCCACCCAACACTTTCTGGGGAGCGATCAATGGCTCCACCCCCCAGGAAGACCGGCAGACGATCGTTGATACTTTCACCGACCACCCAGGGCCTGGCTGCCTGATCCTCAATCCCAAGGCCGCCGGTACGGGACTGAACATCACTGCGGCAACCGTGGTCATCCACTACACCCCAGTTTGGAATCCAGCTCTTGAAGCCCAGGCAAGCGCACGCGCCCACCGCCGTGGACAGAACCAACCTGTCACGATCTACCGCCTGTACTACGCGGACACCGTGGAAGAAGTCATGATCGACCGTTGCCGCTGGAAATCTGCCCTCGGACATGAGGCGGCACCGCTCGGGCTCCGCGATTCCGAAGACCTCCGGCGAGCACTCAACCTCCAGCCAACCCCGCAATGAGCATCCGACAAGCATTCCGGAAAACCCTCAGTGCCAATGATGTCGGATCCACCAAGGCGCATCAGGCCGGCATCCACGTCCCAAAGACCGAAAAGGCACTTCTCGAATTCCTCCCTCCCCTGGATCCCGGTCAACGGAATCCGGACGCCTGGATCGAGTGTATTGACGAAGACGGGAAGATCCACCGCTTCCGCTACGTCTATTACAACAACCGGCTCCACGATGAACATGGAACCCGGAACGAATATCGCATCACTTACACGACTGGATACCTGCGGCAAACCGGGGCCGAGGAAGGCGATGTCCTCGAGATCTCAAGGGCTCCGTTGGACAAAGCATATTCCCTCCGCATCTTGCAGCCGGCCAAAACCACGCATCAGAAGCCCGCTCCGCAGGCGATCCCAATCAAACTGGTGGGATGGAGCCGTGTTCATTAGCGCACTCGAACAGCAAACTGGACCATGACAATCTCACATTGTTAGGAATCGCTGGATTTGCGCGCTTGGCGGCGCCGCTTGCTCTGCATCGACTGGAACCGACTTCGGTGCCGCGCCCGTATCGCTTCCTCTACCCCACCTTCCGTCCGCCCAGGCTCGAAGTACCACCCGATCAGTTCCACGGTGTCTCTTACAGAAAGCACCGGCGCATCAGCCTTCAGCATTTCCCTCTCTCCCAGCGCAAACACCATCGAGGACCACGTTGCGGAGCTCGCGACGATAGCGGGGACGGATTTTAAATAGGCTTTGCTTACAAGGAGGAAATCTCCAGACCCCATGTCGAACGAATCTCCGTCACCCGCCAATCGAAGCTCGAAGATAATGTATTTGGCTTGATGCAAAGCAGGTGATTTACCCGCATTTCTAAATCCCATGTCGAACACCTCGGCTACCAACGGCTCTGCCTGCCCTTTCTGCACCCCCGACTCCGCCCGGACCTTTCACGAGGACGCCTTGATAGTCGGCCTGTGGGATGGATTCGCGGTGTCGCCCGGGCATGCGTTGCTCGTGCTGCGACGGCACGTGGCAACCTGGTTCGATGCCACACCCGAGGAACAGGCGGCGCTCGTGAGGGGTATTGATGTCGCGAGGGCCCGGATTCTGGAGCGGCATCGTCCCGATGGTTTCAATATTGGGATCAACGTGGGGCACGCCGCCGGCCAGACGGTCTTTCATCTTCATGTACACGTGATCCCACGCTACGACGGCGATGTTCCCGATCCGCGGGGTGGCGTGCGACATGTCATTCCGTCGAAGGCAAACTATCTGGCTTCGCCGAGTCCCGAAGCGACTGCTGGGACCCAGTTGATCGAGCCGATGCCGACCGAATCGGGATTGTTGTCCGGTCCGGAGATGCCGCTGTTGCCCCGGTTGCGAGATGCCATCGATCGGGCCGTGGAGGTGGACCTCTGCGTGGCGTTTGTCCTGCCGAGCGGGGTGGATTTGCTCTGGGGACATCTCCGGGATTTGGTCCGACGCAAGGGACGGTTGCGGATTCTGACCGGCGATTATCTGGACGTCACCGATCCCGATGCCCTAGCAAAGCTTTCGGATTTGGGAGATGGCGCCGAAGTCCGCGTCATCGAGACCTACGGACGCAGTTTTCATCCGAAGGGTTATCTGGCGGGCTTCGCGGATGGCAGCGCGCTGGCGTTCATCGGGAGTTCGAATCTGAGTGGGTCCGCGCTCCATTTGGGAGTGGAATGGAACTGGCAAGTGGTGTCGGCGAGAGACCGTCGCGAGGTGGCGGGCATCCGTGGGGCATTCGACCGCTTGTTCAGCAGTCCGAATGCGCGGCCCGTTACGGAGGCGTGGATCCAGTCCTATCGGGCACGTCGATCGCTCCCGATTCCGGTGCCGGGCACGGTGGGCGACTCAATCTTCGATAAGCCGGAACCGCGCGAGGCGCGGGCCGGGGTTCCGAAGCCGACGCCGATTCAAGTAGAGGCACTCGCCGCGTTGCAGGCGTCGCGCGAAGCTGGCAACGGGGCGGGTTTGGTCGTGCTGGCGACCGGTCTCGGAAAGACCTGGCTGGCGGCGTTTGACAGTCTGCCGTTCCAACGGGTGCTGTTCGTCGCACATCGCGATGAGATCCTCGAGCAGGCGCGGGCCACCTTTCGACGGATTCGGCCGGCGTCGTCCCTGGGCAAGTACACGGGGACGGAAAAGCTGCCCGAATCGGATGTCCTGTTCGCCAGCATCCAGACCTTGGGACGCGAAGTACATCTGCGGCGGTTTGCTCCTGATCGATTCGATTATGTGGTGGTCGATGAATTCCACCACGCCGCGGCCCGAACATACCGGGCGTTGATTGACCATTTTCAACCCAGGTTCTTCCTTGGTCTGACGGCGACGCCCGACCGTTCCGATGGGGCCGATCTGCTGGCCCTTTGCGGCGAGAATCTGGTGTACGAGTGCGACGTGGTTTCCGGAATCCGACGTGGCCAGTTGGTTCCATTCCATTACTTCGGGGTTCCTGACCGCGTCGATTATGGGCAGATCCCGTGGAGAAGCGGACGGTTCGACGAAGTGGCTCTGACCGCAGCGGTAGCGACCCGGGAGCGGGCGGCATCCGCATTGGAGCAATGGCGCCTGCGCGGCCGTCAACGGACGTTGGCGTTCTGCGTGTCGCAGCGCCACGCGGACTTCATGGCGGCCTACTTCCACGACAACGGCGTGGCTGCGGTGGCGGTGCACTCCGGCGTCAATTCCGCGCCGCGGACGCGCGCGTTGGCGAACCTGGAGGCGGGAAGCATCGCGGTGCTCTTCGTCGTCGACCTCTTCAATGAGGGACTCGACCTGCCCGCGATCGACACCATCCTGATGCTCCGGCCAACCGAATCGGTGACCCTTTGGACACAGCAATTCGGTCGCGGACTCCGGCGGAGCGGGGGGAAAAGCCATCTGACCGTGGTGGATTACGTGGGCAACCATCGGGTCTTCCTGACGGCGCCGCGAGTGCTCCTCGGATTGGAGGGCGGTGACCGCGAGATGCTGCTGCGGATCAGATCGGGCGAGTGGGAGCTGCCGGGCGGATGCTCCATCCACTACGACGTCGAGGCGATCGACGTCCTCAAGGAGCTCCTTCGGCCGCGATCCCGTGCGGCGGCGGTCGAGGGCTTCTATGTCCGTTTCATGGAAGCGCATGGCCGCCGACCGACGGCATCCGAAGTCTGGCACGCTGGATACGACCCGGGCGTGAATCCGATGGGCTGTTGGCGGGCCCTGGTGGAGGAGAGCGAAGGACGTCCCTTGGGACTTCCGAGCCCGGTCCTCGAGTTCCTGCGACACATGGAAACGACGCCCATGACGCGGAGCTTCAAGATGGTTCTGCTGCTGGGATGGATTGCCGCCGCGAGGGAGTCCGAAGGCGGAGCCGGGGAATCATCACCGGTGACTTTTCCCGGAGAGATCGGGATTCAACGCCTCGTGGCGGCGTTTCGCAGGCTCACAGAACGGAGCGCCGTGCTCCGGGCGGACGTCGGGACGGTTCTGGAGTCGGACGCGGCGTTGCGCCGGCATCTGGAAGAGTACCCGATCCATGCCTGGACAGGCGGTCGTGGGACAGGCGGCATGGCCTACTTCGAGTACCAAGGCGGCGTGATGCGGACGGCATCGGGATTGGACGTCGGAACTGCTCAGCGCGAGGTGTTGGTCGATTGGGTGACGGAATTGGCGGAGTGGCGGCTCGCGGAGTACCTGGGCCGTCGGCAGCCGCGTCCTTTTGCGGCCAAGGTCATTCAACAATCGGGCAAGCCGATCCTGTTCTTCCCGGATCTTCGCCGTCGTCGTCCGGACATTCCTGACGGATGGACACCCGTGACGGCGGACGGCGACAGGTACGAAGCCAATTTCGTGAAGATTGCGGTGAACGTGCTGCGACGCGAGGGGCAAGCGGAGAACGTGTTGGCAGAGGTTCTTCGGCGATGGTTCGGCCCGGAAGCGGGCAAGCCGGGACGTCGCGATCAGGTGCGTTTCAAACCTGGACCGGGCGGGGTTTGGGTTATGGAATTTGACGCTGCCGGCGGCTGAGGGTCGGTGGGCGCCCTGCCCTATCTGCTCAGTTTCAGCGGTTCCCGGTCGGTACTGCTGACGAGCGGAGGCGGGCCATCGCTGCCCGCAGGGGGACGAGGCTCAGGTGGGTGTACTTTCGGTGGATCTCGGATGACTTGTGCCCCGTGAGTTGTCGGCGGACGTCAAGAATCCCGACATCATCCAATCAACGGCACCCCTGCAAGGATCGCCTGCTTGAGCTTCTGCATCATCGCACCCTGACTTCGACATCCCGATAGAGTCTCAACGACTATGCTCTCCCCAAAGACCCGTCGGCAACGGTCGACGTAGGCACTACCCGCGACGCAGACAACCCGATCGTACGACAAGAGGCCAGTCTTCTTGGCCTGCTCGACCAGGTCTTCGACGGAGATCGGCTGAGTCGACTTCCGGTTGAAGGTTACCTCGTAGCGTCCGGGCACCCTGTCGTCGGGCTGGAGGAACCCGTACTTGGCGGAAATAATGCACCAGTCGGCCGAATGGAACCGGAGCGCGTACCGCCTGCACATGGTGGCGAATGGGCCGGTGTAAACGTCCTTGGCTGGAGTGGGACCGGCATCAGGGCGCTTGTCCCAGATCTTCGCTTTTCCGCACGGCACGATGCAAAGCGTCTTCATGTAGAAACGATCATTCTCGATCCATCGACCACGATTCGCACAGGCGTGCAGAACTGTCCGACCTGACACTCTGCGATCCGCGCAGGTACGGAAAATCCAGGGCCAGTCTACCGCCCCACGGGTGCGTGTCGGTTGCGAGGCGCTCAAGAACGGTCAGTGCATCATTGTTGCAGTCGGCGAGAAAGTTTCTGGGATCGCCGCAACACTTCTTGTGGAACGTCACCGCAACGGTACGCCAGATCCATGCGTCCTTCTTCGGCTTCTTCGACATGCCGAATCGCTGGAGCGCAGCCTCGGTATCCTTGACCGTCGCCTCGTGGACCAACCTTGGGTCGAAGAGGAACCGGGTCGACGGTTCCTCGTAGGCGAGCTTCGCCACCCGCCAGAATTCCACCGCATCCCGCTGGTAGTCGATCGACTCCGTCAGCGTCAGGAAGACAAGATGTTCCAAGGAGCCTTTGACCACGCCGTTGGGCATCTCTTCTTCAGGCATGGGCCTTTGGCCAAAAAAGCCAGCCGTCGACCCGTAGGCATCCAGCAGCGCCCTGCCGACCTTCGCCGCCCTATAGCCGTCGATTACCAGATTCATCGGTAGATCGGCTTGTAGGGAGCAAAACCGCGAACTCCGACCTCCGGAAACGCGATGTCACCGTCCCGCCGGGGAATCAGTTGGAGGTGGGAGTTTGGATCCATCGCGTTTGCACGATCCGCGCTACCAGCAGAAGTGAGATCCCAGCAGAAGTCCGAGTTCCGGTCCGCTTGGCTCCCAATGTCTCGCGGAGGGTCTCCTGCGCCGCCTTTCTGGCCTGACTGAGAAGGTCAGCTGGCGGCAATTCAAAGGGCGCCCCATCGATCGCCTTTGCCGACAAGAGCGGCAGGAGAGCATCTGGCTTGAGGGAGGAGGAATTGCCACCGTCGCCCAGGAAAGAAGCCGAAAGTGAGTCTGGCGTGGAAAGGCGCCGCGTTGTCCCCATCCAGCGAAGCGCAAAGACCACCAACCATCCGGCTCCCTGTTCCCATCCATCTGGTGCTCTCAAGGCAAAGGCACTTTCTTGGGGGCGCGCATTCATCGACGACTGAAACACCCAATCGGTGAAGGGCTCGCCGAAGCCACCGAGCAACGGACGGATTGGCTGCCCCCGCACGGTGCCAAGATCCTGCCCACGGACTGCGGCATAAACGCTCCGATCAAAGGCGACATGCATGGTTCGTGACGGCCGGAACACGGGGTCACGAAAGGCTGCTGGCAGCTCGAAATTGAACACGCCGGACACAAACTGATTCCGGCTGTTCCGGGTCTCCCGCAACTGAATGCCCTGTCCCTCGCACGCCAGTTGAAACGCATCCTTGAAATCATCGCTGGTGAGCGTGGGGCGAAGACGCGCCGTATCCTCTCCCATCCCCATCTCCGGGCTGAAAAGACTGCGCCAACGCTCCACCGATCGCACCGCACCACGAACCCACTCGTCCACCTTCCCATCGCTGACACCTCCACCTTGGCGGGATTCCGTGAAGAGCCGGTTGACGTCAATTTCGTCCGCAATTTCGCCGAGAATCATCTCCCGGTAGTCTTCGACCAGCCCAGCCCCCGCCAGATTCATGGTTCCCTGGATCACGGCCAGTCGTTCAAGAATACGCGTCGAGATTTGCTGATCCCATGAGTCAGGGACTCGGAGGTTGAACACCTTGACCTCCCGTTGTTGACCGTAACGGTCAAGGCGACCGATGCGCTGCTGGAGACGCATCGGATTCCACGGCAAATCGTAGTTCACCATGACGTGGCAGGCCTTCTGCAAATTCACGCCCTCGCCGCCAGCTTCAGTGGAAATCAGGAAGCGTGACTCGTTCTCGAACCGGATGCGCGCGAACCGCCGGTCTGCCGGCTCAACATCGCCATGAACCACTTCGACAGTAGCGCCGGGATATAGGCCAGTGAGTCGATCTATCAACATGTCCTGTGTAACCCGATACTGGGTGAACAGCAGGACCTTTGCGCCCGGCTCTGCCTGATCAAGTTGGCGCAACAAGTTGGCGCATTGCTCCCACTTGGAGTCCTTGGCCAACCCTTTCAACCGTCCTAGCAAGGTTATCAGCAGCAGCTTTTCACCGTCGAAAAAGGTCTTCGCGGGCACAGCGAAATCCCGCAGCTCGCTCTCCTCGTGGTCGTCCCCGTTGTCCAGCAACTCACTGAGCTTTTGCAGCCTCCCATTGAGTGAATCGAGACGCCGCTGCAAGGTCTGCTCCAACGCAGGCCAACTGCTCGCCGCAATCTTGTGGAATGTGTGCATCACCAGTTGCACCACGAGCTGTGTCCCTCGATCCGAGTCCCGAACGAAGTCGATGCTCTTGAGAATGTACTCCGTCAGCAGCCGGGAAACTTCCGTCTCTTCAATTGTCCAACGCACATCAAGCGTTCTCGTAATGTGCCCCTTGAAGATTGGCTTGCCCTCCCAGTCCACCGCCCGCGACTTCGGCGTTCGGGTAAGCGTTTCAACCAGACGGGCGGTGGTCAGTTGGTCGGCTGTCCGCTTGCTGGGATCGAACAAGTCGGGCCGGGCCAAATGCAGCAGGAGGAGAAACCGTTCATCATCGCCCTGGTGCGGGGTGGCAGAGAGCAGCAGCAATCGTGGCGAGCGCGGTGTCTGATCGTTGTTCTCGACGTAACGAATCAACCGACTTTGCACGAGGAACTCGAATAGCCGGTAGTTCGCCGTCTTGACGAGGCGGTTGTCGAGGAACTGTCGCCGGGCCGTCAGGCGGTGCGCTTCATCACAGACCACGAGATCGAAGCCACCCGTCTCCTTCAACAACTCGCGATATACATCGCGCTTCAAGCGATCCAGCGGAGCGATGATCAACGACTGGCTGCGCCAGCTTGTCGACAGCTTCCCGTCGAAGTTGTCGCCCATGATTGAAAAATTCAGGCCGAAGTGCTCCTCCATTTCATCCTGCCATTGGAGCGCAAGACCCGCCGGGCACACGATCATGATGCGCTGTGGCGGCTCCCGGCGAATCAGGCAGGTGATCAGCAGTCCCGCTTCAATGGTTTTGCCCAAACCCACGTCATCGGCAAGGACATGCCCGAAACGCTCCGCCGACAAGACTTTATCTAAAAGGAAGGCTTGATGCGGCAACGGTTGAACCGCCGATTTGGTGAAACCGCCGGTCAGGTTGTTTTCACCGATGACTAACCCCGAAGCTAGCTTTCGGCGAAACACGGACACGTCGCCCCAGCGTCCGGACGCCGCGTCGGCCAACGGATCGCCCACGACCTCCACCTGTTCTGGAGCCATATTCTCCAGATTGTCGAGATGATCGAACGCCACCTGCAAACGCATCTCACCGAAGGCATCCTCCTCCACGTAACGCACCAGCCCGAAACCGAATTCAGGGTGCGCGCGGTGGATGACGCGCGTATTCGGAGTGATCGAGGGCGTGCTCATTTTCCCTATTCCGGCGGCACGGGCATCTCATCTCCCCGGTGCGTGATGCCCATGTGTAAAAGTGGAATGTCGTAGTAGGACCGGAGTTTCAGTCCGTGCTTCGGGTCTCCCTGAAGGGTCGTCAGCCAGTGCTGACCCGAGAACCCTGAATCCACCTCATCAATCCAGCCGATTTTCGTCAGCGCCCGAAGCACCGGACGGCAGACGTAAAAGGCGTAGGGACGCACCGCCTCGTCGGTGATGACTTCAAGTCGGACCAACTCCCGGATGATGAAACCCAGCGGGGTAACGGTGCTCTGCCCGAAGGTGCCAACCCATGGCCTCTGGTTGGGCAGATTACCGGTGCGGAGGAATTGCAGCAGATGCTCACCGTGCCCTCGATCCATCAGATCAAGGAGTGTTGCCGGGAAGCCGTTCTGAACCATCCGATGCACCTTGCGAATGTCGTAGAATACGCGGCGCCAGTAGTATGCTTGTTCGCCGCCTCCGGCCATGTCGGTAGATTCGTTGGTAACGGCTCGTTCGAAAATCTCCAGCGTCCGATCAGAAAAATCGCCCTCACCGGTGCGCTCCCAGAAGCCTTCCGGCTCTAGCCGTTGTAGCCAGAACCGGCGAAGCTCGGTCGTATGCCGCCCCGCCGAAACGAGGCAGGCGTAGCCGAACAGGCGGTACCAAAGGGCCTTGCCCTCGGGCGCATCGGGAGAAAGCAATCGGCGCTTCAACTCGTCCTTTCGTTCCTCCTCGGTCGTTATTGATGCTCCGCGAAACAGCGGCCAATTGGCCTCTCCCTCCAGAGTGTAGTCGCCGATAGGTTTGCTCTGGGACTCCCACCAGAGCCAAAGCTGGCGGACCGTCCATGGCTGGACCTCATTCTCTTGCTCGTCGTTTTCCTCCCCTTGCTGTTCCTGTACCAGCTGGCTGAGCTGTTCTTCAAACAGCCGAAGGCAATGGGACAGAATTTCTTTGCGGTCGTCCCCATTCGGGAATCTTCGCTTAAACCATTCGGAGGCCTGCAACTGCCAAAGCCAGTTGGCGCCTTCTCGCTGACTTCGCAAATAATCGGCGAGCGGGTTCTTCAATGCCCCCTTCAACAGATACTGCAGCGCCGCAACGCGCGTTTCTTCGTCGCCAGCTTTCAAAACCCACTTCCCCATCGTTTCCGCATTCGCCTCCATTTGCGGACGACAAGCGAGGAAGAACGCTAGGGCGGAGCCGCTGTAGGCCGGATTCAGACTGCATTCTCGCGGGGCGAAAGCGGCGCGCATCGCCTCGTCGGTTTCCACCCCGTCACCCGCCGCAAAGACGAGATCCGTCGGTCTGTGCCAAGAACCATCCTCCGCTTGGATCTGAACTTTCCCAAGTACCTCGCCCAGAGCCTCGTATTCCTGCACGTCGCGTTCCTCTTGTTTGCCTTCCCTCAGATTCCTGAGGAATTTCGGCGTGATGATCTGCCCCAGCCGCAACGCGAGTTCAGGGTCAGCCCGGTGTTCTTGCTCCAATTCCCATTCCACCGCCTGTGCCAAATGCAGCGATGCGGCGGCCTGCGGACGCACACCCAAGCGCTCAAGGATTGAAGCAACGTGGCGGTTTGAGCAAATGCTCCCGACGGGAACGCGCTGCTGGAAGACCGGCCAACCGCAGACGACCTCGAAGACCTGTTTCCGGTCGAGCGCGCCGGCCGCGACATGGTGCAGGTTGGGCAATCGCCCCAGCGTGCGGTAATCGCCGATCAAGCCCGTCGGCAAAGCGGCGTTGTTTCGGTAAAACGACTGCAGCCCGTCTGCTTCGCATGCCCAAAGGATTCGCCGCGCAAGCGTCGCAACCGGGGCTTCATCGTCCTTGCGACACTTGTCAACAAACTGCCCTCCGAGCAGCAACCACAAACTATCCCAAAAGGCGTAGGGCGTCGTGACGGCGGCCAATCTCAATTTCTCGCGAAAGCTAGGCCAGTCTCCTGCGGCCAGCTTCCACACTGTCGCCAGTCGGCTGGCGACTGTACCAGCAATGTCCCCCGCCAGTTGCTTGTTCTTCTCCGACTGCAAGGCCAGTTGCACCCGGCCCACGTCCGGTTCGAAGGGGCCGTTCACAGCAAACCCGTACTTTGGAGTGGCGCGTGTGGGTGCCGTAACCCAGAACGCAGGTATATCGCTAGGCAGCGAAACAAAACCGTCAGGTCCTAATGCCAGAAGAAACTGGAAGCGGTCTCCATCCACATTGCTCGACAGGACAAGCGCACTCCGGATATCGCACTCGAGACCCTCCAACACCCCCCAATTTATGCCCTCCTCAAATGTTTGAGGATCCCAACTGACTTCCAATTCTCCTCTTTCACTCCCGCGTAGTCGCAGTCGCTTCAGTCGCCGCGAAAATACAACCAGCAGCGGTGCCAGCCGTTGAAATGAATTGAGCACCTGATGCGCGCAAATGTTGACGCCAACGCGCAATGGAAGTAGGACGAGGGTGGCTCGTCTCCAATGTTCTGGGGCAAAAGCACGCAACTCCTCTTCCCGCTCTTGGCGTTGCGACGGTTCAAGACGGACCGGATAGACGCCGCCCCGAATCGCGAAGTCCACGCTGCCACTCACCAATTCCGGCGCGTCGCTGACGAGGAAGACACTTTTAAACCCAAGCCCAAACTTGCCCGTTAGGGAGGCACCTGAGCGAATTCCCACCTCAGCCTTATCCGAGATCGACTGAACAACCATCTTCTCCAAGTCTCTGTTAAATCCGAGATATTCCTTGCTCGCACCGCCCGCTAGGCGGAACTCATTGATCAGGCGACCAAAATGGATGAAACTGATACTCCGTGCATTCACCCTAACGTAGAACCCTACGTCCACGGTGGCGGCTACGTCTGAGGTTAACTGTTCCAGTTCTTTCACCGCATCATCAGCATTTTGCCACAGTTCAAACGGAACAGACGAGGCGTCATACTGATATTGCTGCAGCTTCCTCCTAACTTCAGCCAACAGAGCAGTTTGGGCGATGCTGTCGCTCGCCAGAAGCCCCCGAATACTCTCCTGGGCAGCTCGGCGCGATATCTGCGCCGTCTGATGGTCACTGTTACCCAACGATTCCGCTCGCGCCTCCTCTCGACGAGCCAAATCCCACATCTCCAACGCCTTCGAAATGCCTGGATGAGCATGGCCGCCAATTTGCCGCAACAACCCCAGCGCACCTTCGACAACCAAGCTCTGGGCCACTTGAACTTCAATCTGCTTGGCCTTGGCTAGCCGGTCGAACAAGTCCCCTAAAGCGACGGGCCTATCGAGCGTTTGCTTGATCACTTGCTCGGTAGCCACCTGCAGCATGCTAACGGCATCCGAGATCGGCAGGGCCATGGGATCAACCGTCAGGAGGCGGAGCACTCGCCGCGCCCGGCCTGGTTGCAACGTGCCATTAACCATCATCGCAGAACCGCGTGTGACGCGGGGATCGCCACCAAGCACCAGGGCGCTCGGATTTCTTTCCAGGCGCGCCTCGAACTCAGTTCTCAGCACGGAGTGAGTGCGGGTGATCTCAGCGCTCAGCACTTGAATATTGGGAGCATGCTTCTGGAAAGCTTGCGCAAGTTGCTCCCGCATCCCGGGATAATGCTGATCTAGCCAAGCATTGACATCCGCCAGAGATTGACTGCGAAAGAACTCCTCAGCCAAGGAAGCCATTGATGCAAGTGAATTGAACAGGCTCAGGAACGCACCAATTGGCTCGGGAGACGGGAGAAGCTGTCGCCAGGGTTCAAATAGCCGCCGCATTTGATTGGCTATAGTTAACCACGCATTAGGAGTTTCAGGAACATGGGGTTCAAATTCTACCATCTCAAATTGCCTA
>JBDNHZ010000119.1:0-3188 GCA_041688515.1 Verrucomicrobiota bacterium
CATCGACGGTGCGGATCGCGAGGTCGTGGTGCACCGCAAGGGGGCGACGCCAGCCCAGGCCGGAGTGCTCGGCGTCATTCCCGGATCGATGGCCACACCGGGATTCGTCGTGTGCGGCAAGGGCGGCGAGGGTTCACTCGGTTCCGCTTCCCACGGCGCCGGCCGTGCCATGAGCCGGACCAAGGCAGTGGCCTCGTTCGATTGGGAGCAAGTGAACCCGGTCCTGAAGGAGCGTCAGGTCCATTTGATCTCGGCCGGTCTCGACGAAGTACCGGGAGTGTATAAGAACATCCATACCGTCATGGCGGCGCAGACGGACCTGGTCGATGTCCTGGCCGAATTCATGCCCCGCCTGGTGAAGATGGCGCCCAGCGGAGAACGGGCGGAGGACTGATCCGGTCTGTCCGCCTTCCCCATCTGCGGAATCTGCGAAATCCGTGGATGAACCAACGCGGCTTCCCGATTCACCAACTCCGCACCCGATACCATCCCTCGTTCCCCGGCTTGCCGACCGACCAGACGCGGTCCGGCAAGACCGGGCTGTTCGGCTGGAACGGGAGTTCCCAGGCAGGACTGAACTCCACCTGGAACACGCGTCCTGGTCCTTTCCATTCCAGCAGGACGTCCTCCTCCACCTGCGGCGGCGTGAGCACCGCCCCTTCCGGATGCGTCCCCGCGTCCGTGACGAGGAACAGGCCCGTCAGCCCGAAGTCGGCCAGATCCTCCAGCGGTTGGAAGCCCTCCAGAAGTTCCAGGTTGCGGTACACCACCCACCCGCCGTCGCTGACGATGTCCCCTTGCCGGACGGAGCCCACGGTGGCGGAGTTGAATTCCTGAGCCACGGAAAACCAGATCTCGCCGTGCGGCCAGACGTGGAGGGCATCGACCCCCGCATCGGCCGCGCCCGGAACGAACTGGGGTTCGAATGCCGCGACCAGATCCTTGAACCGTCGGACCACCCGCCCCTGGCTCCCGAGCACATCGCCGTGGTCGAGCACGCCGCCTTCCACCGGGACACTGATATTCGTCGAAAAGATCACCTCGCCGTCGTCCATGACCTGCACCGCATCGACGCCAGGATCGGTCACCGGCACCGGGACCGGATGGAAGGGTTCGAGCAACTCACCCGCACGGCGGTAAACCTTTCCCTCGGCCGTCAGCAACGTGCCGGAGGGAAGATCCCCCAGGGTCTCGCTGAAGACCGGATCCCGCAGCGAGAAGACCGGGATCCCCCCGGGCAACACGTCGAACGCATCCACCGCCAAGGGCGGAACCACCGGCATCAGTCCCAGTCGCGACGTCATCCGTTCGTTCTCGACCACCACACGCCCATCGAGGCTCAACACATCCCCGGCCGGACGATAGTTCCCGATCGGCAATCCGCCGATCCCCGGGGTGAAGCCATTCGCCGTCACGAACCACAGTTCCCGCAACGGAATCGATCGGATCGACAGGTGGAAGAGTTGGGTAAAGGTCTGTTCCTCGGCGATCAGATCGACGGCGAGGTTCGGCCACGGACGGGTCACGCCGACCAACTCATTCGTAAAATGACGGGCGATGTTCGTTCCCACCATCGCGACCGTGACGTCCAACCGCAGTTCCTGGGTCAATGCCACTTCGCCCCCGATCTTGAGCAGACCCGCTCCGGTGATCCGAACAATCCCACCGCCGTAGTCCGCCGTGGTCCAATCGATGTTCTGGAGAGCGTAACGCGCGAAGAGCGGATTCTCCTCGATCCGCTCCAGGTCGAAGGTTCCGCGCAGTCGCAGCGGAATCGTGGGCCGACCACAGGGCGGGCAATCGTCGATGAACAGGCTTCCCTCCAGCAAACGGTGTCGGACGGCGGTCCCGGCCTGGGCCATCGAGGGCCAAACGAGGATCACCAGAAGTGGAATCCAGCACTTGAACCACACGAGCGGAGAACGAACGCCGGCGCGTTGGAAAGGGGAGGTGGCCATGAAGCGACCCTCTGCCGAGGGACGCAGCGAGTCAAAGCTACGAAAGGAGGTGGAGGACTCGTGCTGGAGGGGTGGGCTCCCTGTTTGAAATCATTGCACGGCCTTGATGGGAGCGAACCGACGCCCGGTGCCACATCCCTACCCGCCCATGGCTGCGCCCACATGCAACCCGTGCTTCAGACAATAGGCGCCGTTGGTGACGTACTTCTCCGCCCAATGCCGGAGGCCGGCACGCTCTTCCGGTCGGAGGGAGCGGGTTACCTTTGCCGGGGACCCGAGCACCATGGATCCCGCCGGGATATGGGTCCCCGGGGTTACCAGGGCATGGGCACCCACGAGGCACTGTTCCCCGATCACCGCTCCGTCCAGAACCGTCGCGCCCATGCCAATGAGACATTCATCCCCAATGGTGCAGGCATGAACGTTCGCCGAGTGCCCGACCGTCACCCAGTTCCCCACCCGACAGGGGAAGTCATCCGCCAGATGCAGGACCGCATTGTCCTGAATGTTGGAATGGTGGCCCACGACCATCCGATTGATGTCACCCCGCAGGACGGCTCCGTACCAGACGCTGCTGTGATCCCCGAGGGTCACGTCGCCGAGCACCACCGCCGTCCTGGCGAGATAAACCCCGGTTCCAAGCCGGGGATGGCAGCGAAGGTGCCGGTCCAACTGCGCAATCAATCGATCCATGCCGGGAGTCTTTCTTCCGCAGCGCCAGGACGCCAGCCTCAGACATCCTGAACCCGGTGGAATCTGAACCGACTCCAAACAGCAGCGACTTCGGAGATCGTGTTACGCGAAGCCGCGATGAAAGGCCGCGGAATGAGTTTCGCGCGAGGGTGATTCGCACTCACCAGCGGTTGGAGGAAAGTGTTCGATTGAGTAACCTCCGAGACTGGAAGGGGTCAGTCCTCACTTTTGACACGACGGAAACGTCCTGGCGGTCTGGTCCGAGGTGGCGGCGTTGCCCTCAGCAGGTTTGACCCGTAGATCCACGTCCCCAGCCGCAACCGGTCCGCGATCCACCCGTAACCACGACCCACGTTGCGAAGCCGGTAGGCGATACTGCGGAAAGCGGCTCCATGCGTAGTTGCGGATGGGGTCCTCCCGCGAAAGCAACCGCGCCCGAACCGGATTCAGCAAGCCTCGCCCAAGGTTTCGAGGAAGCGCTGGCGATCCCGGCCGTCCCGGACGATCGGCTCCCGCCGATCCCGGCGACTCATCACG